>NZ_JACEFB010000004.1 GCF_013694095.1 Thermogemmata fonticola | reverse complement strand
GGCATGGCGGGGGGTGTTTGATTTGAATCTGGTAGGCGGGGTGTTGTTGCCGTGCCAGGTGTTTGGGGAGGTGATGGTGGCGGGGGGTGGGGGGAGCATTATCAACATCGCCTCGCTGGCGGGGATGCGACCGCTGTCGCGGGTGGTGGCTTATTCGGCGGCGAAGGCGGCGGTGCTGAACCTGACGCAGTGGCTGGCGCGGGAGTGGGCGCCGTATGGGGTGCGGGTCAACGCGATCAGTCCGGGGTTTTTCCCGGCGGAGCAGAATCGTCGGCTGCTGTACGATGAGGCGGGGAATTACACGGAGCGGGGCCAGGCGATCATCGCTCATACGCCGATGGGGCGTTTTGGGGAGCCGTGGGAGTTGGGCGGCGCGGTGGTTTGGCTGGCGAGTCGGCGGGCGAGCGGTTTTGTGACGGGGCAGAATATTGTGGTGGACGGCGGTTTTTCCTGCGTCACGATTTGAAGGGGAAGGGAGGGTTCAGCGATGGAAGGAACAGGAAGGGGTGTAGCGGAGGCGGTGCGGGAGGTGCTGGCGGATTTTGATCCGGGTCGGCCGTTGAGCCGGGCGCGGACGCTGCCGAAGGAGTGGTACACCTGGGAGGGGGTGGCGGAGCTGGAACGGGAGGCGGTGTTTGGCCAGACGTGGCAGGCGGTGGGTCGGCGGGAGCTGGTGGCGGAGGCGGGGTCGTATGTGACTTTCGCCGTGGCGGGCGAGCCCGTGGTGGTGGTGCGAGGGGAGGACGGGGTGCTGCGGGGTTTTATCAACGTTTGTCGGCACAAGGCGGCGCGGGTGTGCACGGCGGAGCAGGGGCGGGCCAGCAAGCTGCGGTGCCGCTATCACGGCTGGACGTATGACCTGAGGGGCCGGCTGCGGGGCGTGCCGGAGTTCGCCGGGGTGGAAGAGTTCGATCGCGAGGCCAACGGCTTGCCGGAGGTGGCAACGGCCGAGTGGGGACCGTACGTCTGGGTCCATCTGGGCCAGCCCGCGACGGACCTGGAAAGCTATCTGCACCCGTTGCCCCAGTGGGCAGCCGACCGGCAGGCGTTCCAGGGCTTAGTCTGGCACGAGCGGCGGGTTTATGACCTGGCCTGCAACTGGAAGGTGTATGTGGACAACTATCTCGACGGCGGCTACCACGTCAACACGGTGCATCCCGGCCTATCCGAAGCGTTGCAGTACCGGGACTACCGCACGATTTGCGAAGGGGCGACGGTGTTGCAAGTCAGCCCGTTGCAGGCGGCGAGCGGCGCCGTCGGACGCACCCGCAGCGGAGACCTGGCCGCCTACTGGTGGGTCTATCCCAACGTCATGTTCAACATCTACCCCGGCGTGATGGACTGCAACATTGTGGTGCCCCTGGGGGTGGAGCGCTGCCGGGTCCTCTTCGACCTCTACTTTGCCGAGGGAACGCCGCCGGACTTCATCGCGGAAAGCCTGGCGGTGACCGAGCAAGTTCAGCGGGAAGACATGGAAGTCTGCGAAGAAGTCCAGCGGAACCTCCACAGTCGCAGCTACCGTTACGGGCGCTTCAGCGTGGAGCGGGAAAACGGCGGCTATTACTTCCACCAGCTTTTGGGCCGCGCGCTCCAGGAAGCGGCAGGCGTCCAGCCCCGGACTTCCACTCCCGCTCCGGGGAGGTCCGCGTGACCGGCTCCTCCCGTTCCGGCCTCCTCTGGGGCCTCGGCGCCTACACCTGCTGGGGACTGGTGCCCCTCTACTTCGCCCTGCTCAAACGCTACGGCCTGTCCGCCGGGGAAATCCTCGCCCAGCGGATCGTCTGGTCGTTGCCCCTGCTTCTGCTTTTGGTGACGCTCCATCGTCAGCCCCGCGCGGAACTCCGCCGCGCTCTGGCAGACCGCAGCCTGATGATGCGCCTGGGGGCGTCCGCCAGTCTGTTGGCCGTCAACTGGCTGCTGTACATTTACGCCACCGTCACCGATCGCGTCGCCGAAGCCAGCCACGGCTACTTCCTCCTGCCCCTGGTCAACGCCGCCCTCGGCTCCGCCCTGCTCGGCGAACGCCTCCGCCCCGCCCATTACCCCGCCCTGGCCCTGGTCGCCCTCAGCGCTGCGCTTCCCCTCCTCCTCAACGGACAGGGGGGCTGGCTCCCCCTCGCCCTCCCCCTCACCTTCGGACTCTACAGCCTCCTCCGCAAACAAATCCCCCTGGATTCCATCGCCGCCCTGACCGTCGAAACCGCCCTCCTTCTGCCCCCCTCCGCCGCCTACCTCCTCCTCGCCGGCTCCGGTCACCACCACCTCGGCGCCACACCCGCCGCCACCGCCGCCATCCTCGCCAGCGGACTCGTCACCGTCGTCCCACTGCTCGCCTTCACCCTCTCCCTGCGCCGCCTCACCCTCCTGGCCCTCAGCTTCCTCCAGTTCATCTCCCCCACCGTGCAACTGCTCCTGGCCCTCACCGTCCTGGGTGAAGAGCTGACCACCGCCCGCCTGGCCGCCCTCGCCTGCGTCTGGCTCGCCGTCCTCCTCGTCCTCGCCGATGCCCTCCTGACTCACCTCCGCCGCCCTCGCACCCCGCACGCCGACCCTTCCCCGACCCTCACCGCTTCCCCAGCCCCTTCAGCACCGCCACCACATCCTTCACTGCCGCCTCGTTGACACCAGGGGTCGAGGCGGACCGCATTCCGGGGGCGGAACCTCCCCCGCTCGCCCCTCTCCCACCATTCGCCATTCGCCCCACCGCTCGCCGCTCGCCGCTCGCTGTCTTCCACCATTCGCCCTTCGCCATTCGCCATTCACTGCTTTCCGCCATTCGCCATTCGCCATTCGCCCGAACCGCTCGCCGCTTCCCACCATTCCCCATTCCCCACTCCCCATTCCCCACTCCCCATTCCCCACTCCCCACTCCCCACTCCCCACTCCCCATTCCCCATTCGCCCGAACCGCTCGCCTTCCCTGTGCGGAACTGACCCACATCATTCAAACCAACGTTCATTCAAGCACCTCCGCGTGCAACTTCGACCTCACCTCAATTTCGACGTAACTAACTGCCATAAAACAACTTGATCCGAATCTACTAGCGGGGACGTGCTTGATTAATCGCAACCTCTTATTTCCCAATACTATACGTTACTGATCTTTCCTCCGAAGGGGGGTCGGAAAAAAAATCGAAAAATTTTTTGGGGGGGTGCTTGAAAGTACCTCGAGCAAATGCTAGGATTTCTAGGGCGGCAAGAGCCAGCTCTTTCACATGCAGTGATGCCGAAAGGCGTTTGAAACCGTGAACGTCGCGTACATTCAAACCGTGATGAGTCTAACTTTCACATGCAGTGATGCCGAAAGGCGTTTGAAACCAACAGTTTCAGATTCAGAATTAGTGCCGTTATCAACCTTTCACATGCAGTGATGCCGAAAGGCGTTTGAAACAGTTGTATGACGCGACAGAAGCAGAGAAGTTGCTTCTTTCACATGCAGTGATGCCGAAAGGCGTTTGAAACATCAGCACAGCGGCCTCGTGCTGCCCCTGGAAGGACTTTCACATGCAGTGATGCCGAAAGGCGTTTGAAACGGATGGCATCACGGAGAAGCTTTACTCGCGTTCCAGCTTTCACATGCAGTGATGCCGAAAGGCGTTTGAAACCTCGATGACGACCGGCGCGTCAACCGTCCGCGCAATCTTTCACATGCAGTGATGCCGAAAGGCGTTTGAAACCCCTTCACCAGATTCCTTAGCTCCTCCCAGTAGTCTTTCACATGCAGTGATGCCGAAAGGCGTTTGAAACGAAAGACGAACTAATCGATTTTCGCGACTGCTCGCCGGCTTTCACATGCAGTGATGCCGAAAGGCGTTTGAAACGATGTGGATGCATCATGACGCCGCGGTGTCATATCCTTTCACATGCAGTGATGCCGAAAGGCGTTTGAAACCCAGACAGTGACACATAAACCTCCATGACTCTCCTCCTTTCACATGCAGTGATGCCGAAAGGCGTTTGAAACACCACACCTTTCTGCCATTTAGACACTTCCGGTTCACTTTCACATGCAGTGATGCCGAAAGGCGTTTGAAACTTGCTGCCCAGGAGCCTGAGCTACCCGCTCCTGGTCTTTCACATGCAGTGATGCCGAAAGGCGTTTGAAACGATGTGGATGCATCATGACGCCGCGGTGTCATATCCTTTCACATGCAGTGATGCCGAAAGGCGTTTGAAACACATAATTAGTCTCCTCTTCGCGGCGCTTGGATACCCTTTCACATGCAGTGATGCCGAAAGGCGTTTGAAACTTACTTATGTGAACATAAACATCATGAAAACTTTTAACTTTCACATGCAGTGATGCCGAAAGGCGTTTGAAAATCTCTTGCGAGGGGCCGGGAGCGGAAGTCTGCGGGAGCCGCTGCCGGCTTTCCTTTTTCCCAGGCTCTTTTTCTGCGGCGGTCGGAGAGGCCAATAGCAGGAACCCTTCCCGGAGGCGGCGGGGTTCCGTCGTTTCGTTCCCGTCGATCTGGGTTTTTCAGGTTGTTCGTGGGTCGTGCGGTGAGGTGGCGGAAGCGGGGAAGGGGCAGGGGGGCGGCTCAGGTGCGATCCAGGGGGATGAAGGAGGCGGGGTCGGTGGGGGCGTAGCGAACGTCGCCGGGGGGGAGCAGGAGCAGGGCGTTGGCGGCCAGCAGGGCGCGCAGATCGGGGGCCCCGGACCAGGGGAGGGGTTTCACGAGCAGTTCGGTGGGTCGGAGTTCGTAGCGGGCGGGGTGATAGGTGGGGCGGTCGTTACTGGCGGCGAAGGCTTCCCGGAAGCGGGCAGGGAGGACGGGGGGATAGCAGTCGGCTTCGGCATATCCGAGGAGTCGGCGGAGGGCGGGAAGGACAAAGAGCTGACAGCAGACGAAGGCGCTCACTGGATTGCCCGGCAGGCCGAAGACGAGGCGATCGCCGCAGCGGCCAAAGAGGAAGGGTTTGCCGGGTTTCATGCGGACCTGGCGGATGTGTTCGTCCAGTCCCAGGGTGCGGAGGGTGCGGGGCACCAGGTCGTAATCTCCGACGGACATCCCTCCGGCGATGACGATGGCATGGCACTGTTGGAGCATGCGTTCGAGGCCGGCGCGGAGGGGGGCTTCTTCGTCCGGGAGGATGCCGAAGTCGATGGATTCGAGGGGCAGTGCGGCGAGGAGGGCGGAGAGGAGGGGGCCGTTGCTGTTGTAGATTTTCCCTGGGGTCCCCGGCTGGCCGGGAGCGAGCAGTTCATTGCCGGTGGCGACGATGCCGACGCGGGGGGCGGCGATGACCTGTACGGACGCACGGCCGAGGCTAGCGAGCACGCCCAGGGCGGCGGGTGTCAGGCGGGTGTCAGGGGTGAGGATGGCTTCGCCGGCGTGCATTTCCTGACCGCGGGGATAGACCCACTGGCCGGGGCGGACGGGTCCCTGGCGCAGGCGGATGTGGCCGGTGGGGAGCAGTTCGACGTCTTCCTGCATGACGACGGCGTCCGCCCCGGCGGGCAGGGGGGCACCGGTGAAAATCCGCTGGCACTGGCCTGGTCCGATCCCTGCTCCCGGCGCAGCACCGGCGGCGATCTCGCCGATCACCTGGAGGACGGTTCCGGCTGACGGGCAGTCGGCGGCACGGACGGCGTAGCCATCGCGCAGGGATTTGTCGCAGGCGGGACTGTCCTGCGGGGCGATGATTTCTTCGGCCAGGAGGCGGCCCAGCAGGCGGCGGTCCAGGGGTTCGCGGGTCGGCGACAGCGGTTTGACAGCAGCCAGGACGATCTGTTGGGCGGCGTTCACTTCCAGCATGGCGAACGTTCCCTTGGAGGCAGACGGCGCTCTACTTTTTCTTCTTGGGAGGCGGGGCGGGGTCCGTGAAGGGGGGGCGTTCAAAGCGGCAGTCGGCTTCCACGAGGCGGGGGTCGTCCGCTGCGCGCAGGCGGCGTTCGAGTTCCTGGGCTAGCTTGTGCCGTGGGGCGTCGTAGCGGGGGTCCTGGGCCAGGTTTTTCATCTGGTAGGGGTCGTGGCGGAGGTCGTAGAGTTCCTCGGCGGGCCGTTTGTCGAAGGCGAGGCGGAAGAAGGGTTGCCAGCGTTCCTCGTGGCCGTGGAGGATGAGCCAGGCTTTGGTGGGTCCGGCGTCGAGGTCAGCGAAGGCGGCGAAGGTGTCGTTGGCGAGCACGTCCCAGGAGGGCAGGGGGGTGCGGGCGGCGGCTTTGGGGTCGCCCATCGGCCAGCGGTCCGGTGCGTAGTTGCGAATGTAGAGCCACTCCCGTGTGCGCAAAGCCCGTTGGGGATAGGGCCGGTTGCCGGCGCGGGCATCGGCCACGTGGCGCTCCCGACCGGTGATGACCCAGGTGCGGCTGGGATCGACCTGCCCGCTACGGTCGCTGCGCAGGATGGGCAGCAGGGAGCGTCCCGCGGTGCCTTTGGGCACGGGCACGCCGCCGAGCTCGAGAAATGTCGGGGCCAGGTCCATGAGGTTGACGAAGTCATCGACGGTCCGCCCGCCGGGGATGCCGGGGCCGGCGACGATCAGGGCCACCGCCGTGCCGAAGTCGTAAAGGTTGCATTTGCCACGGGGGAAGCCCGGCCCGCCGTGATCGCCGCTGAGCACCACGATGGTCCGCTCCGCCTCCCCGGCTTGTTCCAGCCGCTTCAGCAGAACACCGAGCAGGCTATCGAGCGCCTGCACTTCCCCCAGGTAGTCCGCCAGGTCCTCCCGGACTTCCGGCACATCGGGCAGAAACGGCGGCAGGCGGCCTTGCAGCGCGTCCGGGTCGATGCCCCAGAGCTTTTTCCCGGAGCCGCGGGCCCAGGAGCGGTGCGTGTTCGTCGGGCCGAACCAGTAGAAAAACGGCTCCCCCGCCTGGCGCTGCCGCAAAAACGCCGCAAAGTTTTCGTCCGCCTGCTGGAGCAGCCGCGCCTTGGCCTGTTCCACGCTCGCCCCTTGTTCCACCGCCTGCATCGCCTGCTGAGAGAAGCGCTGGAAGGCCATCCCCGCTTGCTGATAGGCGAAGCGCTGCCCGCCAAAGGGGGCATCCGCGGGCGTGCCCGGACTCCACACCTTCCCCGTCTTGCCGATCGTGTACCCCGCCTCACGCAACAGCAACGGCACCGCCGGCAAGCTTTCCTCCCATTGCGCCCCTTGCAGTATGGCGGCTCGTCCGGTCTGGAAAAAGTATCGGCCCGTCAGCAGGGAACTGCGGCACGGCGTGCAGGACGGCGCCGGCACAAAAGCATGGCGGAAGACTACCCCCCGACGCGCCACCGCGTCGATGTTCGGCGTGCGCAGCACCTGGCACAAGCCCGCCGGCGCTGCTTCGTGGGCGGCATACACCGAAGCATACCGGCCCCAATCGTCTGCGAAAAAGAAGAGGATGTTCGGCCGCTGGGCCGCGCTCGCCGCCGCTTCCCCTCCTGCTAACACCGGCGCAGCCGCCGCCAGCAGCCCGGCGACTGCCAGACCCCAGACCCAAGTCCCCCCACCGGCACGCCGCCCCCGCCGCCTGGCCCCAACCTCATGCTCGTACCTCATCGCTTCCTTCCTCCCCTAGCCAGAAAAACTGTCCCCGCCGGGACAGGCTGTCTTCTATGATGCCGTCCGCCGCCGGCTTTGTCGAGACACTCGCCTCAGGAAGTAGCTGGCCAACCGAAACCGCCGCTGCCAAAACTTGTCCACCCCCAAGCATGGACAGCCCGGCGTCACCGGCCGTCCCCCTCCTCCGATCCGCCGCAAAACTCGACAGGCAGGAAAACCGGAAGAGGATATAATCCAAACAACCTCCAGACGGAATGAACCAGCTCATCTGGGATGAAAAACTTGCGAAGGACGCAGGGCCATGCGGGAGCGTGAGGTGCCGGAGCCGTTTGTGGTGGAGCCGTGGTGGGGACGGTTTGGGTCCACTGCACTGACACTATTGCGTCAGATCGCCAAACAGCCATTGGACCCGTTGCCCCGTCTAATTCTGGCCGATTTTCTCGAAGAAAATGGCGCCCCGGCGCGAGCCGAGTTCATTCATCTTCAGGTGCAACACATGATACTGGACCTGATTGGGAATCAGGTCGGCGACGCTGGCGCGAAGGCGTTGGCGCAATCGCCCTACCTGCAGAACTTGGCCTTTTGGGCCTATAGGACAATACGATTAGCACTGAAGGTCAGGAGGCGTTGCGGAATTCGCCGTATCTGCGGCAGTGTAAGGTCGTCTATGAGGCGGCGGGGTGAGAACAAATGTAGAAATGATTTTGTGAACAGTAAACCTCGGATTGTCAAATAGCCAATTTTCGGAAGTGACAGGGTACAGTCATACGGGAACGCTCGGTGCCGGAGCCGTTCATTTCCCGTTTCACTCGCCGAGCAGGTATTTTTCGCTGAGGTATTGCTCGTCGATTTCGCGTTCGCGGGGCAGGTAGATGGCGACGTCGATGCCGAGATCGTGGAGGTACCGACACATCAACGGTCCGACCTGTTCCCAGCGGAGTCCTCCCAAGCCGCAACCGAGGGCCGGGAAGGCGACAGACTTCACCCCTTCTGCCCGGAAGTGATCGCGGAACCAAGCGAGGCCGGCTTCGATGTCTTCGATTCGAGAATTGTCGCGCCATCTCCGCTTGGTGGCAAAGAGCAGGAACCATTTGATGGCATTGGGGATGTCCTGGGGGGTGGAGAGATCGGCCAGGTCTTCGTCCAGGGAGCTTTCCCGCTTGTAGAGGCAGGGTTTGCCCGCCGCCAAGCGCCGCGTTCGGCAACAGTCCTGGTAGTAAACGTAGACGTCGGGGAACTGATACTTGGCGCGCGAGGCCAATCCTTTGCCCATGATACCCTGGAGGTTCACGCTCACCGTGAGCGTTTGCATGGTGGAGAAGAACATATCTCCCTCGACCAGGGAGATGTTGTTTCCGATTCGTCTCTTGAAGTCGGGCTGGAAGAACAGATTCGGTTCGGGGACGACGGGGATTTTCGCAGGGCGGATGTGGCTTTCGAGTTGCTTTTTCACCTGATGGCTGGCGACGTAGATGGTGTGGATCGAGGAGGGGTCGATCTGTTCCGGCACGAGGCACTCGGCCATGATTTTGCGTTTCGAGCCATCCTCTTTTTTCCAGTAGTCGGCCTGGAGGATGGACCACTGGTTTTGGATGATCTTCCGGCCGTCCGAGGCAGGGAAGAATTGTGTCAGTTCGCTGGCAGCGTTGCCGTCGGTTATCCAGATGTGGGGCAGGTGGAGGACTTCGGCTTGACGCCGAGGACGGCGAGATAGTCAGCGCCTTTCTCGTAGACGACGCGGTACATCATGGGATTGCGGGGCTGGAAGTACAAGTTGGCGTACTCCCAGAGACTTCGGCCGTCGGGGGTCATTCTGTGCTGGCGGTTGCTGACGATGCTGGCGTCGTAGATCGGTGTGAAGATCGGTGTGAACGGCACGCCTTCGGTGGCAACACGGCTGTGGGACAGGATACCTTTCTCCAGGATCGAGGAGACATTGTCCAGGTGCGTGATGTAGTAAAGGCTTTTGATTTCAACCCGATTCCGGGGCATGGGTTTGTCCTCGCGGGGTCCTCCTGCTGCCTCCATTGTACGGGGCGCGCTGAGGGGCGGGACTGCAACGGAGGGCGGCAGGTGGGGAGCGTTGCGGGTGTCACGAGGCGCGGAGGGTGTGAAGGGCGGAGGGTAGGCTGAAGTGGACGCTGGCAAGGGGGAGGGCGGTGGGGAGGCGGGCGGAGCGGATGCTCTCAACGGCGCAGACGGAACAATTTGGCAATTTCTTGGCTTCCGAACGGTGAGAGCAACTTGTTTCCGGCGCAGTCGGTGTTAAGATTTCATCTTATGAAGCCGACTCGTGATATGCGTGATGCAACGCTGAGTCGCTCCCGCCTGCTCGGTGCCATTGGGGGCACGAGGCGGAATCTCCCGACCCGACGAGGTCCGCGTCTGTATGTTCGAGCTTGATGCTCGCCGTTCGTTGGCTCCGGCCGTTCCTACGCCCGCGCTGGCGTCCGAGGAAGAGGAACCTCCGAGTCGTCCGCGGCGCCATCCCACCTGGCACGATGTCCCGGAAGAGCAATGGCAGGACTGGCGCTGGCAGATGCAGCATGCCATCCGTTCGGTGCGGCAGTTGCGCCGCCTGCTCCGCCTCAGCCGGGAGGAACTCGAAGCCATTGGCCGCCTGGAAGGCGACTACAAAATGGCCATCCCGCCCTACTACTTCTCCCTCATCGATCCGGACGATCCCCAAGACCCCATCCGTTTGCAATCCGTCCCCTCGGCGCAGGAAGCGGAGTCGGCCTCCGGCTACGCCCTGACCGATCCGCTGGAGGAAGATAAGGACTCGCCCGTGCCCGGCCTCACCCATCGCTATCCCGACCGGGTGCTGCTTTTGACCACGCCGAACTGCTCGATGTACTGCCGCTTCTGCACCCGCAAGCGGGCCACGCTCACCCGCGGCGGCTGGGAAGCCATCCATCCCAATGACGAACGGATGATCGACTACATTCGGCGGCATCCCCAGGTGCGTGATGTCATCGTCTCCGGCGGCGATCCGCTCACCCTCCCCCTGCCCAAGCTGCGCTATTACCTGGAACAGTTGCGGGAGATTCCCCACGTTGATGTCGTGCGCATCGGCACGCGCGTGCCGGTGACCTTGCCCCAGCGCCTCTTCGATCCGGAACTGATTGAACTGCTGGAGTCCGCGGAGAAGGTGTACGTCCACACCCATTTCAATCATCCGCGGGAGATCACGCCGGAGGCGAGCCGGGCCTGCCGGGCCTTGATCAAAGCCGGCATTCCCGTCAACAATCACACGGTGCTGCTGCGTGGAGTCAACGACGATCTGGCGATCATGCGGGAATTGATCCGCGGCCTGCTTCGGATCAAAGTCCGCCCCTACTATCTGTTCCACTGCGATCCGGTGGTGGGGGCTGGGCACTTCCGCACCAGCATCTGGAAAGGGCTGGAGATCATCGAAGGGCTGCGAGGACATGTCAGCGGCATCGGCATCCCCACCTATGTGGTGGACAGCCCGCACGGCGGAGGAAAGATTCCGCTGATGCCGAATTATCTGGTGTCGATGTCGGACGACGCGGTGGTGCTGCGCAATTACGAAGGGCTGCTGATTCGCTATCAAGCGGAGGACAAGCCGGCGACGATTCGACCCACGGCCACGCAAGGGGTGAGTGCCTTGCTGCAAGGGGACCAGTCGGTGCTGGTGCCGGAGGGGAACGAGCGGATGGCCCGGCGGCGGGCGTCCACGAGCCGCAAATCCCGGCGCAAAGGCGCAGCCACCGGCACACGCAGCACCAGCAGCAAAGCCGCGCCGCGCATCCCGCTGCCGCTGGTCCCCGATCCCGCCCACTCCTAGACGGGAGCGGTTCTGTGGCCCCGGTGGCAGGAGGAGCAGCCATGAGTTCATCGGGAAACGGTGAGACGCAAGCGGCCCGGCGCCAATTCGTCCAGGGCGTGATCTGGACCGTGCTGGCGGCGGCCCTGGCCCTCGGCCTTTTGGCCTACGCCCTCCAACCGGAGAACCCCAAGGCGGACTTTTACTACCTGGCGGCGGCCCTGGCCGCTCTGGCCGCCCTGGTCAATGGCTGGTCCGCCTATCAGGGGTATCGCCGCGCACGCAGGCCCTCTCCGCCCGCTGCTTCGCCCCCGGCTTCCTCCGATTAGCTCGCTGGCTCGCCCCCTCGCCTGTGCAGTCTCCCATGCGCATCGGCATTGCTTGCACGCTCAAACCGGACACACCCCCGCCGGCCGGTCTGCCCGACGACTGGCACGAAGAGTGGGACAGCCCCGAAACGGTGACGGCGATCGCCGAGGTCTTCCGCCGCTGGGGGCACGAGGTGCGCATCCTGGGCGACGGCCCGCCGCTGGTGCAGGCCTTGCTCCGCGAGCCGCCGGAGTTGGTCTTCAACCTGTCCGAAGGATACGGGGTGAGCCGCTGCCGGGAGGCGCGCGTCCCCGCTGTCTGCGAGCTATTGGGCATCCCCTACAGCGGTTCCGACCCGCTGGCCTTGGCCCTCGCCCTGGACAAAAGCCTCACCCGCACCGTGATGGCCGCCGCCGGCCTCACCGTCCCCCAAGGGCTGACCCTTCCGCCCCCGCCCCACGGCTACGACGGCGATTACGCCGAGTTTCCCCCCTTGCTCGCCGAAGCCGGTCTCTCCCTGCCCGTGATCGTCAAGCCCGTCTGGGAAGGCTCCAGCAAAGGCATCCGCCGCCACGCCCTGGTCGAAGACCCCGCCGCGCTCGGACCGGCCGTCGTCCGCATCTGGCAAACCTACCGCCAGGCCGCCCTGGTGGAAGAATACATCGCCGGGGAGGAAGTGACCGTCGGCATCGTGGGGAATGACCCGCCCCAGGCGCTCGGCGTGATGCGCATCGTGCCCAAGGCCGACCCCCAGCGCTTCATCTACAGTCTGGAAGTCAAGCGGGCCTGGCACGATCAGGTGGACTACGAAGCCCCGGCCCGGCTGCCCCCCGCCGTCTATCAAGCGGTGGAAACCGACGCCCTAACCGCCTTCACCGCCCTGGGCTGCCGCGACCTGGCCCGCGTGGACTTCCGCATCCGCGACGGCGTCCCTTACTTCCTGGAAATCAACCCGCTGCCCGGCCTCAGCCCCACCTCCGGCGACCTCTGCTACCTGGCCTACCGCGTCGGCTACACCTACGAGCAACTCCTCCGGGCCATCCTCGAAGCCGCCACCCGCCGCTGGGGACTGCCACCCCCCTGACACCACGATCTCGCATCCTGCGGAGGCACGCATGTCCGCATCTGTCCTGGTGCTGTACAACGAACCGGTACTCCCCCCCCACCACCCGCAGTACGAAGCGGAACGGGACGTGCTCGACACCGTCGCCGAATGCACCGCCGTGCTCCGCGAGGCCGGTTACGCCGTCCGCACCCTGGGGCTGGCCCACGACCTGCAACCGTTGCTCGACGAAGTCCGCCGCCAGCGCCCCGACGCCGTCTTCAACCTCCACGAAGGCGTGCCGGAATCCTCCGTGACCGAAGTCCAAGCCGCCGCCCTGCTCGAATGGCTCGGCCTGCCCTACACCGGCTGCCCCGCCCGCTGCCTCGCCCTCGGACGCGACAAAGCCGCCAGCAAATACCTCCTCCGCGGCGCCGAACTGCCCACGCCCCCCTTCGCCCTCCTCGATGCGGACGACGAACCCCGCTGGACCGGCCGCTACCCCCTCATCGTCAAACCCACCTTCGAAGACGCTAGCATCGGCATCGAACAGGACAACGTGGTGACAACCCCCGAACAGCTCCCCGCTGCCGTCGCCCGTCTCCGCCAGCACTTCGCCCCGCCTCTGCTCCTCGAAGAACTCCTCCCCGGACGCGAATTCCACGTCAACGTCCTCGAAATCGGCCCCCCCGCCCAGCGCCGCCTCCTCGTCCTGCCCCCCGGCGAAATCGTCTTCCAACCCGCCGACCCCCGCTGGCACCCCGTCTACACCTACACCGCCAAATGGGACACCGCCAGCGGCGAATACCAACGCTGCCTCGTCCAGGCGCCCGTTACCCTCGACCCCCAACTCCAGCACGCCATCGACCACCTCGCCCGCCGCGCCTTCCGACTCTTCCACTGCCGCGACTACGCCCGCCTCGACATCCGCCTCGACGCCCACGGCCAACCCCACATCCTCGAAGTCAACCCCAACCCCTACCTCATCAGCCTCATCCTCGTCAACGCCCTCCAGGCCGCCGGCTACTCCTTTGAATGGCTCATCCTCGAACTCCTCCGCTCTGCCCTCGACCGCGCCCCCCGCCCAGCTTTGACAGCCACCTGACACTTCTCCCTCCGCGCCACCCTGCAAACCCGCCCGGACACCTCGTCCCGAAAAAATCCCTCTGGACACAACCCCCACCCCTCGCCATAATAATTAGCAGTCCTAAGTATCGGACCGCCGCCTCCCACGTCCCGACGGATTTCCCTATAGGGTTTTCCTATAGATCAAATTTATAGGGTTTCCCTATAGGCTTCCCCTTGGGAGGCGGCCGGCTCCTCCTTCCCCACAAGTCCTTCAGACCAAGAAAGGAGCGAAGCGATGAGTACGACCCCTGCCACAATTCCCGGCTACACCTACGGCCAGGCCGACACGGCCCGTTCCCCGCTGACCCTCGAAGAACTCCGGCAGCTCGAACAAGCCGTTCTCTGGACTCCCGAAGATGAACAGTACCTGCGCCAGGCCGGTGATGTCCTCGCCGATCAGATCGAAGCCATCCTCGACCTGTGGTACGGCTTCGTGGCCGCGCATCCCCATCTGCTGCGCTACTTCACCGACGCCCAGGGCCAGCCCATCGCCGAGTATCTCGCCGCCGTCCGCCGCCGCTTCGGCCAGTGGATTCTCGACACCTGCCGCCGACCCCGCGACCAGGATTGGCTCAACTACCAGTACGAAATCGGCCTGCGCCACCACCGCACCAAAAAGAACCAGACCGACCACGTCACAAACTCCGCCACCCCCGTCGTCCCCCTCCGCTACCTCGTCGCCTTCATCGCTCCCATCACCATCACCCTCCGCGATTTCCTCGCCCGCAAAGGCCACAGCCCCGCCGAAGTCGATAAAATGTATCATGCCTGGTTCAAAGCCGTCACCCTGCAAGTGGCCCTCTGGTGCCAGCCTTATGTCAAAGACGGCGACTACTGAACCGCCCGCCAAACCCCGGACCGCTGCCCTGAGGCCTTCCCGCCATGCCCGATGATGTCAACGCCAAAATCACCGCCGCCTTGGAACGCCTCGCCGTCGCCCTCCACAAAAGCCTCTGGGACGCCGCCTACGCCCAGGACCTCAGCGCCACCCAAGCCCAAATGCTCCTCTATCTCATCAGCCTCGATGACAGCGAAGTGTCCATGTCGGAATTGGCCAGCCGCTTCGGCCTGACTCTCCCCACCGTCAGCGATGCCGTCCGCAGTTTGGTCGAAAAGGGCCTGGTGGAACAGCGCCGCGCCCCCCGCGATGGCCGCATCCGCGTCGTGGCCCTCACCCCCGCCGGACGCCGCCGTGCCCGCCACCTCCAACACTGGGCCGACGCCATCCGCCAGCAAGTCGCCGCCCTCGACCCCAACACCAAAGGCACCTTCCTCGCCTGCCTCCTCGACCTCATCGCCCGCCTGCAACGCGCCGGCCTCGTCAGCCTCACCCGCCAGTGCCAAACCTGCCTCTACTTCCAGCCCCACCGCTACAGCAACCCCGACGCCCCCCACCACTGCGGCCTCCTCAACCAACCCCTCCACCTCACCGAACTCCGCCTCCACTGCCCCGACCACACCACCCTCCCCACCTCCCCCTGAAGACCGCGGAACAGCCCCCAGAACACCTCCGCCGTTACCCCCGCCTCACAGCCGCACCCGGCACTGCCGCAAATACGGCGACTGCTGCAACGCCTCCCGCCCCACCGCCCCAATCGGGTTGCCCTCCAGCTCCAACTCCGTGAGGTTCTGGAGATACGGCGACTGCGCCAACGCCTTCGCCCCCACGTCGCCAATCTCGTTGCCGCCCAGAAAAAGCCGCGCCAAAGCCGGGAAATGAGGGGACTGCGCCAGAGCCATCGCCCCCGCATCCCCGATCTGGTTACCGTTGAGCGAGAGATAGGTCAGCTTCTGGAAGTGAGGCGATCGCGCCAACGCCTCCGCCCCCGCCGCACCGATCCGGTTGATTCCCAGGTCCAGCAGTGTCAAGTTCTGCAGATGAGGAGACTCGGCCAGTGCTTCGGCCCCCGCCGTACCGATCCGGTTGAAGCCCAGCCACAGCCGGCTCAGGCGGGGAAAACGGGAGGACTGCGCCAACGCCTCCGCCCCCGCATCGCCGACCCCGTTCCACCACAGGTTGAGCGTCGTGAGATGCTCCAAGGAAGGAAAGTGCGCCAACACCTCGACCCCGGCATCACCCAGCCCGTTCCAGCCCAATATCAGCTCCGTCAGGTTCTGCAAGTAGGGGGACAACGCCAACACCAGGACCCCCTCCATCCCGATCCGTTGGGACAGCAAATTCAGCACCGCCACATGTTGAATGGAAGGCGACTGCACCAACGCACGCAGCCTCGCAACTCCGAGTTGGCTCCCCGTCACCGCCAGGTACACCACCCCCGCTAGCAACTCCAGATTCTTCAGCAGCGTGTCAAAATCCCGAAAGTCACAGCTCACCCGCCGCACGTCGATCTGCTGCCGGGCCGCACGCCACAACTTGGGAGTCCGCACCGCCACCCCTTCCACCAGGCCGCCCCAGAGGCACCAGCTCCACTTCGGCAAGCCCTCCAGCCACTCATCCCGATGCCGCTGCCACAATGCCCGCTCCCGCTCCGGCCAGTATTTCTTGTCCTCCCAACCCCAACGGCGATCCATCTCAGCCACCTGCAAGCGGATGAACTCCGCCCGTGCCGGGGCGCCGTTTTCCTCCAGAAAATCGGCCAAAATCAAGCGCGGCAGAGGGTCCAATGGCCGGCGGGCAATCTGACGCAGCAGTGTCAGTGCGGTGGACCCAAACCGCCGCCACCACGGCTCCACCACCAACGGCTCCGGCACCTCCCGCTCGCGCATGGCAAAAACTCCTCAGAATCCCGCTTCCATCCACGATGAGACTTTCCCCAAATCTACTCCATCCTACCCCGTTGTCAGACACCCCGCTACCCCCGTAGCTCTCCGCCGTTGGGCCGGGGAAACCGCACCGATTCGCCGGAAAACCCGCCGCTCCCCATCCTCTTTCCATTCGCCATTCGCGGCTATCGGGAAGTGACCTGCTGTTGTCCTGAACTGTCTCCCCGTCGATGGTTTTTAACCATTCGCCATTCGCTGTTTTCCACCGCTCGCTGCTTGCTGTTTTCCCTGCCTTTTCCCTGAAAAAACGCTTTTTTGGAAAAATTTGGCCAATTCGATTTGACAGGGACAATTTTAGGGTGTATATTTACACTAAAACATATGAACACTCAAAGAAAAAATGTCAAATGCCGCGACGGAAGGGGATTCGCCCACCCCAGGCATCCCGCCGCGAGCTAGACAAGGAGCCAGCCATGAGGACGCCGCACTGCACCCGCACCCCCTGGAGCTTCACCCCGCCTCCCGACCCCTTCCGGGAAGGGGAAGCCCACCGCGCTTTGCAACCGTTGCGGTTGCCACTCGCCCGCTCGGCGTTCCTCGGTCGTTCCTTCTGGCCCCGGCGTCGCTATGCCTCGCCTGGTCTGCTCCTCTGGTGCCGTCGCTTGCTCGGCTGGCACGAGGCGAATCTTCTCCACCGCTGGGTCGTCCCCATCTGCGGCACGCTCCTGTGGTATCTGAAAAGCATGCTGACTCAACCCTGTCAGCGGCGAAAGGCGGAACAGACTCCCACCCAACACCAGAAGCGACAACGTTCGGAGACAATGCGGCGTCACTCCCCAGCTTCCCCCGGCCCCGACACACCGGCCCTGCCTCTGAGCCTGGAGAGCATCCCCGCTCCTCCTCCGCCCCGACCGGCGCCCGCACCATCTGTCGAAGCAAAACCTGATCTTTTCTACCAATATCAACGTCGAACAAATCGTTCTGCATACGGTGCGAAATCGGCAAGCCGATCGCGGAAGCGGAGCGTGCCCTTTATCGTCGAGGCGAAGCCCCTTCCGGTGGTAGGTCGGCGAACAGCATCCCGCGGCGAAGAGCCTTCCCCCACGGGCCGGATTCGCCCCATCTGCGGTACCCGGAAAAACAAAGCGAAAACGGCGGAACAGTCGGGAGATTCCCTGGCCGTGGCAGAACCTTCCTCGGCGGAGAAGGCAGTGACATCTCGCCGCCAGCGTCGGCAGGGAGCGACCCACGGCGAGGCTTCCCCCATTCGGCCCCAGCGGCGAGGGGAGCCAACCTCGGTTCGCTCCCAGCGTTCCGCGGTAGGGTCTTCTCGGATTTCCTCCGAATTGTCAAGTGAACATGATGAACCCAGGAAACGGAAAAAGTCCGTGGAATCCGGTCATCATCCCATCTCGACAGCAGAAAAGATGCAAATGCGATTGTATAAATTAATTTGTCAATCCATAAGTGGCAATCGGCGAAGTCGTGATCAATTGATACGGTCGCTAGTATCTTTGGATCAGCGAGCCAGGCCCTCGCGTCGCTCAGGCCGTCGGGCGGAAAAGAAGCGGGAAAGTTGGGAGGTTCTCGCGGAGTTGCCCCGTCGTCCGAAGTTGACAAAGCCTTCTCAGCCACGGGAGCATTCCGAATTGTCCCGTCCGTCCCCCTTGACAGAATCACCTCCGGGGTGTGTATCCCCGCAGTCGGCGGTCATATTTCGTCAGGTTCGGCAGAGGCAGCGGCCCTTTTCGGTCCGTTTGGTCCGTTCGGTTCCCAAGGTCGCGGAGTCGGCAGCCATCGCTGGCAGTGCCGTGTCACTGGAAGAGCTGCGCACCGCCCTCCCACGACATTTTGAGGGAGCGGTTCCTCGAAAGAGTGACATTATGGCGACAGTACGCCGGAGCTGGCGTGCGAGGTTCCCGCAGCTCCGCTCTCCTTTGGCAGGGACAAGGAGTCGGTCCGAGGGGAGGTCCGCTTTTCCGCGGCAAGATGCGGGAGTTGCTTCGGGCAGGGGGTCCTCGCCTTTGAGCGGTTTTTCCCGCCTCTGCCGAGGTTTTGAGTTTGCGGAGTCATCGGCGGCAGGCAAGTGGGTTGGCAGGGGGTCCGCGGTCGTGGGCGGAGGGCAGGGCGGCTGTTCTCCGGAATTCCCCCTCATCAATTGTTGGGCGGGGTTCCAGAGCCAACATTTAGCGTGTAGCAGAGCACCGCCTTCGGTTTGCTCGCCCTGGCCTCTTGCAATTGTGGGCCTCGCTGGAGGGGGAACCCCAGGCGGCACCTTGGGCAGGGGTGAGCCATGGCGAGAGGTGGATTGGGCCCGGCGGGATTCGAACCCGCAACCAAGCGGTTATGAGCCGCCTGCTCAACCGTTGAGCTTCAGGCCCGGGTACGGCCGCCCCGTTCGGGATCATCCTGCGACTGTCCAGGCGGGTTGCTCAGGATGCTTTGGTTCCCCTATTGTAGCTCAAAAAGAGAGTCAGGAAAAGGCCGGTTGCTGGGGGTTCTCTCCTGGAACACACTGTTGCGAGGGTGACATGAGAACTTTTGAGGAGGTTGTATTGGCCGCCGTGTCGTTTGCTGCTCGCGCGCACCGGCATCAGTTGCGCAAGGATGGGCGGACGCCGTATGTGGCGCATCCGCTGCGGGTGGCGTTGATCGTCCGGCATCTATTGGGCTGCGGGGATGAGGAGGTGCTCGCCGCCGCCGTGCTCCACGACTGCCTGGAGGACACGGACACGGACTACGACGATCTGGCCGCGGCCTTCGGCGAGCAGGTCGCTCGCTGGGTCGCCGCCTTGTCCAAGGATTGCCGCCTGCCGGAGGAGCAGCGCGAGGAGGCTTACTGCCGGCAGTTGCGCGCCGCCGACTGGCAAGTGCACCTGCTCAAGCTGGCCGATATGTACGACAACCTGACGGACTCCGCCCACCTGGAACCTTTCAAGCGTGCCCAGGTTGTACGCAAGGTCCGCCGCTATCTGGAAGCCCTCCGCCCTACCTCGGCGGATCCGCCCCTGGTCTCCGCTGCGCGGCGCTTGGTGGAGCAAGCGTTGTCGCAATTAGAACAACATGAGGTGCAAGTATAATTTTATATTACAGAGCAGTCTTTATCTTGCTTCCGGACATCAACCGCCCCATAATCGCCTCAGAGAGAGGCCCGTAGGGATAGGATGGGGAGGAAGGCGCAGCCCCGCCCCTGCGATGAGGCGACCTTCGCGGCGGGACGACCTGGAGGCGAGGCACGGTCATGAGGACGATAGCCATGCGAGTCGGACCTGGAATTATCGGCATTCTGGCGACACTATGGTTTGGGTCGAGTGCGGTCTGGGCTTGCCCCTTCTGCGCACCCAGTGGCAACACATTGTCCAATGAAGTCGCCCAGGCGGATATGATCCTCTACGGCAGCCTGAGCAACGCCAAGCTAGACCCTCAGGATGGCGGCTTCAACAAAGGCACCACAGAGTTCCATATCGAAATCGTTATCAAGCCCCATGACATCATCAAAGGAAAAAAGACCATCACCATTCCCCGCTACATTCCGCCGGAAGGCCGCGGATACAAGTACCTGATCTTCTTCAACGTCTCTCCCACCGGAGAATTGGACCCCTACCGCGGCGATGCGTTCCCTCCAGACAGCCGCCTGCCGGAGTATCTCCAAGGCGCCATTGCCGTGCGCAACAAGGACGCTGCCACCCGCCTCAAGTATTTCTTCCGCTATCTGGAAGACAAGGACGTGGTCATCAGCAGCGATGCTTACAACGAATTCGCCGCCGCCGATTACAAGGAGGTGCGCGAAGTTGCCCCGCACTTCCCCCCGGAAACCCTGCTCCAATGGCTGGCCGACCCCAACACCCGTGGCAGCCGCTACGGCTTGTACGGCCTGCTCCTCGGCCACTGCGGCAAACCCGAACACGCCCGTGCCCTACGCCGACTCCTCGATGACAAAGAACGCCAATTCGCTAGCGGTCTCGATGGCGTCCTCGCCGGCTATATCCTCCTTGATCCCCAGGAAGGCTGGAAATACCTCACCCAATTGATCCACGACGACCAAGAGTTCCCCGTCAAATATGCCGTCCTGCGCACCGCCCGCTACTTCTGGGAGTTCCGCTCCGACGTCATCCCCCGCGACAAAGTCCTGGACGTGATGAAACAATTGGTCGCACAACCTGACATCGCCGATATGCCCATCGAAGACTTGCGCAAATGGAAACAATGGCAATTGACCCCGCTGATCCTTTCCTATGCGGATAAACCCTCCCACAACACCATTCCGATCAACATGCGGGCCATCCTGAAGTTTGCGATTGCCGCTGCTCAGGCTGATCCCAAAAACGCAGCCGCCGCTGCCTTCGTCGCCCAGGCTCGCCAGCAGGATGCCAAGCGGGTCGAATTTCTCGAAGAACTCCTCAAAGATGAAGAGCGCCTCCTCCAGCCCAACCCCACGCCCAAGGACTCGCCGCAACCCAAAAAGTGAACGTCCCGCAATCTCCCCGCTCCTTTTGTCGAGGAACACATCTGTAAGAGCTGAAGTGGGGGTAAGCACACCAACGAAGGGCACCGATGATGGTGCGGGTCCCGAGGACCTGCACTGTGGGAAGCATCTTTCTTCCGAAAGTGCTGAGGTTCATCGGGGGAATCCCGGCTTCGAGGGTGTGCGAGGTCAGGGTTTCCTACTCCGGTGACGATGGCAGGTCAGCGGGGAAGTTTCGACTCCGGTGGCGGGGGCTGTCGGAGGTGTGACTGGAGGGTTGCTCATGGTACGCGTGTGTGGTAAGCTCGGTTCACGTGTGTGTGGTCTGCTCGGTTCGGTGTGTGGTTCGGTGGGGTTGGCAGTGCTGGTGGTGGCCCTGGCGGCAATGGCCACCCGCCACGCCTACGCGGAGGACCCGTCCGTGATACTGAATTGCCCGTGTGATCCGAATGATCCGAATTACCAAGAGTGCCTCGCCGCCTGCCAGATTCCGCCATGTTCGCAGTGTAGTAACGGCTGCACTAATATCCCGAAAGAAAGAGGATGTCTGGGGGACTTCTCTTGGCTGCACTGCTTTACCTCGTTGCAATTGCCGGTGTCTTGATCCGAGGGAAGGTAGGTTTTGCGGTTGCTACTGAGTGGTAGGAGAAATGTCTCTTTGCTGTCATCGCGAGTCGTGATGTTCTTTACCGAGTGCACCACAAGGGTGGAAGGAGTGGTGCAGGTGCACTCAGTTGCTTGTTCAATCACGAAGATGGAAAGTTTATTCTGACTTGGCGGTGTCAAAAATAGTGACGGGGTGGAGTCACCGGATTTGCCCTGGATGGGAAGGAGATTCAACCGATGCGTGGGGTGGCTGGCGTGTGGGCTGGTGCACTGCTGATAGGGCTGGGGGCGTGGAGTGGGCAAGCTCAGGAGCTGAGCGGAACAGAGGGTTTACGCTTGTTACAGCAAGAGGCTTTACCCCGGTGGCGGGAGTATGAGCAGCAAGCGGACCGATGGGTGGGAACCGCGATTTATCAGAATGAGGTCAAGCAGGCAAATGGCAAGCAGAATCGGAGTCGGAGCCGGTACGTGGTGCGGCAGTCGGCAGCGGGCGGGGTGTTCGAGCATTATTTGGAGGATTATGAGCCGTGGGAGGAGGCGGGACGTGGGGATTTTGCCTATGGGGTGAATTCGCGGTATGCGTTTTGGTTGGAGAAGTCCTTGAGTGGGACGAAGGGAGGTGGGGGTTGGCAACTGCGGATGATCGATGAAGGGGGAGAGGGGAGGAGTTTTCGCGGGTCGGAGAGCGATTTTTCGGTATGGAAGACGATACGATGGATGAAGTACAGGGGGATCGATGTTTTGGGGAAGACGTTACCGGAGTTGTTGGAGTACCAGCCGTTTCGGGTGGTGGGGATGCGGAGGGTGAGTCGGGAGGGTGGGGAGTTGTGGGTGGTAGATTTTGAGTGTCCGCATGCGGTGGATAAGCCGCCACCTTATTTTGTGCAAGGCGGGACAATGATGTTAGATTCTACTGGATATTGGACACTGATGGAAGGGCGTTTTCGTACTCAAGATATTATTGGCACTGGAATAACTGAGATTCGTATTGAATACAAGGTTGATAATGGAGTACCAATACCAGTGCGATATTATCATACGAGTTCTTTCTCTGATGGTGGTGAGAGCCGCATGGAATATACCTACGACTGGTCGGTACCAGCAAGGCCGTTACCGGAGTCGGAGTTCACTTTGTCGCATTATGGTTTGCCGGAGCCGGTGGGGGTGGTACCTCCGAGGCGGACGCCGGTGTATGTGTGGTTGTTGGTGGCCGCGGGGGTGTTGCTGACCTTGGCGGTCGTCTTCCGCTGGCTAGCTCGCCGCCTGCGCCGCGGCCCCTCCGAGGGGTGAGGGAAAAGAGCGGGGGAGCTGGGCCGCATCTCGGCGGGGTGGAGGGCGACGGAGCGGCGGACCAGACGACCCTTGTGTGGGAATCGCGGTGTTGGTGGTCGCCCTGGCGGCGCTGGCCACCCGCCCCGCCTACGCCGAGGACCCATCTGTGATACTGAATTGCCCGTGCGATCCGAATGATCCGAATTACCAAGAGTGCCTCGCCGCCTGCCAGATTCCGCCATGTTCGCAATGTAGTAACGGGTGCACTAATATCCCGAAAGAAAGAGGGTGTCTGGGGGGGACTTCTCTTGGCTGCACTGCTTTACCTCGTTGCAATTGTCGGTGTCTCGATCCGAGGGAAGGTATGTTTTGCGGTTGCTACTGAGCGGTAAGGCAAATGTCTCTTTGCTGTCATCGCGAGTTGTGATGTTCTTCACCGAGTGCACCGCAAGGGTGGAAGGAGTGGTGCAGGTGCACTCGATCTGTTTGTTCAATGACGGAGGGGAAAAGTTTATTCTGACGTGGCGGTGTCAAGACTGCTGACGGGGTGGAGTCACCAGCTTTGCCCTGGATGGAAAGGAGATTCAACCGATGCGTGGGGTGGTTGGTGTGTGGGCTGGGGCGCTGTTGGTAGGGGTGGGAACATGGGGTGGGCAAGCTCAGGAGCTGAGCGGAACAGAGGGTTTGCGCTTGTTACAGCAAGAGGCTTTACCCCGGTGGCGGGAGTATGAGCAGCAAGCGGATCGATGGGTGGGAACCGCGATTTATCAGGATGAGGTCAAGCGGGCAAATGGCAAGCAGAGTCGGAGACGGAGCCGGTATGTAGTGCGGCAGTCGGCGGTGGGCGGGGTGTTCGAGCATTATTTGGAGGATTATGAGCCGTGGGATGAAGCGGGGCGTGGGGATTTTGCCTATGGGGTGAATTCGCGGTATGCGTTTTGGTTGGAGAAGTCTTTGAGTGGGTCGAAGGGGGGTGGGGGTTGGCAACTGCGGATGATCGATGAAGGGGGAGAGGGGAGGAGTTTTCGCGGGTCGGAGAGCGATTTTTCGGTATGGAAGACGATACGATGGATGAAGTACAGGGGGATCGATGTTTTGGGGAAGACGTTGCCGGAGTTGTTGGAGTACCAGCCGTTTCGGGTGGTGGGGATGCGGAGGGTGAGTCGGGAGGGTCGGGAGTTATGGGTGGTAGATTTTGAGTGTCCCCATGCGGTGGACAAGCCGCCGCCTTATTTTGTGCAAGGCGGGACGATGATGTTAGATCCTGCTGGATATTGGACGCTTGTGGAAGGGCGTTTTCGTATTCAAGATATTATTGCCACTGGAATAATGGAGATTCATATTGAATATAGAGTTGATAATGGAGTGCCAATACCAGTTCGATATTATCAGACGGGTTCTCGCTCGAATGGTACTAATTTTCGAGAAGAGTTTATGTATGATTGGTCGGTACCGGCCAGGCCGTTACCGGAGTCGGAGTTCACTTTGTCGCATTATGGATTGCCGGAGCCGGTGGGGGTGGTGTGGGAGAGGCGGACGCCGGTGTATGTGTGGTTGTTGGTGGCGGCGGGGGTGTTGCTGACCTTGGCGGTCTTCTTCCGCTGGCTGGCCCGCCGTCTGCGCCGCGGCCTGTCGGAGGGGTGAATCCGAAGGGAGAGTCCTATCCTTTCTTTGCCGCTGCAAGTGTCTTCAATCCTTCCAAGTCCCTCCTCAAGCTGGTCGTGCGGGTTTCTGCCGCTGAGCCTAGAATAGGCGGGGAGCGTTGCGGTGGGATAAATCCGAAGGGCGTCGGAGGGCAGGTTGGAAGTCAGAGGGCAAAATGGGAAGGTAGTCCTGAGCGGGCAGGAGGCGGCAGGAGCGATGGGCAAGCTGCGCTTGCGCTATGATCGGGCCACGGTGATTGTTGAAGCCGAGGCGGGGGAGACAGTGCCTTCCCTGCCGGGGCTAGTGTGGGACCCGCGCACGGAGCAATGGCGGGCGCAGGGGCGTTACTACCGGGCGATTGTGGAGGAATTGCGGCGGCAGCAGATCGAGTATGTGGACGAGGCGCGCGGCTGGGGTACGGAAGGGGCCGGCTGGCGCTTGCGCGATGAGCGCGTGCCGTGGGACTATCAGCGTCAGGCGGCGGCGTGTTGGCTCCAGGAGCGGCGGGGGGTGATCGTCCTGCCCACGGGAACGGGGAAAACCTTCGTCGCTTTGCAATGTATCGCGGCGGTGAATCGCCCGACGTTGGTGGTCACGCCAAAGATCGACCTGATGGTGCAATGGGCGGCGGAGCTGGAGCGGTGTTTCGGGATTACGGTGGGGATGGTCGGGGCGGGGGAGTTCAATTACCAGCCGATGACGGTGACCACCTACGATTCGGCCTACATTCATTTGGAGCGCTGGGCCAACCGCTTCGGCATGGTGGTGTTCGACGAATGCCATCATTTGCCGGGGGCGTCCTATCAGGCGGCAGCCCAGGGGGCGTTAGCGCCGTTCCGCTTGGGTCTGACGGCCACACCGGAGCGGAGCGACGGCGGGGAAGCCCTGCTGCCGGAATTGATCGGTCCGATCGTCTATCGCCTGGACATCCGCGACGTGGCGGGGGAATATCTGGCTCCCTACGAGGTGCGGCGGGTGTATGTGGAACTGACCGCGGAGGAACAAGGCCGCTATCAGCAGTGCCGGGAGCTTTACCGCCGCTTTATCAGTGAGCAGAATCTTTCGCTGAGCAGCCCGGAAGGGTTCCGCCGCTTTCTGTTCGTGGCCAATCGCAGTGCGGAAGGGCTGGCGGCATTGCGCGCGTATCGGGAGCAGAAGCGGATCGTGCAAGGAGCCAGCGAGAAGTTTCGGGTGCTGGCCGAGCTGTTGCAGCGCCATGCCGGGGAACGGACCTTGATTTTCACGGCCAACAATGCGACAGTTTATGCGATCGCCCGGCAATTTTTGCTTCCGGCGATGACCAATCAGACCAAGGCCCGCGAGCGGAAGGAGATTCTGGAGCGGTTGCAGCGGGGCGAATACACGGCGGTGGTGACCTGCCAGGTTCTGAACGAGGGGGTCGATGTTCCCTCGGCGTCGGTAGGGATCATCTTCGGGGGATCGGGGAGTACGACGGAGAATGTCCAGCGCTTGGGGCGAATTCTGCGCAAGCATGGCGACAAGCAAGCCGTGCTGTATGAGATTGTGGCTCGCGGAACCGCCGAGGAATACGTCAGCGAACGGCGTCGGCAGCACCGGGCCTTTCAATGAACGCTCGCTTTTGTTGGGGTGGAATTCCCGGCTATGCTGACCGGCAAGCTGTTACGGGTGCGGCATCAGAGGCATCAAGTGGTGCCGCTTTACGTTTCGCTCCAGGACCCGCTGGTCCGGACCCTGGCGGAGCAGCTCCTGGAGATTTTCCGCCGCAGTGTGGGCCGCAGTCGAGGCGAAATCGCCGAGGAACTGGCGGACCTGATTCCAGAAGGTCCGCAGGGGCTGTTGCCCGCCGGCCTGGCCCACTTGCTGGAAGAGCGCTGCAGCTTCCAGAGTGTCACGGCGGTGTCTCCGGAGCCGTTGCGGGCGGCTGTGTTCACCCTGGCCGCGCAGCGCCGCCGCCAGTGGGCCGCCGAGGGAAAACCGTTCGACCGCCAGGCTGTGCTCGCTGAGGCCCTTCGGAGCTACAGCCAGTTCGAGAGTACCGGCCAACTCGAAGAGGCCCTGTTCGCCGACTTGAAAAGCGAGCAACGCATTGTGGCCTTCGAGGACCTCAGCGCGGAACGCCTGCTGGAGCGCTACAACGTGGCGCTGGCCCAAGGGGTCCTCCTGCGTGCGGTACGCCTGGAGATTCAGGTGAGCGGAGCCACGCCGGCCCGTTTCCGGCAACTGTGCCGGGCCGTCAAGTTCCACCGTCTGATTGTCCGAATTAGCCCCACCGGTCCGGAGAATTATCGCCTGGAGGTGGACGGTCCGCTGTCTCTCTTTTCTGCCACGCAGAAGTACGGCCTGCGACTGGCGTTGTTTTTGCCCACCTTGTTGCACTGCGCCTCGTTTCACCTCCAGGCCCATCTGCGCTGGGGCCGAGCCGGGAAAGCAGCGCGGGACAAGACGTTTACCCTCTCCTCGGCGGACGGCTTGCGCTCCCATCTGCCGGATTTCGGAATGTACACACCTCCGGAACTGGAGGCGTTCGTGCAGGCCTTCCGCAGCCGGATTCGCGACTGGAGCCTCCAGAGCGAACCCGCCCCTCAGATGGTGGGCGACTCCGTATGGGTGCCGGATTATCGTCTGGTCCATCAGCCGAGCGGACGGGAGGTGTATTTGGAGTTTTTCGGTTTCTGGCGCAAGGCGGACCTGCACCGGCACTGCGCGCGGTTGCATCAGGCGCTTCCGGGCCGCTTTCTGCTGTGTGTGGGGGAGGGACTGCGGGTAGACGAGGAAACCCAGGAGCGGTGGGACGCCGCCGTCTATCGTTACAAGCGGGTGCCGCTGGCGGAGGAGGTGGCCGAGCGAGCGGCCCAGGTGGCGGGAGTGGCGTAATCCGAGTCCAGCGGGCAGCGGCTCACATCTCCCGGCAGCAGCTCCGTACAATGGCACAAAGTGGCCGAGGGAAAGTGCCCGCGCCGGCTGGCGTTTTTTGAACCGGCCCTGGGACTTTCCGGAAGCGGGACCGTCCTGGGGACCCGTGCCGTAACATCGAGCCAAGGCATGATCAACGGAGCCGAGATTTCCCAATACCGGCAGATGCTGGACCCGTTTTACCGGGCGGTGGAAAGCGTGTTGGTGGGCCAGCGCCATCTCATCGACGGGCTGCTCATCGCCCTGCTCATGGATGGCCATGCGCTGCTGGAAGGCGTGCCGGGGTTGGCCAAGACGCTGGCGGTGCGGACCGTGGCCCAGGCACTGGACCTGTCCTTTCAGCGCATCCAATTCACGCCGGACTTGCTCCCCGCGGATGTGCTCGGTACGCAGATTTACCAGCCGCAGACTGGCGAGTTCACCGTGAAAAAAGGGCCGGTGTTCGCCCATGTGGTCCTGGCGGACGAAATCAACCGCGCTCCGGCCAAGGTACAAAGCGCCCTCCTGGAAGCGATGGCCGAGCGGCAGGTCACCATCGGCGAAACCACCCTCGCCTTACCCGATCCCTTCCTGGTGCTGGCCACGCAGAACCCCATCGAACAAGAGGGAACTTATCCCTTGCCGGAAGCCCAGGTGGACCGCTTCATGCTGAAATTGCTGGTGCAGTATCCTTCGCGTGAGGAGGAGCTGCAAGTGCTGGAGCGGATGGGTTCGCCCGCGGTGCATCGTCGGATCGAGCCGGTGCTTTCGCGGCAGGTACTGCTCCAGTTGCGCCAGGCGGCGGATAGCGTGTATGTCGATCGGCGGGTGAAGGAGTATCTACTGGACGTGGTGCGGGCCACGCGGCAGCCGGCGGACTACGGTCTGCCCTTGCAACAGTACATTCAACTGGGGGCCAGCCCGCGGGCGTCGCTGGCTTTGCTGCGTTCCGCCAAAGCGCATGCTTTCCTCCAGGGGCGTCACTATGTCGTTCCTGAAGATGTCAAAGTCATGGCCGCGGATGTCCTTCGCCATCGCCTGATCGTGTCCTTTGAGGCGGAGGCCGAGGAATTGCAGCCGGACCATCTCATCCGCCGCATTCTCGATCATCTGCCGGTGCCGTGATGCGACGCGCCCCGCTGCGAACGTCCCGACCCGCCGGGCTTCGTCAGGACTTTGCCAGCGTGGGTCCCGCGCAACCCAGGAGGTAATCCGAGCCGCTATGCAACAGATCCTCTTTACGATCCCGATCCTGAAGGATCGTTTTCCGCCGGATGGAATACCGGTTCCCGGCTTTGGGACGATGCTGTTCGTGGCGTTTATCGTGGTGGCATTGTGGGGCAGCCGCCGGGCACGCCGCATCGGTCTGCCGCCGGAACGCTTCCAGGATTTCGTCCTGTGGATTTTCGTGGGCGGCCTGATCGGAGCACGCATTTTGTACATGATCCAATACTCGCACCACTTCCCGGATCGTTCCCTGCTCGGCTGGCTGGGAGCATTCCTGAAAATTTGGGAAGGCGGGATCGTCTTCTACGGTTCGGTGGTGGGCGGCGTGTTGGCCTACGGATTGTTCTACTGGCTGGTGTTGCGGCACCTGCGGATTTCCAACTGGCAACTGGCGGATGTGATTGCACCGCTGATAGCGGCGGGGGTGGCGATCGGGCGCCTCGGCTGCTGGCTCAACGGCTGTTGCTGGGGTCAGGTGGCGTGTGTCGCGACGGCCAGCGTCCCCCTGGGAACAGCTCATTTCCCGCTGCTGCCGGCCCATGCCCGCCCCCAACTGGTCGCGGATTGGGGCTTGCAAACGACCACCGGCTTTGCCCTGACGCGCACCAATCACCGCCTGCCTCTGGCTGATCCCCGCTCGCGGGTCCTGGCGGTCGAAGCAGGTTCTGCGGCGGAACAAGCCGGCCTGGAGGCAGGGGACCGTATCGTCCGCGTCAACGGCCAGCCCAACGCCATTCTGCTGGAACCGCTGGGCACTGCCGAGATGATCGAAACCGTCTGGCAGAAGTGGCAGGCTTGGGGCATCGGACAGGAGGAACGCACGCCGTCCGGCCGCCGCGTCCTCCGCTGCGACACGCTGGAAGACTATCTCCAACTCCGCCAGCGGCTCACGCACACGGGACTCGAAACGCAAATCTACGTGGATGATCTGTTCAACGAATGGGTGCGGGACTGGCCGCGCGGGCACAATCGCTTACGCCTGAGCGTCGAACGGCAAGGCCAAACCCTGGACCTTCCCCCCTTCGTGCCGCGCACCGTGGGGCTTTATCCGACCCAATTGTACGAGACCGTTAGCATGCTGCTCCTGCTGCCAGTGCTGCTTCTGTACTACCCTTACCGGCGCCACGATGGGCAATTGCTGGTGCTGCTGATGCTCGGTTATGCCGTGCATCGTTTCATCAACGAGTCGCTCCGAATCGAGCCGGCTTACACCTTTGGCCTGACGCTCTCCCAGTGGGGCAGCCTTGTGGTGGCCGCTGCGGCGGTGATCCTGGAAGCGTATCTGTGGCGGACGCAGCCGTCGCGCTGGCGGCGTTCTCCCCCTTCTGCCCCCGTTTCGTCCGCTCCTGCCCCGCCAACCTCTTGAGGCGGCCTTCCCCTGGGGCTTCTCCCTGGAGATGCTTCCCCCTTCCTCGGCGGCCTTCGGTGAACAGTGCGATTTCAACTCGGAGAATGATCAGCGCGGCCTCGGTGCCTATGATGGCAGGCGGATGTCAGCAGGTTTCGCCAGCTCAGCGGTGTGGAGAAGGGGTTGCCGGGGAACTGTCAGAAAGCGGCGTTTCCGCGGGAGCAGGGGATTGCAGCAAACGGCACAGGAGGCGGTAGAGCCGCTCCGGTTCCTCCTCGCCGGCGCGCAAGCGGAGATAGATGGCGCTGTCATCGACGATTTTGAGGCGCCCGCGGCCCTGGCGGACCAGCTCCTCGGCCCGGCGGCGATCCCGATAGCTCAGCACGACATCCGGACCGTTGCGGTGAATGGTGCTAATTTTCCAGTAGCCGCAGAGGAGGCGGACTTCGGTGGTCCGCAGCAGCCACTCGGCACTCAGGGGTAAGGGGCCGTAGCGGTCGATCAACTCCTGGCGGAACTCCTGGAGTTGGGCCAGCTCCCGCAAGCGCGCCAGGCGGCGATACACCTCGATCCGCAGCTTCTGGCCCGGCACGTAGTCCCGCGGCAGATAAGCCGGCCAGGGCAGATCAATATGGGCCTCCACGCTTTCCTGCGGCGGCAAGTTCTTCAGCTCGCGCACCGCATTCTCCAGCAACTGGCAGTACAATTCGTATCCGACCGCTGCGATGTGGCCGCTCTGCTCAGGGCCGAGAATGTTCCCGGCCCCGCGGATTTCCAGGTCGCGCAGGGCGATTTGGAACCCCGCTCCCAATTCCGCGAATTCCTCGATGGCTTTGAGGCGCAACCGGGCCGCGGGAGTAAGCAGCTTGACAGGATTGACGATGAAGTAGGCATACGCCCGCAGGCGCTGCCGTCCGACCCGGCCGCGCAACTGATGAAGGTCCGCCAGGCCGAAGGTATCCGCTTCGTTGACAAAGATCGTGTTGGCATTGGGAATGTCCACCCCGCTTTCGATGATCGTGGTGCACACCAGCACGTCCACGTCCCGGCGGAGGAATGCGAGCACGGCCCGTTCCAACTGTTCCGCTGGCATCTGGCCGTGGGCGATGGCCAGACGCGCTTCCGGCACGGCTTTCTGGACCTCGCTCGCCACCTGGACGATGTCATGGACACGGTTGTGCACGAAAAAAACCTGCCCTCCCCGATTCATCTCCCGCAGGATCGCATGGCGGATCAACGGTTCATCCCAGCGGATGATGTGAGTTTCCACGGGCAGGCGTTCCGGCGGCGGCGTTTCCAGATTTGAGATGTCCCGCAATCCCAGCAGAGCGCTGTGGAGAGTGCGAGGAATCGGCGTCGCCGTCATGGTCAAGACATGGACCGTAGCCCGCAACTGCTTGAGCCGTTCCTTATGCTCCACGCCGAAGCGCTGCTCCTCATCGATGATGGCCAGTCCCAGGTCGTGGAATTGCACATCGGCGGAAAGCAAGCGGTGCGTGCCGATGATGATATCCACTCCGCCGGCGGCCAGGCGCTGGAGGATTTCCCGCTGTTCCTGCGGGGTTTTGAAGCGGTTGAGCACCTCGACGACGAACGGATACTCCGCCAGGCGCTGGGAGAAGGTGCGATAGTGCTGCTCCGCCAAAATGGTGGTCGGAACGAGCACGGCGACTTGTTTGCCGTTGTCGATGACTTTGAAGGCGGCCCGCAAGGCGACTTCCGTTTTGCCGAAACCGACGTCGCCGCAGAGGAGCCGATCCATCGGCTTGGGCTTTTCCAGGTCCGCTTTGACGTCCCGGATGGCGGCCCACTGATCGGGTGTCTCCTCATAGGGAAAGGCGGCCTCGAAGTCCCGCTGCCAGTCGCTATCGGGGGGGAAAGCATAGGCGGGCACCGCCTGACGGAGGGCTTGCAAGCGGAGCAATTCCGCGGCCAGATCGCGAGCTGCCTCCGCCGCTTTGGCCTTGCGCCGGCCCCAGACGCTGCTGCCCAGCTTGGACAATTCCGGAGCGGTCTTCTGACCTCCGACATATTTTTGCACCAGGTCGATCCGCGACGCCGGCACATACAGGAACGCGCCGTCCCGGAACTCCAGCAGCAGGTGTTCCTCATATGCGGGCGTTCCCTCCGGTGTTCCCTCGGCCAGCGCTCCCTCCGCGGCGGGAGCGGCACTCTCCGTACCTCGGCCCGCCTTTTTGTCCAGCAGGCGCAAGCCGCGAAAAATGGCGATCCCGTAAGCCACGTGGACGACATAATCCCCTTCCCGCAGGTCGAGGAAGCTGTCGATCGGCCGCGACTCCGCCGCGCGTTTGGCCAGGCCGCGCGTTTTCCCTCCATAGGCGGCCCAGTCCCGGTGGAACAACTGCTGGCTGCCCAAAAGCAACACGCCGTGCTCCACGAGGCGGAAGCCGGCACGCACCCGGCCCGGTACCAGGCACAAGCGCTGGGCCTGAGCCAAGCGCCCGGAGCGGAAGACCTCTTCCAGCCGCCGCACCTCCGCTTCTGTTTCGCAGGCGATGATCACCCGCTGGCTTTCATCCCCGGCCACGGCATCCAGTTCATCCCGCACACGCTCCACGTTGCCGCTGAAACGCTCCACCGACTCCACCCGCAGGTGCACCGTCGTTTCCAGACCCAGCCGGGGCAACACCGACACCGTCACCGTGGGATGCTCCAGCAGGTAGCGCCAGGTGGCCTCCGCCGTGAACAAACCCTCCCGCTCGGTGACCCGGTCCTGAAACAGCCGCAATTGATTCTGCAACTCCTCCGGTTCGACCAGCACGATATGAACAGGGGAGGGCAGATATTCCGTGAAAAATCCCCGTGCCATCCCGCCGCTCTGATCCGGGGCGTAGATGACCACCTCCTGGTGATGCTCCAGACTCCGCTGCGAGGCAACCGCAAAGGAGCGGATCGATTCGATCTCGTCGCCGAAAAACTCGAGGCGCACCGGCTGATCAAGATTGGGGGGGAACAGATCGAGAATGCCGCCGCGCCGGGCATATTCTCCGGGGTATTCGACCGCCTCCACCCGGCGATAGCCATGTTGGCTCAGCCAATCGAGCAATTCCTGGAGATCGGCGGATTCTCCGACGGTGAGGCGCCGCCCGGCGGCTACCAGGTCCTCCCGCGGCGGCACAGGCTGGCATAACGCTGTCACAGCGGCGACCATCTGCACAGGCTGAGGGAGTCGCTGGCTAAGACTCTGAAGGACCCGCAGGCGCTCGCTGGCTGTCCGATCCCGGCCGGCGCGACTCTCCCGCGACACCGGCCAGTCCTCCCAGCCGGGAAAGACCCACGGCCGGCGCCCCAGAAACGTTTCCAGCTCACTCGCCCATTCCTCGACATCCAGGGACTGCGGCACCACAACGAGCTGAGATTGCCCGCTCTCCTGGGCCAAAGCCGCCGTTACCCACGCCGCGGAGGAACCCCAGGCCCCGTCGATCGTTCCGCTCCGGCCGGCCCTCAGCGCGGCCAGCAAATCCTCCCACCCGGCAAGCTGACAGGCCAGTTTGCGCACCTCATCCCAGACATCCCGCCCCGTTCCGGCACTCCCCGGCGTCCGGTTCCTCTCCCCTCGATTCCTGGCCTCATCCGCCCTTCGGATCATCGCCTCGGCTGCTCCCTCCTGGCTCACCCGCATCGACCTCGCGGGCATCCTCTGGGACTGTCCTTTCATCTTCTGGGTCTTTTCCTTCATCTTCCGGCTTGTTCCTTGATCTTCTGGGGTGGTCTTTCCTCGGTCCCTTCCTTTTGCTTGTCTTCCCGCGGATCCCCCTGTCCCTTTTCTCCTCGCCTCCTCGCACCGTTTACACTCTCATGATATGGCCGCTCTTCTCTGGGAATGTCCCGGTTGGCTTCATCCCCTACCTCTCATCCGTCCCGATCACCGTTGGCCGGCGGCTCCCTCGTGCCCATATCCGCCCATGGGTTCGCTTCATCGCTTTCCGTTACCCGATTGTTGTTCCCCCCATCAAGAGAGACCGCAGATTATGAGAGGCCGCTGAGGAGAGACCGTAGAGGGACCACGTCGAGATTACGTCGGAACCGCGCTGAGGCCGCGCCGTTCCAAGCCTCACAGTTTACCATTCTTCCTGCGGTCCCGGCGGCTGGCTGGCAATTTCCCTGATCTTCGCAGCTTCCGAGAAACGATGGCACCAAGGAGGAGTGCGGCGGGCCATTGGACCGCCCTCTCTCGGAACGGGAGGGAACCGATCTATGGACCACGGCCGGAGGAAGCCATCGTGCCGTTATCCCGATCGGGGGATGACAAGACATCGCCTCATGGTTCGCTTGCGGCAATCTTTCAGTGGGATGCTGCTAGGCGGTGTCCCCGCCGTGGGAGGATTGGCAGCAGCCAGTGGGGGAACGGGAGCGATTCCTTCGGTGGCTGTAGCAGCTCCTGCCGATCCCGCGGGCATTTCGGAAGGGCACGTTTTACCGGCGGCTTCTCGGACTGCTGCTGCTATTCCTGACCTGCTGGGGTGTGTCGCTCCCACCTATCGGGAAGGTGTGGCGCGCTGTCTGCGGCAGCCGACCGTCTCCGCACGCGCCCGGGGAGAAGCTGTGGTCTGCACCAAAGCCGTGTATGAATGGCTTTTGGATCATCCGGATCGCGTGGCCTTGGCGTGGCAGCGCCGCCAGGTGCCCTGCCTGCCGATTCAGGCACGCCACGATGGCAGTTTCGGCTGGACGGATGAATGCGGCAGCGAGGTGGTGTGGCGGACGGTGGGGCGCTTCCGGGACGGCCGCATCTGGTATGCGCGGGGCAGTATCAAGCCCAGCCGTTTGGCACCGCCCATTCCTGTGGAGGGCGTGGTCATCTTCCACCATCCGATTCTCGCCGAGAAGGATGGCGTGGCTCGGTTCGCCCCCCGCGTGGAATGCTACATGCATAGCGACAGCCGCATGGCTCATCTGGCGGTGAAGATTCTGGGGCCGTCCGTTTCCGACCTTGCGGATCACGCCGCCGCGCAACTGATCGAGTTCTTCTCGGCCATCGCTGCCTACGTGCAAAATCACCCGGAGGAAGCCCCTCAACTGCTCGGTCCTGTCCGTCCCTGATCCGTCTCCGCCAGCCAGCCGCAGCCTTCTTCCCGGATGATCTGTTCCAAAGCGGCGATCCACTGGGGGTGGTCGTTGAGGCAGGTGCCGTTGTAAAGCAGCTCACCACCCGCATGCTCAAACAGTTCGCGGCTTTCCCGCCCAATTTCATCGATGGTTTCCAGGCAATCCGCCGTAAAGCCGGGCAAGGCGACATACACGCGGCGGATTCCCCGGCGCGCTAAGGCCTGCAAGACATCGTCGGTATACGGCTTGAGCCAGGGGGAGCGGCCAAAGCGGGACTGAAAAGCCAAAGTCCAGCGGTCGCGGGGGAGCTGCAAGCGGCGGACCAGTTCCCGCGTGGTGCGCACCACTTGCTGGGCATACGGATCGCCCCGCTGGGCATACTTTTGCGGAATGCCGTGATAGCTGAACACCACATGCTCCGGTTCCCATTCCAGGCGTTGCCAATCCTGCCGGATGACTGCGACCATCGCCTCCAGATAGGCGGGGTGGTCATAGTAGGGCGGAACGATGCGCAAAGCAGGCACGCGGCGCAGGCGCAGCAGGACCCGGAACAGGGCATCCGTCGCGGCAGCGGTGGTGGTGGCGGAGTATTGCGGATACAGGGGGACGGCCAAAAGCCGCTCTACTCCCTGGGCGATCAGCTCTGTCACGACTTCCGCGACGGAGGGCCGGCCATAGGTCATGGCGAAGCGAACGACCGCCTGGGGCAGCCGACGCTGCAATTCCTCCGCCTGGCGCTGCGTGTAGTAGAGCAGGGGGGAACCCGACTGGGGATTCCAGATGCGGCGGTATTTGGCCGCGGAGGCTCCGGCGCGAAACGGCAAGATGCGCAGGTAAAGCAGGGGGAGCCACAGCCAGCGAGGGGCTTCCACGACCCGTCGGTCGCTGAGGAACTGCCGCAAATAGGCGAAGACTCCGCCGTAATCGGGCCGTGCTGGCGTTCCCAATTGCAGGAGAAGGATAGCGGTGGCCGCAGGCCGAGAGGCCGAAAGGTGGAGGGATGCTGCTGGCTCCGGCCGCCGCCTCACTTCTTCTTGCACTCCGGACCTTCCTTAGGCTCCTGCTTCTCGGTGATGTGCGCGTTGCCCGCGGCCTTCAGAGCCGCCGCCTTCTCCGCGTTGAGTTGAATGTAGCTCTGCCATTGAGCCGGCACATTCCCCTCCGCGTAGATCGCCTCCACGGGGCATTCCGGGACGCAGGCTTCGCAATCGATGCAATCCTGCGGGTCAATGTAGAGCATCATCTCGTCCTGATAGAAGCACTCCACAGGACAGACAACGCAGCAGTCCGTGTACTTGCAATCGTAGCAGTTTGCTGTGACGACGTGTGCCATGGTACGGCGAAACCTCCGTCTCGGTTCACAACAGCCCGTTAGCATTGAGCATAGCCCCAGGCTGTCTCTGGTCAAGGTATCGGCTGCGGACTTTCTGGCACCCCAAGGTGAAAAAACTTTTTTCCGGCTGCTTTACTCATAGTCCCCGTGCTGACGGCCCGCCAGAGCAACTTCTACTCTCTTCCTTACTTCCTTTGAAAGTCTCCCTGAGGCCAAATCGTTGAGCTATGCCGCAGGCCGAATCGCTGCTCTTGTCCCTCCTGTTCTTCCGTGCCATCCCAGCAGCCAGGTCTCAAGCTCTAAAGCATGGAGTACGGGTCCATGTCGATCTGGAACTCGACGGCGGCAGGAGGGCGGACAGTGCCCAGCACGCGCCGCAACACGTTCTGCAATCGTCCCCGATCCGGGGACTGGACCTGGAAGTGGAAGCGGTAGTAATTGTTGAGGCGGTAGATGGGGCATTCGGCGGGACCCAGGATGCGCAAGGGAGGCGGAGGGCCGGGCAATTCCCCAGGGGGGGCGGTTCCCCCTTCCCGGCTCTGCCGGTCCACGACAGCGGCGGCCCGTTGCAACGCCCCAGCCAGAGTCTGGGCGAACTGGGCCGCGGCGGCTTCCTCCTCGCTACGGATGATCAAGCGGGCCAGGTGTTCAAACGGCGGATAGCGGTGCTGGCGGCGCTGGGCCAGTTCCTGGCCAGCAAAGGTGACGTAATCATGCCGGGCGGCCAGGGCGATACAGGGATGATCCGGGGTGAACGTCTGGATGTACACCACGCCGCCTTTGTCGCCGCGGCCCGCTCGACCGGCCACCTGGGCCAGCAACTGGAACGTCCGCTCGGCACTGCGAAAATCCGGCACATGCAGACCGACATCAGCGTTGATCACCCCCACCAGCGTCACATTCGGGAAGTCCAGCCCCTTGGCGATCATCTGCGTTCCCAGCAGTATCTGAATTTTGCCTGTGCGGAACGCTTCCAGAATCCCCTCGTGGCTGCCGCGCCGGCTAGTGGTATCCGAATCCATCCGCACGCACACGTAACCGGGGAACTTCTCGGCGATCTCGGCTTGCAGTTTCTCCGTGCCCAGTCCCTGGTAGCGGATCGACGCCTGGCCGCACGCCGGGCAGCGCTGATACGGGGCCGTCTCCCAGCCGCAATAGTGGCAGAGCAAGGCATTGCGGCAACGGTGAAACGTCAGGGCGATGTCGCAATGGGAACACTGGGCCACGTGGCCGCAACTGGAGCAATGCACATAGGTGCTGTAACCACGGCGGTTGAGCAGCAGCAGGACCTGCCCTCCCTGGCGCAAGGCCCGTTCCATCGCGGCAGCCAGGGTCATGCTGATCGCTCCGCCTTTGTTGGGTTCGTGCCGCAGGTCGATGATCCGCACCTGGGGCAGCGGCCTTGCCTCGACGCGCTTGGGCAGGCTCAGCAAGGTGTAATGTCCGCGGGCTGCGTTCCACCAGCTCTCCAGGCTGGGCGTGGCGGACCCCAGAACCACCGGCACTCCCGCCAGGCGCGCCCGCATGACGGCCACATCGCGGGCATGGTAGCGTGGCGTCGCTTCCTGCTTGAACGTATGCTCGTGTTCTTCGTCGATCACGATGAGTCCCAGCTTGCGCGCCGGGGCGAAGATGGCGCTGCGAGCACCCACCACCACTTCCACTTCTCCCGCGGCGATCCGCCGCCAGTGCGCGCCGCGCTCCGCATCCGTCAGGTGGCTGTGCAACACCGCCACGCGGTTGCCGCGCTGCCGGAAGCGGGCGATCGTCTGGGGTGTCAAGGCGATCTCCGGGACCAGGACGATCACCTGCCGGCCCTGGCGCACCACCGCTTCCATCGCCCGCAGGTAGATCTCCGTCTTGCCGCTGCCGGTCACGCCGTGCAACAGGAACGGCTGGAATCCGCCCACTTGCAGGGCCGCTTCCAATTGCCCCCACACCCGCTGCTGATCGCCGTTGAGCACGATCCGCGGCTCTTCGCGCGACCCAAGGAGCGGCGGCTCCGCCGCCTCGGCTACCGCCTCCTGAACTTCCGCCCGCTCCACCCGCCGGCGATACCGCCGGAGCAACCCCTTCTTGACCAACCCCTGCACGACCGCGGCAGAACAGCGGCCCTGCCGCAGCAGGTCGCGCAGTTCCATCGCCCCGCCGCTGTCCCGTACCAGTTCCCACACCGCACGCTGTTGAGCCGTCAGGGCGGGGAATGGTTCCGGCTGCTCCGCCGCAGGAGGAACTTCGACTACGGCCACCTCGCGCGTGCCCGCTTGCTCCCGGACACCCGCCGGCACCACCGCATGCAGCACCTGACCCCAGCCGCATAGGTAATACTCCGCCATCCACCGGGTCAACTGGAGCAGGTGCTCATCCACCAGCGCTTCGTCATCCAGGACGCGAAGCACCGGCTTGACCTGGATGGAAGCGGGAGGGCCTGTTTCGCGCAAGCCGACGCAGAAGCCGCTGGTCTCCCGGCTTCCTTTGCCCAAGGGGACCGCCACCCGCTTGCCCACTCCCACCAGGCCGACCAGATGCTCCGGCACCCCATACGTCCACGCTTGGTCCAGGGGCCGGTCGAACACCACATCGGCGTACAGTTGCAGCGGCGCAATCCCTCCTTCCCCTCCAGGAATGGAAGGATGAATCCCGCTCCCCAAAGGGGAAGAATGAACGTTGCCGTCCCGGCTGGTTCGTTCCCGCGCTTTCCGCCGCGGCTGCTCAAATAACGATGCCATGATCCTACCCTAACAAAATCTGCCGCCAGTGTGCAATCACCGTTGCCGCCGTGGCCGGGAGCGAGCTTCCGGCTGGGGCCGTCCCCGTGACGCCAGGCGCCCTCTGACCGGGGCGGCTTTGGCACGTGCGGGTCAACCCGGTAGCATCCCTCCCGCTGCCGCTCCTCGCTAGGTCCCTTTCGGTTGCAGGGGCGGATGCGGCGCTCGCCTCCTTCAGGCTGTGTGCCCATGTTCGACGGAGTGTGGGAAAATTTTTGCAATGCGATCATGGGATTTTCTCCTCTCGTCTGTCCCGCTTCAGGAACCGATGCTCGTCCCGGCGGGGAAGTTCTGGGGGAAACTGGGCCAACGTCCGCTTCGGGGTTGCCTCTGCGGGGCCTTCGCCGCCACCTGTTCGGAGAAGTCCACAGACAGAGCCGAAAAACAGACGGTATCGATTGGGTTTGCCGTTTGGCTCTTGGCCTGCCGGGTTGTGGACCGGCGATGCCAATGCCGCGATTGTCGGAGCTTTGCTGGGTCTCGCTGGGTTCAACTGTACATATGCACCATGAATTGCGAGAAGTCAAATGAAGTGGACAATTTTTCATAATTTTTTCATTTGTCAAGGATGCCATTCGGCCAGGGATGGGACGCACAACCGCACGCTTTTTCCCCGGCATTCCCGGAAAAACGGAACGCTGGCGGCGGGCGAAAAGGCCCAGAGCCGGTCAGGAGGAAGAGAGAGACGGGGGAGGCGGGGGTGGGCTGAGTGAGCTAGCGGCGGCGCTAGAGGGTGCGGTGGAGGACCTCAGCGAGGCGGGCGAGGCGGTGCCAGAGCTGCTCGAAGGCGGGAAAATCCAGGGATTGGGGGCCGTCGGAGAGGGCTTTGTCCGGTTCGGGGTGGACTTCGATGAGCAAGCCATCGGCGCCGGCGGCGAGGGCGGCCAAGGCCATCGGCGGCACGTAAGCCCGCTTGCCCGTTCCGTGACTTGGATCGACCAGGATCGGCAGGTGGGACCAGGCTTTGGCGGGCGGAATGACGGACAGGTCGAGGGTATTGCGGCTGTGGTCGGAGAAGGTGCGGACGCCGCGCTCGCAGAGGATGACCTGGTAGTTGCCTTCGGCCAGGATGTATTCGGCGGCCATGAGCCATTCTTCGAGGGTGGCGCAGAGGCCGCGTTTGAGCAGCACCGGTTTGCGGCAACGTCCGACGCGGCGGAGCAGGGCGAAGTTCTGCATGTTACGGGCACCGATCTGGATGATGTCGGCCACCTCGGCGACGGCTTCCGCTTCTTCCGTGTCCATCAGTTCGGTGACAATGCCCAGTCCGAAGCGCTGGCGGGCCTGAGCGAGGATGCGCAAGCCTTGCCGGCCCAGACCCTGGAAGGCATAGGGGCTGGTGCGCGGCTTGTAAGCCCCGGCGCGGAGGAAGCGCACGCCTTGCTGCCGCAGAAACTCCGCGGTGCGCAGCAGCATGGCTTCATTTTCCACCGAGCACGGCCCGGCGATGACCGTGAAGGAACCGCCGCCGATCGTGCCCTGGGGCAGGGGGATGACCGTATCGTCCGGCTTCATTTCGCGGCTGGCCAGTTTGAACGGCCGAGTTACCCGGATGGCTTCGACCACGCCGGGCAAGCCCTCGAACAATTCCGGGTCGATCGCCGCCGTGTTGCCGGTCATGCCGATGGCGGTCCGGGTCGTGCCGGGCAGCACATGGGGGGTCAAACCCTGAGCGCGGATCACCTCCACCACCCGTTCGATATCCGCGGCGGTGGCCTGGCGATGCATGACCACGAGCATGGAATCATCGGCTCCTGAGAGGGGGAAGGCCGGGCGCTGCCTGGGAGTCAGTGCGCGCCGGCCGCAGCCGTGGTATTATAAGCAACAACGTCGACCTGCGGGCGAGGAACCCATGAGCCGCTATTCCGATCATTTCCATCTGGCTATCTCGGAGCTGGGGGAACCGGAGGCGATTTTCCGCATCAGCCTGCCCCGGTTTCTGTTCCAGCTTTCGCTGAGCGTCCTGCTCCTGGTCGTGGGGTTTCTGATCAACTATCTCTGGTGGGTGCACGGGCCCCAGAAGATGGATCATTTGGCCATGCTGCTGCTGATCCCTCCGGTGCTGGGGCTGGTGGTCCTGGGGCGGCTGTTGCGCCAGCGGGGGTTGACGGTTCTGCTGTATCCCAGCGGGCTGCTGTATCTGTGCCGCGGGCAAGCTCTGGTCTTCCTGTGGCAGGAGATCACGGAAGTCTGGCTGCATTTCAGCCATCTCCAGAAGCGGATGGAGGAAAGCGATGCGCAGGGCGTCCGAACCGCCTGCATTCTGTGTCCGGCCGTTTCGTTCTGGGATGATCTGCTCAACTCCTCGCTGACTCTGGTCCGCCAGGATGGGGCGAGGGTGCAGCTCACGCCGGCGGTGGGCGACTATCATCAGTTGCTGGTGGAGGTCCAGCGGCGGACGTTTCCGCGATTGTGGCAGAAAGCGTGGGACCAGTTCCGGGAGCAGGGGCAGGCGGTGTTCGGTCCGCTTGTGGTCCGTCCGGACGGGTTGCACTGGTCCAAGGCTTTCCTGCCCTGGGAGCAATTCGACGGCTTGCGCATCCGCCAGGGCGATCTGCTGGTGCGGCAGAAGAAACTCTGGAAGACCTGGCGGGAGACGCCGGTGAATACTCTGCCCAATCTGCCCGTTCTCTGGGCACTGGTCGAGGCAGTGCAGGTGTTGAACCAATCTCATCCTTCTTCCCAGAGCACCTCGGTTCCCGCCGGAGAAGCGCAAGCGGAAGAGCCGGAGGCGCGGGAGAGATTGAGTTGATGCAGTGCCCCCTGGCGAGCCGATTCTGACGGGAGGCGGATGCGGGACCGCTGGGTGCGCAGGAGGCGCTCAAGGCGTGGAGTTGATTCCGAATCCTTAAATTCCCCACGTCCAATTTGCGGGGCGCAAGCCTAGCCGGGTGGCGCGCATTCTTCCGATGGAGTCCGTGGGACTCGGATTGCGACAGCTCATAGGAATGACTATAGAGCGGTGCTTTCCATCAAGAGAGTCCGACCCGACGTCCGATGAGTGGTTGATACTTCTGGCCGATGGGCTAGGGGAAGGGGGAACATCCTTATGGTGCCGCGTCGTTTTTCTTCTGGAAATGAGCCTGAGGAAACGGGAACGCCTCTAGCTGCGAGTAGCGAGGCTCTGCGTGCGGCTCAAACGTCGTCCGAGAAGAAAACATCCCCGGACGAGGAGAAGGTCTCCCTCTTCTGGCGCATCTTCGGCGGGACGATCCTGAGCATGGTGGCGCTGGGAGCGCTGACGCTGTACAACAGTTTGACCGCCAACATTTCCGATCTGCGGCGGGAGTTGAACCAGGAGCGGGAAGCCCGCAGTGAATTGGTCCGCAAGCAAGACTTCACCGCCTTGCTCAACAGTCAAGCGGAGCGGTTGCGGCTGCTGGAGACGCTCAAGGCGGACCTGGAAGCCCTCAAGGAGCGCAGCGCAGCCAGCACCAGTGCGGTGGAGGGAATCAAGAAGGAGCAGGGAGCGGCGGTGGAGGAATTGCGCAAGGAGCTGGCGGCCTTGCGCAAGGAGTTGACCCAGGGGAGCGAGGCCAGCAAGCGGGAGACAGCCGCGGCGGTGGAGGCGGTGCGCAAGGAACTGCAACCGTCCCTGGACATGCTCAAGAAGGACGTGGCCGCGGTGGAAGCCCTGCGGGAACGCATCACGGCCCTGGAAGCCCTCAAAAAGGACGTGGCCGTCCTGGAAGTGCTCCGCGAGCGCCTCACGGGACTGACAGCAGAGCAGAAGACCGTCCGCGAGGAGATGACCCGCCTGCAACAGGAGATCGAGCGGAACAAGGCGGCAGACCAGGAACGCAAAAGCCTGCGGGATGAACAGTACAAGCAGATCGAGCAGACGCTCAAGGAGTTGCAGAAGGAGTTGCAGGCGGTGCGGGAGAAGCTGGCGCGGTTGGAAGCCGCGATGGGTCCGCCGTCCAGTCCCGCGGGACCTCCGCCTCGGCCCGCTCCACCGCCGCCATCGACCGGCGTGGAAACGACAGCGCCCGTTGCACTGCCCCGGCCGGCGGTTGGCCTGTCCTCTTGGCTTCCCTTTCGCCTGAGTCTACCGAAAAAATAACACTGACGCGTCGCCGTGCCGGCAAGCCGCGAGAGCGGGGGGAATCATCCCCCGTGCCGCTTTTTTTACCTGGCGGATCGGGAGGCTTCCGCTCGCAACGGGCTGGGCCGAGTCCTCGCTCTGTTCAGGCTTCCGAGGCCAGGCTTTGCGGGGTCGGACCTTCCGGGGTCAGGACTTCCGAGGGCGGGCATTCCGGGGCCAGGCTTTCCGGGGTCAGGCTGTCCGCGAGCCGGGGACCCAGGAGGTGATCCAGGAGGTGAAGGAGGAGAACGAGCCGTGAAAGGCTTAGACGGAATGAGCGACGGGATCACGCGCGTGTGGCTGGCGCGGCATGCGGAGACGGCCACGCCGCATCTGTTGCACGGGGCGGAATCCGATGTGCCCCTGGGGGAGCACGGGCGGCGGCAAGCGGAAGCGGCGGCGGAATGGTTCGCCCGTCTAGGGCTGGAGGTGGTGGTGTCCTCGGCGATGCGGCGGGCCATCGAGACGGCGGAACCGATCGCCCGGCGCTGCCGGATTCCCCACGAGATCGAGCCATTGTGGCATGAGCGGCGGGTGGGGGCGTTCAGCCAGCGGTGCGGTGCGGAGGTGGAAGAGGCCTGGCAGCGCACCCTGCACGCCTGGCAAAGCGGCGATCTGGACTTCGCCGTGGACGGTATGGAAAGTTTCGCCAGCATTCAGCAGCGGGTTTTACCGGTGTGGGAGCGCGTCGTGGCACGCCACCGGGGCAAGCGGATCGCCGTCATCGTGCACGGGGTGGTCTCGAAGGTGCTGCTGTTGAGCCTGCTGCCCGGCTACTCGGCGGCGGATTGGCTGCGGATCGGCAAGGCCCACAACCTGGCGGTCAGCGAGTTGGTCCTGGCCGAGGGGCAATGGCAGGCCCTGCGCCTGCTCGAAGTGCCGGAACCGGTGCGGCAGGTGGATGCCAGCCGGGAGGCGCTCACGTCCCGCTCCACGGCGTGAATCCTCGCGCCGTCTCGTCTCTGCCGTGCCTGCCGAGCCTGGTTCTGCCGTCTCGTTTTTCATCGCGCTGTTGGGCCAGGATGAACTTGAGAAAATAGGGGACCGGCGGGGTGTTCGGTGCGGCCTGATGTGCGGGATTGTGCGGTTATGATGAAGAAGCGGGCGGACGCTGTCCGATAGCAATGGCAGCCCGACCGACAGACCAGAGGCGAGGGGATGCGGCAGGGCGCAGGGGGATGGTTTTATGACCGGCGAAGAAGTGCTGGCGTCGTCCAACGAGACGGAGGCGTTGCGGCGGCAGCTCTTGCAGGCCCAGCGGCTCAGCAGCGTTGGAGAGCTGGCCTCCAGCATCGCCCACGAGTTCAACAACATCCTCACGACCATCATCAATTCGGCCAAGCTGGGGTTGCGCCAAACGGATGTGGCGGAGAAGCAAAACGCCTTCGAGCGGATTCTCAAGGCGGGGCAGCGGGCGGCGGCCATCGCCGCGGGGATGCTCGGCTATGCCCGCAAAGGCGGCCAGCAGCGGGAACTCTGCGACCTCGCCCGCCTGATCGAAGAAGTGCTCATCCTCACCGGCAAGGACTTGTCCAAGCATCGCATTCATGTGGAAACCCGCTTCCTGGCCCGGCCCGTCATCTGGGCGGTCCCCGGACAGATCGAACAAATCCTGGTCAATCTCATCATCAACGCCCGCCAGGCGATGCCGGAGGGAGGGCGGCTGCGGATCGAAGTGCGGGACAATCCCAAAACGGACATGGTCGAAATCGAAATTGCTGACACCGGGGTGGGCATCCCGCCGCAGCAACTGCGCCTGATCTTCGAGCCGTTTTTCACCACCAAGCAGCCGGATGAGTACGGCCGGGGCGGGACCGGTCTGGGGCTGAGCGTCTGCCGGCAGATCATTGAGCAGCACCAGGGCCGCATCCGCGTCGAAAGCATCGTGGGCAAAGGGTCCACCTTCACCGTCAAGTTGCCCAAACGCCTGCCGGAGGACCCGGAGTAACCACGGGGAAGCCCAAGAGGAACGGCGGGAAATCGGCAAGCCCCGGCAGAGTCGGAGCCAACCCGGCCAGCCCGGAGCGGTCATTCCTCGGCTTCTTCCAGCAGGCGGGGGTCGGCCCGGCCTTCGATAAACTGGCGGACGCGTCCATCGGCAGCCTGACGCAATCCTTCGGGCGAGCCGTCGTAGAGAATCTGGGACTGACCCGGCGGCAAGCGGGAGCGGGGATAAAGCAGAAGCACTCGCTGGGTGCAGGAGAAGACGGTACGCATCTCGTGGGTGACGATCAGGGTCGTCAGGCGGCGGCGCTGATGGGTCTGGGCAATGAGGCGGTTGATCACATCCGTCATGATGGGGTCTAAGCCGGTGGTGGGTTCATCGTAGAGCATGACCTGGGGGTCCAGGGCCAGGGCGCGGGCGATGGCGACGCGCTTGCGCATGCCGCCGGAGAGTTCCGCCGGGCGTTTGGACAAAACCTGTTCTGACAAGCCGACGTCATGCAGGCGCTGGCGGACGCGCGGCACAATCTCCTCCGGGGCGCAGAGACGGTGCACCCGCAATCCCAGGGCGATATTCTCCAGCACGGTCAGGCTGTCGAAGAGGGCCGACTGCTGGAAGACGAAGCCGACCTGGAGGCGCAGGCGGATTAACTCCTCGCGGCGCAGGCGGTGCAGGGGCCGGCCGTCCCAGAGGACCTCGCCTTCCACCGGCGCGAGCAGGCCGACCAGGAGTTTGAGCAGCACCGATTTGCCACAGCCGCTCTCCCCGATGATCGCCACGCTTTCCCCCGCCTGGATGGCCAGGTTCACGTCCTGGAGCACGACCTGATTCTCGAAGGCCGCTGTCACGTGGCGCAGTTCCACCAAAGGGGCAGACGGCGGCGGCGGAGCTTCAGGCCAGGCTGAAGAGTCGGTCGCTGTCATGGCGGCGTCCCTCCCAGAGGCAGGAAGCGAATCGGCTCAACACGCTGGAGAACCGCTGCGTTCCCTGGGGAAAAAGCTTTTGGTGTTGGGCCGCGGTGGAGAAGCGCTCGGCGCATGCCGGTGAAGCTGTCAGGCGTTGGGCCGCGGCACCGTTGGCTTCCCCCACCTATTCGGCTCCCTCTGGGGCGGTGTTAGGGGCGAGGTTACGGCTGACCGGAGGGGCTGGGGCGGGGGAGGGAGGGGGTGCGGAAATAGCGGAGGGCGGCAGCCAGCCAGCGGGCCAAGGCCCAGAGGACGACGACGCCCACCGTGGTGACGACGAAGAGAGTCAGGGCGATATTGAGGGAGCCGGCCAGCACGCGTCCGTCGCGGATCATCGCCGGGAAGCGCACAGTGACCATGATGGCGGCGGCGCTGGTGGTCGTGCTCAGGACAAAGAGCATGGGTAGGGCGGTGACCCAGGCCAGTCGTCCCCGGCCGCTGTTGACCAGCCAGGTGGTGACCAAAGCCAGGGCCAGCACGGCCAGCCCTTGATTGGCGATGCCGAACATCGGCCAGATGGTGTCGATGCTGCCGGTGTGGATGAGCCAGCCGTAGCCGGCGGTGACCAGGGCGGTCGCCAGCAGGGCGCCGGGCAGCCAGTCGGTGCGGGCCAGCGGCGCGTACAGACGACCGGCGGACTCCTGAAGCAGGAAGCGGGCAATGCGGGTGCCGGCATCAATTGTCGTGAGGATGAACAGGGCCTCGAACATAATGGCGAAATGGTACCAGTATTTGAGGAGCCATTGGCCGGTGATGCCGAGCCAGCGGAAGGCGTCCTCGAAGATGAGGGCCATGCCGACGGCCAGGGTGACCGCGCCGCCGGTGCGCCCGCGCAGGGCTTCCCCGCCGACGCGCTCTTCGACCTGCGCCAGGTCCAGATGGTGCGGGGCGTCCACCTGGGCCGCATGGAGCGGGTCCGCCGCTTCCGCCGGCAGGCGCCAACCGTAACGCTCCTCGACCTGCTGCACCGCTCCCTGCCAGCGCGGCGCCGCGTCGATGCCGATATTCATCGCATAGTACAAATCCTGCGGCAGACTCGCCGCTGTGATCAGGGCCACCACCCCGACCAGTCCTTCGATGAGCATCGCCCCGTAGCCGATGCTGCGGATGTGGGATTCCCGCTCCACCATCTTCGGCGTAGTCCCGGAGGAGACCAGGGAGTGGAAGCCGCTGATCGCCCCGCACATGATGCAGATGAAGACGAAGGGGAAGATACTGCCGGGGAAGGTCGGGCCGCCATTGAGGAACACTTCGTTGATCGGCGGGGCCTGGAGCGGCGGATTGGCCAGCAGCACGCTCAGGACCAGCAGGATGACGGTGCCGATCTTGAGAAAGCTGGACAGGTAGTCGCGCGGTCCCAGCAGCAGCCAGACGGGGAGCACCGCCGCCACAAAGCCATAGAGGCACAGGGCCAGGATCGTTTGCTCGCGGGTCAGGGTGAAGTAGGGGGCCAAGGGGGAACCGGGAATCCAATTGCCGGCGATGACCGCCGCCAGGGTCAGGAGGGCGCCGACAAGCGAGGCTTCCACCACGCGCCCCGGCCGCAGACGGTACATCCACCAGCCGACCAAGAGAGCGATGGGAATGGTGCAGGCGATGGTGAAGGTGCCCCAGGCGCTGCCCGGCACCACTTGCGTGCATCCCGCCGGGAGAGACACACTGTTCCCCTGCGGCTTCAAGGGGCTGTCCGCAGGCACCGCTAGGGTGAACCCTTCGGGCCGGTGTGTCGGTTTATTGTCATTCGGATAGCGCAGCACGCAGCCGGGAGGGAAATGATACAACTGCCGCCCACTGCTCGGGGACTCCGGCAGGGGCAAGTCCGCCTCCGGCGGCAAGGTGATGTGCAATCCCGCAGGCAATTTGACTTCCTCGCCGCCCAGGGCTTTGACCACCACAAAGCCTAACCCGGCCAGGGCGATGATCACGATGAACAGGATGGCCAGAGCCGCGGCCAGCATCGCCGGATACCCCAGCTCCGTGCGGGCGATCTCCGCCAGGGATTTGCCGTCGCGCCGGACACTGGCGGCCAGCACCAGCATGTCCTGCACCGCCCCCGCCAGACAGACCCCAATGACCAGCCACAATAACCCCGGCATGTAACCGTACTGGATCGCCAGCACCGGTCCAATGAGCGGACCCGCCCCGGAAATGGCCGCAAAATGATGGCCGAACAGCACCCAGCGGTTGGTCGGATGATAATTCTGGCCATCGTAAAAGCGGTGGGCTGGCGTCAGCCGGGTGTCATCGAGCACCGCCACCTTCGCCGCTAGAAAGGCCGAGTAATACCGATAGGCAATCGCCAAGAGCAGGAGGATCAAAAGCAGGATCGGCATGGCGTGGAGGACCACCTGGCCGGTCCGCGGATCGACATGGTAAAGAGCCACAGCCAAGGCAGGCATGAGCATTCCACTCGGAAACCCAGGGGATGGTGTTGTGGACGTTAGCCTGGCGCGTGGGGGATCGCGGCAGGAAGCGGCGAGCCAACGGCCATCGCGGACTGCCGGATCGGAACACACGGCGATTCCCCCAGCTTGGGGGAACAAAGGCGTGATCGCCGGCTATCAGCGACTGCTCCCGGCCGCGGTGAGGGCCTCCTGTTCCAGCTCCTCTTCGATCTGCCGGACTTCCGCCGATTCCTGTTTGGAGCGGTACCAGGCCCAAATGACCGCCAGCACGGCCACGCTGGCGATCACCGCTCCCACCACTACGTTGCCCAGGCCGTCATGGACATTATGGAGGATGACCAGAGGCAACGCCAGCAGGCTGACCATGTTCATGACCTTGATCAAGGGGTTGATCGCCGGTCCGGCGGTATCCTTGAGCGGATCGCCGACGGTATCGCCGGTGACGCTGGCTTTGTGCTTTTCCGAGTATTTGCCGGTTTTTTCCGTGCGGGGTTCATCTTCGATCATCTTTTTGGCATTGTCCCAGGCGCCGCCGGCGTTGGACATGAACACGGCCAGGAGCTGCCCGCTGAGGATCATGCCGGCAAGGAACCCGCCCAGTGCGAAGGGGCCGAGCAGGAAGCCGACGGCGAGGGGCGTGCCGATCGCCAGCAGGCCGGGTCCGATCAGTTCCTTCTGGGCAGTGGCGGTGCAGATGCTGACCACGCGGCCATAGTCCGGGCTTTTGCTGCCGCTCATGACCGCGGGGTCCTGGAACTGCCGGCGGCATTCGATAACGATGAGATAGGCGGCGCGGCCCACGGCCCGGATGGTCATGGCGCTGAAGAGGAACGGCACCGCCCCGCCGATCAGTACGCCGATGAGCACCAGCGGCTCCGCCACCGTCAGCTTCGACGCCCCGGAGACGAAATCCCCGATGAGCAACTGCCCGATCTTCTCTTCACTGCCGGTCACCAGCACGGCGATGAAACTGGCGAAGAGGGAGACCGCCGCCAACACCGCCGAACCGATGGCAATCCCCTTGGTGATCGCCTTGGTGGTGTTCCCCACCGCGTCGAGATCGGCGAGAATCTGCCGGGCCGCCTGATACTGGTCAGGGGGCAGATACCCTTCTTCACCCTCCTTGAGTTCGTCCCCCTGTTCCGTGCGGTTGTAGCCCATCTCGCCGATGCCGTTGGCATTGTCCGCGACCGGCCCGAAGACATCCATGCTGATGGTGTCGCCGGTGAGGGTCAGCATGCCGATGCCGCACATGGCCACGCCGAAGGCCATGAACAGCAGGTGATCGGGATGGCCGACGATGAGCACGGAGCCGAGGATCGCCGCGGCAATGAGCAGGATCGCCCAGACGGAGCTTTCCAGTCCCAGGGCCATGCCGGCGATGATGTTGGTGGCGTGGCCGGTGTAGCTGGATTTGACGACTTCTCGCACCGGGCTGTATTCCGTGCTGGTCCAGTATTCGGTGCATTTGTTGAGGGCCACCGCCAGGAGAATGCCCAGCAGGCAGCAGAGGACGACGCGGTAATTCAAGCCGGGCACGAGGGGAACGTGATAGCGGACCTGGGCCAGTTGCAGGAGGGTCAAGGTGGGGCGGGCCTCCTGGGGGGCGGCGTGGCCGTATTCCGCGAAGCGCTCCCGTTCCTCCGGTTTCAGTTCCGCAGCCAGGAGGGGCTGTTCCGCCAGGCGGAGGCGTTCCGCGAGGGGCAATTGCCGCCAGGCGTACAGGGCCTGGGAGCGATAGCGCTCGACTTTCTCTTCGAGGCGCAGGGTGGCCTCCGCGACCCGTTCCGGTCCGTTGCGCCATTGCCGCAGGCGGGCGACCAGCGCCTGGAGCGGTTCGCTTTCCTCCCAGCTCAAGCCCAGGACCTGGCGCAACTGGGGCGTGTCGAACAGTTCCTGATACATCCCCTTGTCGATGCCGCGTTCGACGATGTAGGCCGGGTCGAAGTGCAGGTAGATGGCACCGAGGGTGAGGAAGCCGACGCTGCTCAAAGCGGCGCTGCGCCAGAAGCCGCGGTTGATCGAATGCATGGCCACGGCGCTATTCCCTTGAACGATGCCGCGCCCGACCAGCGCGGTGCTGAGCATGCTGCTGAGCACGCCCACCGCCTGGACCAGGAGGGGGAAGATCATCCCCTTATAGCCGAAGGCGGCGTAGCCGAGCATGACAGCGGCGACCATCGTGACGGAGTAGCTTTCAAACACGTCCGCCGCCATGCCGGCGCAATCGCCGACGTTGTCCCCGACGTTATCGGCGATGACGGCCGCATTGCGGGGGTCATCCTCGGCCATGGATTGTTCCACTTTGCCGACCAGGTCCGCGCCGACATCCGCCGCTTTGGTGTAGATGCCGCCGCCGACCCGCATGAAGAGGGCGAGCAAGGAGCCGCCGAAGCCGTAGCCCACGAGGATTTCATAAGCCAGCTCGCCGAAGACGAGGAGCAGCAGCACGCCGCCGAGCAGTCCCAGCCCGCAGGTGAACATGCCGGTGATGGCGCCGGTGCGGTAAGCCAGCCGCATGGCTTGGCCGAAGTTTTGGCGTGCCGCCGCCGCCACCCGCAGGTTCCCCGTGGTGGCCAAGCGCATGCCGGTGAACCCGACCGCCGCGGAAAAGAGGGCGCCCAACAGGAAGGCCAGCCCGCGCCCCAAAGCGATCACCTGCAACTCCTCGACGGAGTGCACCGTCGTCTCCGGCGCCCAGGGCCACTTGGCCGCGATAATCACCCCGGTGATCAGGACAATGAGCAGTCCCACGACCGAGAACTGCCGCCGCAGATAGGCATTGGCTCCGGCCCGCACCGCCGCTGCCACCTTCTGCATCGCCGGCGTCCCAGTGTCCGCCGCATACACCTGCCGCATCAATGCCGCTGCATACCCCAGACCTGCTACTGCAATCACCAGGCAGGCCAGCAGCCCTAGCTTTTCCCCCCAGCCATACACCGCGGAAGTGAAAAAGCCAAACGGCTGCCACGACCCCGATCCCATCGCCCCTGGACCGGACGTGTCCGCCCCCAACAGACCGAGCGGCAGCACACAACCGACCGCTATCATCCACCACCATCGCGGCCGGAACTGGCGAGAGCGCTGCGGCGGCATAACTCACCCCGCTTCCTGTTGCCGTCGGGAGATGCTCGATCCCACCCCGCCTGCCCAGGGGAGAGCCGGTTGGCCAGCGGAGCGGAGTTCTTCCTTCGAGCCGGTACCGACGGAAGCCTCTAGACCTCTCTCATCGCTCATGAGAATGGTAAAGATAGACCATCTTCTCCCTCTTGTCCACGCCTGGCGGGAATCGCCGGCGCCGGCCCCCACCCGCGCGAACCGCTTGCCCAACCCGGCCCCCCACGGACCGAGAACGGAGACCGCGCCCGGCCTCCCTGGGACGGCCTCACACCTCCGCCTTCCCCCTTGCCGCCTTCTTCCTTCCCCCCACTCGGCCCCCTGGCTATAACCCCATCTCCATGATACCTCGGCCCACCCCCGATTCCATTTCTCCCCTCTTCCCCATTCCGACGCAGTGTTCCCCTCGCAACACCGTTTTACAATAGACTCAGGAATGGAAGCTCCGGACGCAGGAACGCACCGCTTGGGACAAGGAAGGCACCGCCTCCTCGGAGATCGCCCGATGCGAACCCCACTGGCCGCTTGGACAGCTCCCCTGGTCCTCCTGGGCACAACCGCAGCAGCAGCGCTCGTGCAACCTGCCGCGCCGCCGAAGCTCGATCCGGCCCTGGTCCAAAAGCAGAAAGAGCAGTTGAAGGGCCACCTGGCCAAGGTGAAAATCTCCGGGGTCCACGTGGTGGAAACGCCGCACTTTCTGTTCGCCAGCACTCTGGAGGGCGGCAAAGTGCAGGCCATGCAGGGGCCTTTGGAGAAGCTCGTTCCCGTGGCACGGTCCGCTCTGGCTTTGCCGGGGGACGAGATGCCCTGGGCGGGGAAGCTGGCCATCTGCTATCTGCCGGAGCCGCGGGACTTCCGCACCTTCGTCCGCGAGGTGCTTAGGGAGCAACCGGAACGGGTGCATTACCGGCTCAACGCCGAGGCGCCCCTGTTGGTCACCTCCGGCCAGGCGATCGGCGCGGCGACGGAAGCGGAGCGGCAGCAAGTCGTCTTGGCCCAGGTGGCGGAAGCCTTCCTCCGCGGACGGTATCCCCAGTCGCAGTTCCCCGCCTGGCTGACCGGCGGCTTTGGCCGCGTCTGCCTCTTGCGGGCCGACGGCCTCAAATCCCCGCGCTACGCTGCTTACCGCAAGCAGGTCCTGCAACTGATCCGCGAGAACCGCCTCAAACCAAGCGATCTGCTGGGCGAACAACTGCCGGAACGGGGCGAGGTGCTGGCCAATAGCTTCGTCGAGTTCCTCGCCTTTGGGCCGGAGGCGAACAACTTCCCCGCCCTCCTGTCCGGCTTCCGCCCCGATGAGAATGGCCAGATCCCCAGCGCCGTTGCGCTCCTGGAACGCCTGGGTCTGGTCGGCACTGCCTTCGAGGAGAGATGGCGGAACTGGGTCCTGGGCAAGTTGCCGGCCCCGAAAAAGGACCCCGTCCGCAAGTGAACCCCATCCAGACGGCAGAACGGAAGCGGGGGGAAGCGGAACGCGGAGATACCTCCCACCAGGGAAACCGCCGTCCTTCAACTCCCATCCAGGCCGGAGCAGCTTGGTTTGGGGATGCTGGGGGGAGGTTTGCTGTCTTTCAACTCCGTACAGGCCGGAGCAACTCCGCGAGCAGATTGTTTTGGGGATAGCTGTGGCCGAGGTGTTGGCGGAAGCCTTCGGCGTAAGGCAGTCCGGCAGCGTGCCCCTGCGTCGCCGCCCAGTTTTTCATCGACTCGACGAGGTTGTCCACGCCGTGGTGCTTGCGCAGCCAGGCCCGCTGGCTTTCGTGGCAGGCCAGCATGGCGGCTTTCTCCTCGATCACCGCTGAAATATCCACCCAGAACGCGGGCCGGATCGGCTGGCCAAATACGTCCTTCCCTTCCAGCGGATCGCAGTAGTACAGGTGCGGGATATGCTCCAGCGGCGGATGAATGTGCCGGCCGTACAGGAAGTTCGGCACCGGAGCGGCAAAGGTGGCGGCCCGCACAATCCGGCTCGTCTGCTCATGGTCGAGATGATAGTCATCCGGACTGTGGGTGAACACGATCTGCGGGCGGACGGCGTTGAGCAGGCGCACCACCTTTTCCAGGACATTTTCGTTGTAGATCACGCGGAGGTCCCGCTCTTCCAGGCAATGGTAGGTGGCGCCGATGCGGGCGGCCGCCGCTTGGGCTTCCCCCCGGCGAATCCGGGCGATCTCCTCCGGCGGATGTTCCACCGAGCCGCAATCCCCCGGCGTCATGCTAGCAATGTGAATGGTCCAGCCCTGCTCCCGGCGGAGCCGAATGAGGGAACCCGCACAGAGAAACTCCGCATCGTCGGGATGGGCCAGCACAGCCAGAGCTACGCGCTCCATGGAATTGCTCTCCTCTACTGCCGCGCGAAGGGCTAGGCTTTGTCCCCGTTCCCTCCGCTCTGGTTTTATTCCTTCCGCGGGGCATTCGCCGCTTGGGCCTTGGGTCGGGTTTCCTGTTCGCGCCGTCCCGCTTTTTCCGCTGCCTCCTGCGCTACGGACCGAACCTGGGGAGGCCGGACCAGGAGACAGGCCGGGGACCCGCGGTCTGCCGCTTCGCTTTCGCTGGCCTCCACCTTAAGGGAATTCCCTACGGATTGCTGCCGGAAGCGGACACAGCCGGGGCGGGATTTTCTCCGCTCGAAGGAGCGCTGGCTGTTCCTCGATTGCGGGCGCGCTGGATGCCAAAGTTGACCCGCACGGACTCTTTGATGCTGTCCCGGACCCACGGCGTCTTGGCCGGATCATTCGGATCGATCGGCCCGGCGAAGGGGGAGAAGAAGTTCTCGGCGACGTACCATTTGATCTCTTCGCGGGCTTCGGAGCGCCACTGCGGGGTGGAAGCCGGCGGGTCGTCGCTGGCAGCATGAGGATACGGCGGCGGCAGGAAGGGCACCAGCGGGCGCAAACGTTCCACCGTCTCATTGGCGTTGAGCTGGGACTGGCGGTGGGTTTGCGGGAACGGCAGGCTGAGGAACGGCACGATGGCCCGCGCCGGCGCGACCACCTGATTGGCCTTTTCCCGCACCCGTTCATCATCCGCCACGATCAGGCGCAGGTAGGACAGCTCATATTCGTAGGTCTCCTCTTCTGTGCGTTCGGAGGTTTCCGAGCGGTGGAAGCGGGGGTTGTTGAGGAGCACGTTGCGCCAGGCGAGCAGGCCCTGTTCGTAGAGGCGGATGGCTTGTTCCTTGCGGCCGAGTTTGCGGGCCTGTTCCGCTTGCCAGAGGGTTTTGCGGGCGAGCATGGTTTCGCGCTGGGCCTCGGCCTCGGCTTGAGCCAAGAAGTAGGGGAAGTTGGTGACCGCGCGGTTTTGCTCGTAGTAAGTGAGGGCGGCGCGGGCGAGGAACTCCGGGCGGTTCCGCCAGTCCTGGGGAATGTCGAAGAGGTTCAAGCCAGGGGGCAGCTTTTCGGCCAAGCGGCGGTAGCGCTCCAGGCGTTCCGGCGACACTTCCAGACCGTAATCGTAACCGTGCTTGCGCCACATCTCGGCGGCTTTCCGCCAGGCTTCCAAAGACCAGTCCCGCTCGGTGCCCACGATCACCGGCCGCCGATCCGCGTCGGGGAACCACCAGAGGCTCGGATCATCGCGGGGATCATCGATCCGCCAGCCTTCGTTGTCGAACCAACCCTCTTTCTGTTCCATTTCCCCCTGGTAGCTTTGGCAACGGGGATCATACTGGCGGAAGATGATGAGCATCGGGGCGCGCGGCACGCGGTAGAGCAATTGGTTGTACTCTTCCGGCGTGGGCGTGCGCCAGGGCAGGGGATTGCCTTCTTCATCGACCGGCTGCGGCGGCAGCGGCAGGCAGGAGTAGGCATACCAGGCGCGGGCGGCCTGATAGGCGGAAAAGTCATCGCCGAGAATGAGACCAGGATGGGGATACTCTTCACTGAAGCGCGGCGGCAGAACGGGAAACTGCTTGTCCGGGTCGTGCAGGTCGTTGGCGTTTTTGTAGCGGCTGGGCACGTCCTGGTTGTCGCGCAGGAATTGGATGATGTCTTCAGGGCGGGGGCATTTGAGGGCTTCCTCGACGCGCTGGCGCGTGCGTTCATCAGCGGCAGCGACTCGCCGGTCTTCTCCCCGCAGGCGGCGGACCAGGTGGGGGTACTTGCGGCAGAAGGCTTCGAAGCGGGCCAGGTCCACACCGCCCGTCCGCGGATCGATGAACAGTTGCGGGTTCCGCTCGCCGGGAGGAATGCAGGACAACTGGAACAGGCAGCGGAGCACTTCCACCTGGTCCGACACGCCGAACTTGTTCTGATAGGTAAAGGCGAGCCAGAAGCGGATGTCCGGCGAGCCGAGCTTGCGTTCTCCCGCCACGGGATCGCGTACCGTGTGGGTGTTGCGCCGTTCGCCTTCGGCGAGCAGCTCGATGCCGCGGGCAATGTAGAAGTACATGTCCCCGCTGCCGTGCATCTCCACCGACACGTTGTAAGAGATGTTCCAGCCCTGGAACAACCAGGGGGTGATGAAGCGGGGTTGCAAGCGGGTTACCTGCTGGACGCGGGTTTCCAGTTTGTGGAAGTCGTTGCGTTTCTGGGCCTCGATGGCCGAGTGCCAGAGATAGGCCACAGCGAAGCCCCGGCTGCCGGTCAGCGCCAGGCGCAGGCTTTCGCCCGCCAGTTCCGGCTCTCCTTGCTCCAGTTCCCGCAGGTCCAGTTGGTACGATTGGTTCAGGATGGTGCGGCTGGCCAGCCAGTTGGCGGCCTGTTGCAGGCGGTGCTTCGCCGGGCGGCTCAGATCGCTCAGCGGCACAGCGATCACCCCGCGCCAGACCATGCTGAGGGTAAACAGCACCACGATGGCGGCGAAGTAAAAAATTTTGCGGCGCACTGCGGCTTGCTGGAGTGGATTCATCGCTGCTCTCTCCTCCGCTGGGCGGGATGCGGGGACTGCGGCCCGCCCCAACGACTGGCTCGCCCCCCCGCGGTTTGGCCGCCCTCAGCGGCTCGTCCGCTCCCAATGGCCCTCCGCGACCCGCGGCAGCCCCTAGCAGCCCAAGCAGCCCTAGGCGGCTACCTCACGGGTCTTGATCAGATAATACGCCAATATCCCCCACGGCAGGAGATAACCGAATGTCGTCAGCAGGTTCACCACCAGATATTCGGTGTTAACATTGAATCCTTCCGCCACGAAGTGGCTCCAGTTGAACGACTCCATATCGGGAATGACGTTCTGGATGCGGCGGAAGACCCAAGCGCTGAAGCGGTCGAAGAGCGTCACGGCACGGGAGGCCACCGATTCGCTCAGCGGGGTGGTGGGCTGCTCGGCCCGGATCAGGCGGGCCATGCTTTCGATCGGTCCGCCGCCGATGTTGCGGTTGTAGGCCACATCCGCCAGATGTTCCGGGAAGAAGCCGAAGATGAAGATGACAGCCGTCGCCAGCAGGCTGAGCACGCTGCTCAGATAGGTACCGCAGGCCACGGCGATCCCGATGACAATGCACAGCCAGCACCAGTAGCCGACCATGCTCTTGAGATAGTTCCAGGCGAAGGGTTGTTCGTATTCCAAAAGGTAGAGGTCGGGTTCGGCCATGCCGAGCATTTGGCCAGGGCTTTCGCATTTGACATAGACGCTGAGGCGGGGGGCGGGGCGTTCCTGGCCGTCCTTCCCTTTGATGCGGGGCGGTTCCCCTTGCAGGGCATTGCGGATCAGACCCGCCGGGATTTCCACCCCCATGACGGTAAAGTCAAAGACTTCCTTGCCGCGAATCTCGAAGAAGCCGAATTGCTCGGCCAGTTTGTTGACTTCCTCCCAGGCTTTGCTGCCCGGCACCGCTCCGTCGGGATTGATGCCGCGTGCCCGCAGTTGCTCCACCGCCTTCTGGTACTCCTGCTCCCGCTGTTCGTCGCGCCAGTGCCACTCGCCGCCTTCATTGGGCCGCGGCGGGCGTTGCAGGGCCTGATGGGTGACGAAGCGGAAGTTGACGCTGACCCCCCGGTTCTGCTCCCCTTTGGTCATGCGGTAGATGTCGAAGGTGAACTCCACCGGGACGCGATCGCCGGGCACGCGGGCCAGTGAGGCCGGCAGGCGCTCAAAGTGCCAGATCGCCCGCTGGGCCGAATAGGGATGCCCCGCGATGTAGCGGCGGTAGTCAAACTCCCGCCCCACATTCTCGCCGGTGAACTCCCGCTTCTCCCGCCGGTATTGCGCTTCCAGGCTACCGAACTCCAGCTTGCCTCGGACCGGCACGCGGGCCTTGTACGTCTCCTGCCGGGCGCGCTCCGACACATTCGTGTTCTCGATCAGCACCAGGTTCGCCCCCGCCAGGCCCAGCAGCACCAGGGTCATCAGGGCCACGTACCCCACGAACCGCCCCAGGACCAGCTCGAACCGTTCGATCGGTTTGGACGCCGTCGTGTAGATGTTGAGGTTTTTGATGTCGTTGGGCAGGCCGTAGAACGAGGCCAGCAGCACCGCGGGCACCAGGAGCAGCACCGCCAGCACGATGTTGGTCACGTCGATCAAGGCCCGGATTTCATCCGACGGCTTGATATTGGCCATCCAGATGTTGCGGAAGGCATAGGGCGCTAGCACCAGGAGGAAAATCCAGAGCATTTGGCTGCTGAGAGCTTCCTTGAAGCTGAGCTTGGCCACGGCCCAGATCGGTCCTTCCGCTTCAAACAGGAGCAGCACCAACAGCGCTCCCACGAGCACACCGAGCGCCACCAGGAGCCACCCCAGCCAGATGGCGAACAGGCGGCTGGCCTCTGCGGCATACAAACCGGCCCCCGCCAGCAGATACAGGCCCAAACCCACCGCCAGCCACCAGGATTGGCGGGTTGTCAACAGGCTGGTGCTCCAGGTGCGGACCGCCCGGCCAAAGCGCACCAGCGGCGCCAGACCCAGCGAGAAGTTTTTGCGGAGGATTTTGAGCAGGTCCCGCGCGAACGGCTCACCGATCCCCAACAGGGCGAATAGACCCGCGAAGGTGAGGAACAGCGACTGCCAGTCCGTGTGCACCGTCGGCGGCGGCAGGACGAAGGGGACGCCGGGTTCCGGCACCGGCAGGGGCGGCGGGGCGATCGGCTGGCCGAACAAGCTCACCGTGCCGCGCCATTGCAACACCAGCAGCGCTCCGACCACCGCATAGCCGATCAGGGCCAGGGCAAACATGAACAGCATCCAGCGGCTCACCGGCACGCGCAGACGCTCCGATTGCGATTTGTCCGTCGGCACCGTCAGGGCGTAGAGCAAATAGAGAATCAGACCCGCAATGGCGAAACCGCCGGCGTCCTGGATCCAGGATTGGATCATGCCGGGAATCTGGGCGTAGCCGTAGGGTTCCCCTTTGTCCAGTTGCAGGATGCCCCACAGCGGGGGGAGTGTCACGGCAGCCATAGCCTCCAGGTTCCTCTCCATCCCAGGTTGAATGCGCAGCCCGGTATCATCCGGGAGCCTTCCGCACCGGCCGCAGCCAGCCGCACCGCTTTCCGCCTGGGAGCGTTCGCCTCAGTTCCCGCTTCCGTTGCCGGAAGTTCCATTTTCCACCGGCGGCAGATAGCGTCGGCCGGGCCGGGCCTTGGATTCCTCGACGATCCGCAAGAACAGGTCTTCGAGGGTGGTGGTTGGGTGGCCGACCGATTCGAGGGTGCCGCCGTGCTTGCGGAAGACTTCCTCCAGGTCCGCCTTCAACTGGGGCGTCTCCTTGACATTACGGGCGCGGACTTCCAGGCGGGCGGCATCGGCCAGCAGGCGGGACACCTCCCCCACCTCTTGCAGGTCTCCGTTGTAGAGGATGGCGATCCGGTCGCACACGTCCTGCACATCATCGAGCCGGTGCGAACACATCAGCACCGTCTTCCCCTTCTTCTTGAGGTCTAGGATCAGGTCCTTCATCCAGCGCGTGCCGATCGGGTCCAGGCCGCTCGTCGGCTCGTCCAGAATGATCAGCTCCGGGTCGTTGATCAGCGCCTGCGCCAGGCCGATCCGCTGCCGCATGCCCTTGGAATACTCCTTGAGAATCCGCTTCTTATCGGCGGACAAGCCGACGATTTCGATCAGCTCCGCGGCCCGCTTACGCCGCACCTCCGGATCGAGATGGAAGAGCCGCCCGTAGAAGTCGAGCGTCTCCTCGGCATTGAGGAAGCGATACAGGTACGATTCCTCCGGCAGGTAGCCGATTCGCTCGTTCTTCTCTACCTTGGCCGCCGGTTCGCCGAAGACGAAGGCATCGCCGCTCGTCGGGAAGAGTAGCCCCAGGAGCAGCTTGATGGTCGTGGTTTTGCCGGAACCGTTGGGGCCGAGCAGGCCGAAAATTTCGCCCCGGTAGATTTTTAGGTCCAGGGCGTTGAGGGCCGTCTTCTTCTTCCGCCCCCAGAAGTCCCGATAGACCTTGGTCAGGCTGCGGGTTTCGACGACGACATCCGCCATAGTGTTCCCCTCACCCCGTCTTGGGGGCTTCTCCTCTGCGCGGGCTGGCCGAGCGGGGTGCCATTCGAGCCATCCGGGTCGGGGCGCCGGTGGGGGCTTGTGGATTGATTCCCCTGGCGGCTCCTCTTACTAGACCCCTGGGTGAACCGGCACGCCAGCGGTCCCAGCCCGCCTCGCCCCTGCCAGCGTGAAGCACACCAGGAACCGGCAGGCTGCGCAGCTCCGGCAAGCTCCCCGGTTCCTCCGCTTCCCTGCCAGCGTCCTTTTCCTCTTACGCCCGTGATCTGGTGACGGTTCGCAGATTTATCGTAGGAACTGCTCTGCGGGGAGTCTGCCATAGGGGTGATGGAGTCAGCCAAGCGGGAAGGAGGCCAAAGGCCAAGCGGGAATCAGGGGCGATGGGGTGGAACAGGGGTCCAGACTGGACCGAAGAGGAGAGGACCGACGAAAGCTTTTTCCATCTCGATGATGCCATAGACCACCAGTCCGTAGGCCAGGATGGCCGCCCATACGTCGGCGGGGAGAGGCCCCAGGTGGAAAAGGGTGCTCAGGGGCGGCAGGTGAGTCAGCAGGACCTGGCAGAAGGTCATCGCGGCGGCACCGAACCAGACCCACGGATTGCTCCACCAGCCGATGTAGAACATGGAATGGGTCAGGCAGCGGCAATTGAACAGGTAGAACAGCTCGACGAAGACGATGGCGTTGACGGCAGCGGCGCGGGCCACCTCGATGGGCGCCTCCCGCACCAGGAGCAGCCACTCGTAGAGGCCGTAAGCTCCCAGCAAAATCAGCAGGCTGACGAAAGCTGTCCGTATGATCAGGGGGTAATTCAGCAGCGGGGCATGGGGGTGGCGCGGGGGGCGGCGCATGATGTTCGGTTCCTTCGGTTCAAACACCAGCATCAATCCCAGGAGCAAGGCGGTGGACATGTTGATCCAGAGCACCTGGATGGGCAGCACCGGCAGGGAGGAACCGACGAGGATGGCGGCCATCAGAACCAGTCCCTCGCCGAAGTTGGTGGGCAGGGTCCAGACGACGAATTTGACCAGGTTGTCGAAGACTCCGCGGCCTTCCTCGATGGCGGCTTCGATTGTGGCGAAGTTGTCATCGGTCAGGACCATGTCGGCGGCTTCGCGGGCGGCGTCGGTTCCCGACAGGCCCATAGCGATGCCGATGTCGGCCTGTTTGAGGGCCGGGGCATCGTTGACGCCATCGCCGGTCATGGCCACGATATGGCCGCGGCTTTGCAAGGCGCGCACGAGGCGGAGCTTTTGGTCCGGCGCGGTGCGGGCAAACACCGCTACTTCCTCCGCCAGGGCCGGCAGGTCCGCATCGGAGGTTTGGGCCAATTCCAGGCCGCTGACGGCCCGCAGCCGCCCTGTCGCCGCCTCGCGCGCTCCGTGGAGGCCGAGTTGTTCCGCGATGGCGGAGGCCGTCAGGGTGTGATCCCCCGTGATCATCTTGACCGCGATCCCCGCTTGCTGCGCCAGGCGGACGGCCTCGATCGCTTCGGGCCGCGGCGGATCGATCATGGCGAACAGGCCCAGGAAGGTCAGCTCCTGCTGCACGTCCTCATGTTGGAGGAGGGCCTTTTCCGGCGGCGCCAGCTTGCGTGCCACGGCGAGGATGCGCAAGCCTTCCGCACTCCAGGCGGCGGCCTGGGCCAAGATCGCCTCCCGCGCCTCCGGCCCCAGCGGCTGAACGTGGCCATACCGATCCCACCGGTCCTGACATTGCGCCAAAATCCGCTCCAGGGAACCTTTGACGTAGATGAGGCGATGCCGATCCGGACCGGTGTCGTGCAACGTCGCCATGTACTGCCGCTCCGATTCGAAGGGGAGCACATCGAGGCGCGGCAGCTCCTCCTGGAGCACATGGGGGTCCAGGCCGGCTTTGCGAGCGGCGACGATGAGCGCCCCTTCCGTGGGGTCTCCGTGGATGTCGTAGCGGCCCGCCTCTTCGACCAGGACGGCATCATTGCAGAGCATGCCGGCACGCAAGCATTCCAGCAAAGCCACTCGTCCGTGCCAGTCTTCGATGGACAGCGGCTGTGCCCCCAGCGCTTGATTGTGCTCCTCCAGCAAGCCAATCTCTCCGAGGTAATGGATTTCCCCCTTCGGTTCGTAACCAGCGCCGCTGACGGCAAAGCACTCTCCTCCGGCCAGCAAGCGGGTCACCGTCATCTGGTTTTGGGTCAGGGTGCCGGTTTTGTCCGAACAGATGACGGTCGTGCTCCCCAGGGTTTCCACCGCGGGCAGCTTGCGGATGACGGCGCGGCGGGCCGCCATGCGGGAAACCCCAATCGCCAGCATGATGGTCACAGCGGCGGGCAGCCCTTCTGGAATGGCCGCCACGGCCAGGGCCACCGAGGCCAGAAACATCTCCCCCGCTGCCAGCCCGCGCAGGACCCCCACCAGGAAATTGACGGCAGCCAGGCTCAGAATCACCACGAGCAGCACTCGGCTGAAATGCGCGATCCGGCGAGTCAAGGGGGTGGCGATCTCCTCGGCTTCGGCCACCGCGGCGGCGATCCGCCCCACTTCCGTGCCGTCCCCCGTGGCCACCACGATCCCCACTCCCTGGCCGTAGGCGACCAGCGAGGAGGCGAAAGCCATGTTGCTCCGATCCGCCAGCAAGGTTTCCGGAGGCAGCGGCTCGGTCTGTTTCTCGACCGGCGTGGATTCCCCGGTCAAAGCGGCTTCCGCCGTCCGCAGTTCCCGGACGCGCACCAGGCGCAGGTCGGCGGGCACCCGATCGCCGCTCTGGAGCAGCACCACATCCCCCGGCACCAGCGTGCGGGCCGCCACGCGCTCCTTCCGCCCTTCCCGCACGACGGTGGCCAGCTCAGGTATCGACTGGGCCAACGCCTCAATCGCCCGCGTCGCCCGGTATTCCTGGATGAAGCCCACGATGGCATTGACCAGCACGACGCCGAAAATGACCGCCGCATCCAGATATTCGTCCAGCCAGAGCGTCACCGCCGTAGCTGCCAGCAAGATGTAAATCAGCGGTTGGTGAAACTGTAAGAGGAATGTCAGCAGCGGTCCGCGTTGACGCCGTCGCGACCATTCATTCGGGCCATAGCGCCGCTGCCGCTGCTCCACCTCCGCCGCCGACAGCCCCTGTTCCACATCCGTGCGCCAGTAAGTGGCGACTTCCGCCGCAGTCAGGGCATGCCAAAGCGGCACTTCTGAACCCTCCGGGGACAGACCCGCGAGCGAAGGGGGCGCACTTGCCCCAGCTCCCTTTGTTGAGCTTGGAAAGCGGTCAGGAGAAGGGTCCATACTGATTCTCCTCAGCAGTGGCGAGAGGCTCCCTTTTGGAAGCAAGCTGGGGTGCGGGGGTGCAAAGGGCATGCCTGGCGCAGGTCCTGTGCGGGATTTTGGCGCCTGAGTGCAGCGGGTATAATGGCAGCACAATGTTCAGGCTGCGGGACGATCCGGCGCCAACGTTCTCCTTCCGACCGAACCAGGCACAGGATATGCTACGGGACGAGCAGATCGAGTTGCGGCGGCAGCGAGCCAGCGCGGAGTCTCTGGAGATCCGCAACTGCGGCAAAAACCGCGTCTTTTCCACCTTCCAGGTCCGCAATCCTGCAAGCCAGGGGGAATACGAAGTCATCATCCGCGGCTGGGAAGTGGGGAGCAATTACTGCTCCTGTCCCGATTTTCGGGTCAACACCCTGGGCACGTGCAAGCATATCGAAGCGGTACTCCAGAAGCTGCGGCAGGAAGTACCGGAGCATCTGCTCAAGCGCAAAGCGCCGGTGACGCAGCCGGAGATTTATCTGCGTTACGGGGAGCAGTTGCAACTGGCGATCCTGATGCCGCCGCGCTGCTCGGATGCCTTGCGGCGCTTGGCCCGCGAGTTCTTCAACGAGCAAGGGCTATGGCAGGGGGGCCGGCGCTTCGCCGAGCTGCGCCAAGCGATGGAGGACGTGCCCGAAGAAATCCTCCTGCGCAGCGACGCGGAAGAGTACATCTACCGGGAAATCGAACGGGATGAGATGCTGGGCAAGGAGAAGGAATGGCTGGCGCAGTTAGAAGCCGGTCGGCTGGCCTGGACCTTGCTGCGCGTGCCTCTGTATGACTACCAGCTCCGCGGGGCGATCTTTCTGGCCTGCCGGGGCCGATGCATCCTCGGCGACGACATGGGCCTGGGCAAGACCGTGCAAACCCTGGCGGCCATGGAAATCCTCGCGCGCGAACGGGGCATCCGCCGCGTCCTCATCATCGCTCCCGCTTCCGTCAAATATCAGTGGGAAACCGAAATCCGCCGCTTCACCGACCGCCCCGTGCGCCTCGTCGAAGGCGGACCGGAAGAACGCCACGCCAGCTACGACGAACACACCTTCTACCTGCTCGTCAATTACGAACAGGTGGTCCGCGACCGCAAAGCCCTCAACGCCTGGAAGCCCGATGTCATCGTCCTCGACGAAGCCCAGCGGATCAAAAACTGGCAATCCAAGACCACCCGCGAGGTCAAAAAGCTCCAGAGCCGCTATGCCGTGGTGCTCACCGGCACGCCCCTCGAAAACCGACTCGAAGAATTGTACAGCATTGTTCAATTTGTGGACGAGCGCCGCTTCGGCCCGGCCTTCCAGTTCCTCCACGATCACCGCATCCTCGACGACAAAGGGCAAGTCAAGGGCTACCGCAATCTGGAGGCGATCCGGGAAAAGCTAGCCCCGATCTTCCTCCGCCGCACGCGGGCCGAGGTCCTCCGTCAGCTTCCCCCCCGCACCGAGAACATTCGCTATGTGGAACTGAGCGAGGCGCAGCGCCGCCATTACGACGCCCAGCGGAGCATCCTCGCCCAGTTGCTCCAAAAGGAACATCTCAGCGAGCATGACCGCAAGCGCATCCTCAGTTGCCTGGTCCGCATGCGCTGCCTCTGCGACAGCCTCTTCCTGTACGATCCCAATCAGCACATCTCGCCAAAGCTCGACGAGTTCGCCGAGCTGGTGCCGGAGTTGCTCAGCAGTTCCAGCCACGAGGAAGGGCATAAGATCGTCGTCTTCTCCCAGTGGGAACGGATGATTGCCGAAGCGGCCCGCGTTCTGAGCAAGGCCCAGATTCCCCACGTCGTCCTGCACGGCGGCTTGACCGGCCCGGAACGGCGCGACGTGCTGGAACGCTTCCAAAAGGACCGCGACTGCCGGGTCTTCCTCAGTACCGATGCCGGCGGCACCGGCCTCAACCTGCAAGTGGCAGACACCGTTATCAATCTGGAGCTGCCCTGGAATCCCGCGGTCCTGGAGCAGCGCATCGCGCGGGTGCACCGCATGGGCCAGGACCGGCCGGTGCGCGTGATCCACTTCGTCACCCGCAATACCATCGAGGAACGCATCCTCCAGGTCCTGCAAACCAAGCGGGACTTATTCCTCCAGTTCTTTGAAGGGGACGAGGAGGAGGTCTCCTTCTCCGCCTTCGAGACTCACGGGTTCCTGGAGGCGGTTCGGGAATTGGTGCAAGAGGGCGAGCCGCGGGCTGCCACCCGCTTGGAGCGCAGCGCAGCCGCTAGCCGATCGGTGGCCTCGGAGGGGGCTGGGACCTCGGAGCGCGCTGTCTGTCCGCCATCGCTGTGGCACGGTCTGGCTCAGATGCTTGAAGCCGCTGCCGCCAGTCTGGGCGAGGCCAGCGCCCGCCGTGCTTCCCTCGATACCGAAACGGAACAGGCCCTGCGGCAGGCCGCCCGACGCTTGCTCGCGGTTCTGGAGCAGTCCCCCCCTTCCGCTTCCGCTGCCGATGGAGAAGGGGCCGCCCCCTGACTCGTAAGCCAGGCGGACCGGAGCGGTATAATGGGATAGATGTGAGATGAGGTTAAGGACACGATAGCGTGATAACTTCTGGGGCAACCGGATGGCAGCGGCGAACCGCTCCATTCCCCATTTCGGTCCCTGGTGCGGGAGGTTCGACCATGACACGCCTGGCTTGCTCTGCCGTCCTCGCCTTGGCTTTGACGTTGGGGAGTCCCGCTTCCAGCCCAGCGCAGATCGTCTACGGCTACACTGTGCCCAACGCGGGAGGCATCGTTCAGGGAGGCACTTATTACTACCCCGGCGGGTACAAAAACTTTTCTTATTACTACTCGCCGTGGACGGGGGTGATCAGCGCCCAGGTGTACGGCCAGAACTTTCTGGGTCAAGCGTATGCCCGCAGTTTCGGCTTCCACCCCTGGACGGGGACGGCATTCAGCACGGGCTACGTCATTCCGAATTACTGGGCCGCTCCGTGGGGCGGCTATAGTTACGGCTACGTCCGCCGCTTTCCGATCTGGGGCTGGCGCTGGTAAAGCCTTCGGACTGGATGGGCGTTGTCCAACTGAGGGAAAGCCCCGCGGGAAACCGCCAGGGATTGGCACTGACAGGAGAATGCCAGCGGCAAGGTCAGGGCGGGGGAGGGAGCGTCTGACTGCGCTGCCGGGCGGCGGCAGCCTTCGCGGATTCCCCCACGCTTTCGTACACGTCGGCCAGCCAGAGCCAGATGCGGCGATCCCTTTTTGCTTCCGGTAAAGCGGCAGCCGTTTCCAGAAGCTGCCGGGCGGCATCCAGGCGTTTTTGCCGAAACAGGACGCGGCCCAGCACGGCGGTGGTGAGGGCGTCGAGCGGCTGGGGCTGTTGCAGAAGGCGGCGCTGCCAGGCGGCGGCATAGCGGGCGTGCCGAGCCAGTTGTTCCGCCTGGGCCAAGTCGCCTTCTTCCTCTTCGGCCAAAAGCAGGGCCAGTTCCCGGCAGGCGGCGGCGTGATCGGGGTCCTGGCGTAACACCGCTTGCCAGGCCAAGCGGGCCGCGGAGCGCTTCCCCTGCTGCTGGAGAAGCTGGGCGCGGGCGGCGTGGACCGCCTGACGTTCCGCTCCGGTGAGGGACTCCTTCAGCAAACAGTCGAGCAGCTCTAAGGCGGCTTCCGCTTGGCCCATCGCGGCCCACAGCCGCGCCTGCTGGAGGCTCGCCGCCACTTGTTCCGCCGCCGGTGTCGCCTCGCGGGCCTTTTGGGCTAGTGCCTCGGCTGTCTGGTGTTGTCCCCGGTGGGCGAGAGCCAAAGCCTGGTGCCAGAGAAACACGTGGCGGCCCGCGGCCGGACCGTCCTGGACGCGCCGCTGACACACCTCCGCCACCTCTTCCCAGCGCTGGAGCCGCCGCAGCACTTCTACCCGGCGCAGGAGAACAGCATCCCGCTGAGCCGCCGGGATCCGCTCCGCTGACTGGCGGTAGAAATGGTCTGCCAGTGCCCACTGCCCCAACTGCTCCGCCAGATGGCCCAGGAAAAAGGCCGCCTCGGCGGATGGGACCGCCCCCTGCACCTGCCGCAGCCATTGTTCCGCCAGGTTCGGTTCGGCGAGCAAGGCCCGGAGGAACAGGTGGGCACGTTCCAGGGTCAGGTGGGCGCGTTGTGGGGCCGTCCCGGAAGGCGGTTCCGGGGCGTTGCGTCCTGGGGCCACTGTTCGTTCCAGCCAGCGGAGTACGTCGAGGCCGCGGCCCTGCTCGATCCAACCCCGCAGCAACTCTTGCAGCACGATTTTGTCCACCCCGCGCTGGAGCAGGCGTTCCGCTAGCTGTTCCGCCCGTTGCCGCGTGGCACTGTGCCGGCCCCATTCTACCGCCAGCACCCCGCCCACGGCGGGCGATTCCCTCGACTGTTCGTAAAGCCGCTGTAACTCGGCGGTCACTTCCGCCGCACTGCGGCCCGCTTGCTGCATCCACTGGACATAACGGCGATAGGGCTGAACCTCGTCCGGCTGGGCCGCTTCGAGATAGCGGCGTTGCTCCTGGACAGCCACGGCCCACTGCTTTTGGCGGGCGGCTAACTCTGCTCGCAGAGCATACAGGCGAAGCCAGCCCTGTTCCTCCTCGCCGCGGCGGTAGAGGCGTTCCGCAGCCAGCCGCGCCTGTTCGGCTTCCGCCAGGCGATCCTGTTCGAGCAAGACGCGGCTTAGAGCTTCCCAGGCCTGGGCCGCCTCCAGATCGGCGCGGCGCGGCGTCCAGACTGCCGCTTGCACTCCTTCGTTCCGCTTTTCGACCGTCCAGTGCAACACGCGGCGCCAGGCTGGCTCTTTCTCCGCCGCTGTGGGGGCTGTTTCGGCCCAATAGCGAGCCAGGCGAATCGCCGCGGCCCAATCCGGGGGCGGGACTTCTCCCTTCAGGGCCTCGCGGGCCAGGTCTGCCACCTCATCCGTCAGGCCCAATTCCCGCAACAGGCGGCAGAGATGTTCGGCGGCGAGCCGATCGTCGCGTCGCGTTTTCCGAACCGTTTGAAGCTGCCGGATCGCCGCGGGAAGCTGTTCCAGCTCTTCATAAATCCGGGCCAATTCCCGGCGTACCGCCGCCGCCTGTGGCTCCCGACGGAGGCTTTCCTCCAGGAAGCGCGCCGCCGTCATCAGCCGCCCATGCCGCCCTTGCCACACCGCCGTGCCAAAGCAGGCCACCGCCTCCCAGTGCTCCTCCCTGCGCGGATCGCTGCGCTGCTGCACCGGGGTTTCCCCCGCCGCCTCGCTACCTAGCAGCAGCCAGCTCAGAAGCCAGACTCTCCGAATCCCGCCTGTCATGCGGATGTCCCATAGTCCCCTGAGGGCTTCCCATAGTCCCGGGCTGCCCGATCCCGGCATCCTGCCGCGGACCTTGTGGCTTCTCCCATACCCTCCCTGTCGAGGATTGCAAGAGCGGACGCCGCATGACGACTTGTCTGGGGAGGGGATTCGCCAAGGGACAAGCCGGAGCCGTCGTCGCAGGCGGAACCTCAGAACAAGGCGACGCGACCGCCGAAGCGGTGGATCAGCAATCGCCGCCCTTCGTGTCCAATGGCGGTGAAGCGGAGATTGAGGTCTTCCAGCGGGGAGTTTTCGGGCCATTTTTCGGTCAAGAGGTGAGCGGTGCGATCTGTCAGCAGATTGCCACCGAGGATAAGCCGGCGGAGTTGCCGGGGCCAAGGGGTTTGCAGGAGGGCGGCCACCGTGCCATCCTGTACGTCATTGGCGGATATGTCCAGGTAATGGAGGCGGGGAAAGCGGTCGGCGGCTCGGAACAGCTCCCGCAGATTGCGATCTCCCAGTTCGGCACCCGATAAATCGAGCACCTCCAGGCGGGGAAAGGGAGGAATGGCCTCGGCTCGTAACGGTCCCGCTTCTCCTCTGTCGTGAGTCTCCTGCGCGAGGCCGCTCTCCGGGCCGCTGCGGCGCAGGACTCGGCCGCCGCCGGGCGGAACCACCCAGCGGTGGGTCGCCGCCGTCCGAATGGCGTGCAGCACCGCGGCCAGTTCCCGGAAATTGGCCGCCGAGGGTTCGCCCTGTGCTGGTTCCAACGGGTTGGCCGGCTGCCCTTGCGCTGGCCCAGCCGAACAGCCAATGGTGCGCCTTACCGCGGCGACGGCGTCCTGCAAGGCAATCTGCGGCAAGGGGATCAATTGCTGCAACTCGGCGGCCCAGGGAAGCAAAAGCCGCAACGGCGCGGTGATGCTCCCGAGCAGCCCGCGGTGGAACTCAAAGTATCCCTCCCGGCGCAGCGGTTCGGGCACGTGCCGGAGCAACTGCTGCTGCTGTTCCAAAAGTTCGTTCTGCCGGCGATAGATCATCACGTGCCGCTCTTGTTCGGCCCGCGGGAGCAGCTCCAGGCGGGCGCTGACCAGTTGCACGCGGATGAACTCCGCCTCGATGCTCCGCCCTTGCTCTTCCAGCCAGTCGGCGAAGATCAGGCGGGGCAGATCGTCATCCGGGGCCTGAGCGATCGCCTGGCGCAGATGCCATTCGTGCCCGTGGTATAATCGTTGTGCCATAGCCGCTTCCGCAGGAGACGCTGTCATTATACCCCGCATCGAGCACGATTAGCTGGGACGGAGACATCCGCAGGAGGAGGCCCAGCCATGAACACACCGGCCCTGTTGCAGGAACTGGCCCGTCAGGTCCGGGAACGGACGCTGCAAGTTTTCCGAGCCGCTCCGGAGGCCGCTCTGCTCTGGGCGCCTCCCGGCACGCAGAACCACATCCTCTGGCACGCCGGGCACGCCGTCTGGCTCATGGATGTGCTCGGTGTTGCCCTGCTGACCGGCCAGCGGAGCCTGCCGCCTTCCTGGGATGAAACCTTCGGCATGCGCTGCCGTCCCCCCGCTCAAACCAGGCAGTGGCCCGATCGCGCCCGGCTCGAACGGCACCTGGAAGAGCAACTGCTCCACTACCTCCGCCTGCTGGACCAGGTTCCCCCCCAGCGCTGGCAACTGCCGCCGGACCCGGCCCACGCCCGCCACAGCTTGATGGGGCAACTGCTCCACGGCTTGCATGACGAAGCGTGCCACAGCGGCGAAATGTATCTGCTCTTGAAACAGTGGCGTCGGCGGTCCCAATCGTAGGAACATCCCCAGGAAGCGCGCTTCCTCCCCGCGTGGAAGTGCGGCTCGGAAAGCACCGCCCATTATGCCGACGGACGGCAGGCACCATTCGGGGAAGGCGATGGCCCCACGCGGGGCGCACCCTCGGCTGGCGGCTCGGAGCGCCGCTCAGAGTGCTGTTCGCAGGGCTGGGGAAGGCCGCGGCTGCCCGTGGGCTGGACAGGGGGGAGGCGGGACGGCTCGCGGCAGACCTGCCGGGTTTCCCACCCCAGCCAGCGGCGCAAGCCCAGATAAAAGATCATGCTGATCGAACGCAGGGCTTCCCGCGGATTCACCTTGCTGGCCCCTGCCCGGCGATTCTCGAAAAGGATGGGATACTCGCCAATGCGCGCCCCCGCCAGGTGACAGCGGAAAAGCACTTCCTGCTGGAAGGAGTAGCCGCGGGACTGAATCCGCTCCAGGGGCACGCGCCGCAATAGGCTCACGCGGTAACAGCGGAAGGCCCCGCTGGCATCCGACGCCGGAGTGCGCAGCAGAAAGCGGACCAGCCAATTGACACTGCGGGAAATCCACCGCCGCAGCCAGGGCCAATGGGCCGTCCCACCCCCCGCCACATAGCGCGAACCGATCATGACGTCCCGCCGGGCCATCCCCGCCAGCAAGCCGGGAATGTAGCGCGGCGGATGGCTGAAATCCGCATCCAGGTTCAACAGCAGATCGTACCCCTCCGCGATGGCATAACGCATCGCCGTCAGAATCGCGGTTCCTAACCCCAGTTTGCCGGGCCGGCGCAGCAGATGGATGCGGGGATCGCTCTGAGCCAGCTCTTCGACCCGCTTGGCGGTGCCGTCCGGCGAGTTGTCATCAATGACCAATATGTCGGCCTGCGGGGCATAGCGGCGGATTTCCTCGATGAGCGGCCCGATGTTCTCCGCTTCGTTATAGGTGGCGAGACTGACCAGCAAGCGTTCGTGGCTTCCCGCTGGCAGGCTGGGGCTGGCCGCCGCGGGCACCGGCCCAGGCGCTGACAGCGGCCGATCCGTTCCGGCAACCGGGGGAGAGGGCTGGCACTGCCGCACTTCAGTGATCATAGGAAGCGGCTTCTTGTGTAAAGTAGGGGTCAGGTAGTATTCTGGAATGCAGAGTCCCAGGGCGGGATCATCGGATTTACTATCGATCCCTGGGACGGCATTCCTTGGCGTCATTCATCTATAGGGAAGGTAGCACATGGCTGGAGGTATTGTCACCCGCTGTCCGCATTGCCAGACCGCTTTACGGGTGCCGGAGAATGTGGCCGGCAAGCGGATCAAGTGCAGCAAATGCCAGCAAGTGTTTGCGGTACCGGCAAGAGGAGCCAGCGCGGAAGCGAGCCAAGGCCAAGCGTCGCCTCGTCCCGCGGCTCCGGCAGCATCTCGTCCTTCGGCAGCGGCCCGCCCCGCCTCACCGGCGGCTTCTACCCCTGCGACCGCACCGGAGTCCGCCCCTCGCCCCAAGCGGCCCTTCGACGATGACGACGAAGGCGTGGCCCAGGTCGGAGTCGTAGAAGAAAAGGATGTGCCGCGCTGCCCGCACTGCGCGATGGAGCTGGTTCCCCCCGATGCGATCGTCTGCATCCATTGCGGGTTCAACAACCGCACGCGCGTCAAGGCCGACACACGCAAAGTCTACGCCCCCACTTTTTCCGAATGGGCGATGCATCTCGCGCCGGGCATCATTGCGGTCCTGGTCTGCATCGGTTTGATTGTGCTCAACTACATCACGGCGACCAACATGCGTAGTTGGCTGGAAGGCACTTTTCTGGAAATGGATGAAGTGGACGCCGCCGGGCGCAAGCGTTTCTACATCGCTCCGGGGGCCTTCATCTTCCTGATCGCCTTCATCTCGCTGGGGATTTTCGTGCCCTGCTTGCGCTTTGCTCTCCGCCGCCTGTTTGTGGAGTATCGGCCGCCGGAACGGCTCAAGCTCAAGTGATCCGCCTGGGCCGGCCCTGGTTCCTCCCCTGGGGTTTCTTAGGGGGTGCGGATCATCCGAACTGTTGGGGGAACGTCCGCCTCCCGCTGTGACAGGACCAGGACAACCGGGGAAGCGGGGGGCAGGAGCAGCCGAGGATGCCATCGCTACGCCGGCCGGAAAGGATCAGGAGAAGGGAATGCTGGCTCGCTTGCGCACCTTCGCTTTGCTCGGCATCGACGCTGTTCCTGTCGATGTGGAAGTGGATACCGCGCCGGCCCAGGTCCAGAAGACGGTGCTGGTCGGCCTGCCGGAATTGACTGTTCGCGAAAGCGTCCATCGCATCGAGCGTGCCCTGGTCAATCTGGGGTATTACCTGCCGACGGGGCGGACGATCATCAATCTGGCTCCCGCCGAGCTGCGCAAGGATGCCGGGGCTTTTGATCTGCCCATTGCGCTGGGCATCCTCGTGGCGACGGGCCAGGTCCGTCCAGAGGACCTCGAAGGAAGCGCAGCCGTCGGGGAGCTGGCCTTGGATGGCAACGTGCGGCCTGTCGCCGGTGTCCTGTCGATGGCGATGGAAGCACGGCAGCGGGGTTTACGCCGTTTGATTGTCCCGCAGAGCAACGGCCGGGAAGCCGCGGTGGTCCGCGATCTGGAGGTCTTCGGCGTCCGCTCGCTCGCTGAGGCCGTGGGTCTGCTCAACAGACGTATCCGCCTCGAACCCGTCGCCCCGCCGGTGGAGGAGATCGCAGGCTCCCTCAATCGCTATGACGTGGACTTCGCAGATGTCAAAGGGCAGGAGTTTGCCAAGCGTGCTCTGGTGATCGCGGCGGCTGGGGGGCACAATGTCCTGATGCTGGGCAGTCCCGGCAGCGGTAAGACCATGCTCGCCCGCCGCCTGCCCACGATTCTGCCGCCGTTGACGCCGGAGGAGAGCCTGGAGACGACCCGCATCTATTCGGCCTGCGGCTGTTTGCCCGGCGGCCAGGCCTTGCTCAGCACCCGTCCTTTCCGCAGTCCCCATCATACCATCAGCGATGCCGGCATGGTCGGCGGCGGAACCCTGCCCCAACCGGGGGAAATCTCCCTGGCCCATCACGGCGTGCTGTTTTTGGATGAGTTGCCGGAGTTCCACCGCCGCAGTCTCGAAGCCCTTCGCCAGCCGCTGGAAGAAGGGCGCGTCACGATCAGCCGCGCTGCCCATGCTGCCACTTTCCCCGCCAATTTCATCCTGGTCGCCGCCATGAATCCCTGCCCCTGCGGCTACCTCGGCGATCCGAAGCGCCCCTGCAAATGTTCCCCCCTGGCCATCGACAAGTACCTGGGACGGATTTCCGGCCCCTTACTCGATCGCATCGACTTGCACATCGAGGTTCCTCCCGTGCCGTATGAAGACCTTGCGGGCAGTGCCGAGGGGACCAGCAGCGCCGCTCTCCGCCGCCTGGTGGAAGTCGCCCGCACCGTGCAAGCCCGCCGTTTCGGACCCGGCGCGGGGCTGCTCAACGGCCGGATGACCCCTCGGCAAATCCGCCAGTATTGCCGCCTCGACTCCCACGGCCAGGCCGTCCTCAAGCATGCGGTCGAAACCCTGGGACTTTCCGCCCGCGCCCACGACCGCATCCTCCGGGTCGCCCGCACGATCGCCGATCTGCAAGAAGCGGAGCCGATCCGCGCCGAACATGTCGCCGAAGCCATCGCCTACCGCGCCTTGGACCGCCGCCTCTGGACCCGCTAACCAGAAGCGGACACCTCTTCCCTTTCGTGCGCGCCCCATCCGCCCTGGCGCCTCGCTTTCCCGTTGAGGTTTCCGCTTCGCCAGGTCCGGCCTACCACTCCCTTCTTCCGCCTCCGCCCTCGCCACCCCCCGGCCGTCAGGGCGATTTCATCCCCCCTCGACATGAACGGAGGGAACCGTTATCGTGTCAGTCATCGTGGCATCTTCCGCACCTTGGCGTTCTCCAGGCGCGGCGCTCTCCGTCTATCGGGCAGCATCCGCAAGGAAACATCCACGGGGCAGCATCCGCAAGGAAACATCCACGGGGCAGCATCCGCAAGGAAACATCCACGGGGCAGCATCCGCAAGGAAACATCCGCCGGGCTAGGGTGGGCAACGCCGTGCCAAAACAGAACGTAGCGGCCAAGCGGAAAGAAGGTAGCAACCCAGCGGAAAGAACATAGTAGTCAAGCGGAGAGGCAGCATGAAACGGGAGGACAGCATTTCCCCGGCCGCCAGCCCGTCGCACGCGGTGGCGGGTGCAGGCTGGGCTTTGGCCCTGCTCCTGGCGATCAATCTGTTCAATTACATCGACCGCCAGGTCCTCTCGGCGACGCTGCCAAAGATCCGCTTGGACCCCACGATGCTCCGCCCGGATGATCCGTGGGCGCAGACGAAGCTGGGGGCGTTGACCACCGCCTTCATGGCCGCCTACATGCTCTTTTCCCCGCTGTTTGGCCGGCTGGGGGACCGCTGGTCGCGCTGGGGCATCGTCGGCGGGGCGGTCATCGTCTGGAGTCTGGCCACGGGAGGAAGCGGCCTGGCGGTGGGTTACGCCATGCTCCTGGCCACCCGCTGCCTCGTCGGTATCGGAGAAGCCGCCTATGGACCCGTCGCCCCGGCCATGCTCTCGGACCTTTATCCCGTGGAGCGCCGCGGCCAGATTCTCGCCTGGTTTTACATGGCCATTCCGGTGGGCAGTGCTTTGGGATTCGTCATCGGAGCACAAGTCGCGGAAGTCGCCGGCTGGCGCTGGGCCTTTCTGGTGGTGGTCTTGCCCGGAATCCTCCTGGGCATCCTGTGCTTTTTCATGAAGGAACCCCCGCGGCCCTCCACCCCGGAAGCCCCGGCGCAGGAACCGGCATCCTCCCATTCCTACTGGGATGTTCTGCGGGAACTGGGGCGCATCCGTTCCTTCGTGCTCTGCTCCGCGGGTATGACGGTCTCCACCTTTGTGCTCGGCGGCGTGGCCACGGTGATGCAATTGTACCTGTTCGAGCGGGAAGCCCGCTTCACCATCACGCCGGAAGTCCTAGATAAACTGGCCGCGCTGCGGACCGCTGACGGCACGGAAATCGTTCCTGCAGCCGTGCGAGAGCGCCTGGCCCAACTGCCCGTGGGACAATCGTGGCAAGCCGCCGAATTGCGCCAGCTCTTGCAGGAGAAGCTGACGCCGCAGGAATACCTGCTCTACAGCACCTGGATCTTCGACACCGCCACCGCCCCCGGTTCCTGGACCAACGGCCTGATCGGCCTGTACATCGGCGGCCTGGTCGTCGTCGGAGGGCTGATCGCCACGCTCGCTGGCGGCTTGGCCGGGGACTATCTCCGCAATCGTGGCGTCAAAGGCGCGTACTTCTGGGTCGCCGGTGGGGGGATGATTGTGGGCTTTCCCGCCTTCGTCGCTTTGCTCTACACCCCGCTGCCGTGGGGATGGGTCTTCTTCTTCATCGCGGTCTTCTTCCTCTTTTTCAACACCGGCCCGGCGAATGCGATCCTGGCCAATGTCGCCCGCAGCCCCATCCGCGCGACGGCCTTTGCCATCAACATCTTCGTGATCCACGCCTTCGGCGATGCCATCTCGCCGCTGATCATCGGGGTGATTGCGGACCTGTCCAGCCTGCAAACGGCGTTTCTGCTCGTGGCGTTTCTGATTCCGGTCAGCGGCGGCCTGTGGCTATGGGGCCGGCACTATCTGGACGCGGATACGCAGCGGGCCGAAGCGGGCCTCTGGCCGGGGGACGCGCCGCCCTGACCGGCCGAAGCGGGCCTCCAGCCGGGGGATGCGCCGCCCTGACCAGCCGAAGCGGGCCTCCAGCCGGGGGACGCGCCGCCCTGACCGCGGGAGAGCAGCAGGTAGGCCAGCCGGACCGCCTGCCCCTGTCCCCTAGGTCCTGCCCTTCGCTCGTTCCGTTCGCCTGGGTGTGCCGGGCCGCGCTAGCCACCCTTTCCCCCTCGGCATAAGCCAATTCACATGCGATTGGATGGGAATGGCTTGAACTAGAGCGATGGGATGGGAATCGCTTGACCCATACAGTATGGCTTGAGCCATACGGTTGGATGGCAATGGCCCAAGCCAGAGCGATGGGATGGGAATGGCCTGAGGTGGGCGTACTATGCCGACTTATCATCCCGCGGTGATCGAGCGCCGCTGGCAGGAATACTGGCTGCGGGAAAAGACGTTTCGGACACCCGAGCCGAACGAACCAAGCGTCCAGGGCAAGCCCAAATACTACGTGCTAGACATGTTCCCCTACCCCAGCGGGGCGGGCTTGCACGTCGGCCATCCGGAGGGTTACACCGCCACCGACATCCTGGCCCGTTACAAGCGCATGCGGGGCTACCACGTCCTTCACCCCATGGGTTGGGATGCCTACGGCCTGCCCGCGGAGCAATATGCCATCGAGAAAAATGTCCATCCCCGTATCACCACCCAGCAAAACATCGCTACCTTCCGCCGCCAGATTCAGTCCCTCGGCTTCAGCTACGATTGGGACCGGGAGATCGACACGACCGACCCCCGCTACTTCAAATGGACGCAATGGATCTTCCTGCTGATCTACGACACCTGGTACGATCCCGTGGCGCGCAAAGGCCGGCCGATTGCCGAGCTGCCCATTCCCCCGGAAGTCCAAGCCCAGGGACCGCAGGCGATCCGCCGCTACCAGGATGCCCACCGCCTGGCCTATCAGGCCGAGGTGCCGGTGAATTGGTGCCCGGCCCTGGGGACCGTCCTGGCCAACGAGGAAGTCATCGACGGTAAGAGCGAGCGCGGCGGCTACCCGGTGGAACGCCGACCCCTGCGGCAGTGGCTCCTCCGCATCACTGCCTATGCCGAGCGGCTGCTCGAAGACCTAGAGCTGGTGGACTGGCCGGAATCGATCAAGCAGATGCAGCGGAACTGGATCGGCCGCAGCGAAGGCGCCGAGGTGCACTTCCGCGTCGCCGGCTCCGATGTCCGCATTACCGTTTTCACCACCCGGCCGGATACGCTCTTCGGCGCCACCTACATGGTCCTGGCCCCGGAACATCCCCTCGTAGGACAACTGACGACGGAGTCGCAGCGCGCCGCCGTGGAAGCCTATCAAGCCCAGGCCGCCCGCAAAAGCGATCTGGAACGCACGGAAATCGCCAAGGAAAAAACAGGCGTCTTCACCGGCGCCTACGCCATCAACCCGGTCAACGGCCAGAAAATCCCGATCTGGATCGCGGATTACGTACTCGCCAGCTATGGCACCGGCGCCATCATGGCTGTGCCGGCCCACGACGAACGGGACTATGCCTTTGCTCGCCAGTATGGCTTGCCGATCGTCCCGGTCGTGCAGCCGCCGCCCGAATGGCTCCAGCAGACCGGCAGTACCCTGGAGCACTTTACCGCCGCCTTCGTGGGGGATGGCATTTCCATCCATTCGGACTTCCTCAACGGCTTGCCCACGCCCCAGGCCAAGGAGCGGATGATCGAATGGCTGCAAGCTCAGGGGCTGGGTCAGCGGCGCGTACAGTACAAGCTGCGTGACTGGCTTTTCAGCCGCCAGCGCTACTGGGGCGAACCCTTCCCCATCCTCCACGGCGAAGATGGCGAAGTCCTGCCGCTTTCCCCCAGCGAGCTGCCCCTCCTACCCCCCGAGCTGGAAGACTTCCGCCCCACCGGCTCCCCGGAAGGACCCCTGGCCAAAGCCAAAGATTGGGTCGAAGTCCTCCGTAACGGCAAAAAATACCGCCGCGAAACCAACACCATGCCCCAATGGGCCGGCTCCTGCTGGTACTACCTCCGCTACATCGACCCCCACAATGATGAGCAGTTCGCCGATCCGGACAAACTCCGCTACTGGCTGCCGGTGGACCTCTACGTCGGCGGCGCGGAACATGCCGTACTGCACCTGCTCTATGCCCGCTTCTGGCACAAGGTCCTCTACGACCGCGGCTACGTCCCCTGCCCGGAACCATTCCAGCGCCTCGTCAATCAGGGCATGATCCTGGGGGAATACGAATACCACATCACCCCGGCGGACTATGAACGCTACCGCCCAAAGCTGGAAGCGATGGGCATCCGGGCCGTTCTGCGCGAAGGCAAGGACGACGGCGGCGCGGAGGCGAGCTACGTCCTCAAAGTCGCCGGGGTCGATGGCAAATGGCTGACACTGCCGGAGGAAATGGTCGAAAAACGCAAAGGAAAGATGTTCCTCAAGGGGACGGACCTGGAACTCACCGGGCGGGCGGACAAAATGTCCAAGAGCCGCGGCAACGTCATCAACCCCGATGACATCGTCCGGGAGTACGGCGCCGACAGCCTGCGCCTCTACGAAATGTTCATGGGGCCGCTGGAGGCGGTCAAACCCTGGAACACCCGCGGCGTGGAAGGGGTCTATCGCTTCCTCTGTCGTGTCTGGCGCTTGATCGTCGATGAAGCGGCCGAGCAAGCCGTGCTGCATCCTGCCGTCCAGGATGTCCCCCCGGATCGGGAGACCCTCCGCCTCCTCCACCGCACCATCCGCAAAGTGACCGAGGACACCGAAGCCCTGCGGTTCAACACGGCCATCGCTGCCATGATGGAGTTCGTCAATCACCTGACCCGGCTCAGCGTCCGGCCGCGGCAGGTGTTGCAAACCTTCGTCCTGTTGCTCTCGCCCTACGCCCCCCACATCGCCGAGGAACTGTGGCGCATCCTGGGCCATGCCCAGTCCCTGGCGTATGAACCCTGGCCGACTTACGATCCCGAATTGCTCCGCGAAGAGGAGATCGAAATCCCGATCCAGATCAACGGCAAGGTGCGTTCCCGCCTGCGCGTGGCCGCCGACAGCGACGAGGCCGCCGTTCAAGCCGCGGCCCTGGCCGATCCCCAAGTCCAATCCCACATAGCCGGTAAGACGGTCAAGATGGTCAAAGTCGTCCCCGGTCGGCTCGTCAACATCGTCGTGGCCTAGGACGGTTCCGGACCGCCCAGGCGAGGATCGCCCAGGCATCCTCGCGAGGATCGCTCAGGCATCTTCGGGGGTTCGGAGCAGGCTCATCGGGGATTCAGGGCAGTCGGCGTGTGGGACGTGGAAAGCTCCTTGTCTTTCCGCATCAGGAATTGTTTCACGCAATCTTCGACGGCGGCAGCCAGGGTTTGAGCGGCCCGGCGGCTTTGCCACCCCAGCCGGACCAACTCGCCGAGGAGGGCGGGGCGCCGCCACACGCAGTGGAGGAACTTGCGCACCCGCAGCCGTTGCTCCACCCAGCAATCGAGCAGTTCGCGGGGAATCGCCTGCTTGCAGGTATCGGAGACGGAACGGATCACGCGGCAGGGCACGCCGAAGCGCTGGCAGGCCTCTGTCACCGCTGCCGATTCCAGGTCCACCGCCAGGGCTGCGGTTTGCTTCGCCCAGAGCTGTTTTTCCTCCGGCGTGCTGAGGACGTGGGGCACAGTGTGCACGGCGGCATCGCAGACAATATCGCCCGCACGCAGGTCGGGCCGCAGAGCACCACAAAAGCCGGCGGCCACGACCAGATGGGGGCGCGGCTCCCGCTGCAACCGTCTCTCGGCACACTGCCGGGCTGCCGCATAACCCATGCCGCTTGTCTGAATCTGCACCTGCCGGTAGTGCCGCAGGCGGCGGCGGAGGACGTCAGCCTCCCGTTCCAGCGCGCAGAAAATGACGATCACCGGCCCGCTCAGGTCAATTGCCATAGCAACATCTTCCAGCCGTCCCGGAGGCGGGCGTTCATTCCCAAAGCCGCCGCCGTCTCATACCCCGAATGCATCAGGCAATGTTCGCACCGCGGGTCCTTACCATAGCCATAATTCTCCCACGGTGTATTCTCCATAAGGTCCTGGAAAGAATCATAATGGGCATCGGTGATGAGATAACACGGTCCCTTCCAACCGCGGACATTGCGTGTAGGACTCGCCCAGGCGGCACACGTCAATTCACGTTTGCCCTGGAGGAATTCCCAATAAATAGGCGAGGTGGTGAGTTTGTATTTATGAAACAGATGCTGGGCTTGCTGGAACTTGGCCCGAATCTCATCGCGGGTGAGGAAAATCTCCGCGGCCCCTTGGGGATTGGTCCGGTGCACCGCCGCGTAGCCATAAGCCGGTGACAGCAGAAAGCCATCGACTCCCAACTCGGTCAGATAGGCGAACAAGGCGTCGATCTCGGCGATTTCCGTTTCCCGGTACACCGTCGTGTTGGTGCAGACCAGAAAGCCGGCACGCTTGGCTGCCTGGATTCCCGCAATGGCTGCGCGGAACACCCCCGGCCGTTCCACCAACCGGTCGTGCGTCTCTTCCAAACCGTCCAAATGGACGTTGAAAAAGAAGCGGGATGTGGGGCGGAACAAATGCAATTTCTTCTCCAGATAGACACCATTAGTGCATAGATAGATATGTTTGCGGCGTTTTAAGATGCCGCGCACCAATTCCCCAATGTGAGGATAAATCAAAGGTTCCCCCCCACAGATACTGACGATTGGTGCTCCCGCCTCATCGACAGATTCCAGGCATTGTTCCACACTGAGTTTTTCCCGGATGGTGGATTCGTATTCGCGGATCCGCCCGCAGCCGGTACAGGTCAGGTTGCAGGCGTGGAGGGGTTCGAGCATCAGGACCAAAGGGAAGCGGCGCTGTCGCCGGAGTTTTTGCCGCAGCATGTAGGCGGTCAAGTCAGCGGTGAGCGAAAGGGGGAATCGCATAAGACCTCCGTGGGGGAATCGTTGAGGGTGCAGGCAGCTCATCACCTCGGGGTTGGCACGACCGGAGCGTGAGGAGGAGCGGCGTCCGTCATCCAGGGAGAGCGTTGCGGCGGGGGGGGGGGGGGGGGGGGGGGGGGGGGGGGGGGGGGGGGGGGGGGGGGTGGGGGTCCGGGCCAGGCGGGCGTACCGGCTCAAGGCCAAGAGCGGGAAGTAGAGCGGATAGAGGTGGTATTTCAGGTAGAAGACGCGGGGGAAGCCCGTGCCGGTGAAGGCCGTTTCCTGCCAGTGTCCCTCCGCTTTCTGGGTGCCGAGGAGGAATTCGATTCCCGCTCGGACTTCCGGGCCGTCTTTTTCACCCGCAGCGAGCAATCCCAGGATGGCCCAGGCGGTTTGGGAAGCGGTGGATTCGCCCTGTCCGGCCCAGGCGGGGTCGTCGTAGCTGCGGCAGCTTTCGCCCCATCCGCCGTCAGGGTTTTGCACTTCCTTGAGCCAGCGGACTGCACGCCGCACCGCCGGGTGCTGGAGATCGAACCCGACCGCCCGCAAGCCGCTGAGCACCTGCCATGTCCCGTAGAGGTAATTGACCCCCCAGCGTCCGAACCAGGCGCCCGACTCTTCCTGGCGCGCCAGGAGAAATTGCACAGCGCGATCGACTGCCAGATGGCCGAGGCGGTAGCCGTAGTGGCTCAGGGCTTCCAGGACCCGGCCCGTGATGTCCGGGCAGGCGGGATCGAGCATGGCATTGTGATCGGCGAAGGGGACTTTTTCCAGCAGAGGGTTTTCGATGTCGCGGTCGAAGGCGGCCCATCCGCCGTTGCGGTTCTGCATGGCCAGGAGCCAGCGGCACGCCCGCGCCACCGTATCCCCGGCTTCCGGGGCGGCCCCGCTGCGGGCCAGGGCCAAGAGTACCATCGCTGTGTCATCCACGTCGGGATAATACGGATTGCGGTACTCGAAGCACCAGCCGCTGGGTTCAGCTTCGCGGACGCGCACGGCCCAATCGCCCGGCTGGCGGATTTCGCGGCCAAGGAGCCAGCGCGCGGCGGATAGGACAGCTTCCGGCTCCGCTCCCGTTTCCGCCAGAGCATGCACCGCCAGTGCCGTATCCCACACGGGCGACAGGCAGGGTTGCACCCGCAGGCTTTCTTCCCCCTCCAGGATCAGCCCCGCCAATTGTTCCAGGACGGCCTGCATTTCCGGATCATCCGGCCCTTTCCCCAGGCAGTGCAGCACCAGGGCATGGTACACCATCGGGGGGAAGATTGCTCCCAGGCCGTCGCTATCCTGCCAGCGCTGGCGCATCCAGTCCAGGGCACGCTCCATCGCCCGCCGGCGCCAGGGCGTCCAGCCCCGCCGCTCCAGAAACTTCAGGAACCGATCCACCAGCAGGAAGGCGCGGGTCCAGGTCAGCAGCCCCTGCGGCGCCTTGGCGGTCAGGCGCCACTGCTGCGGCGGAGTCAAAAACAGTTCCCGAATGTGCAGGGTTTCCGGCAGCAGCGTGACCGGCTTGTAAGCGTTGACCAAGGAAAGCGGGACGAAAATGGTCCGGCTCCAGGCCGACATGGCATAGAGATTGATGGGGAACCAGCGGGGCAGGAGGATGAGTTCCACCGGCACGGTCGGGCAGGCGTCGTAGGGAATCTGTCCCAGGGCGGCGAGATAGAAGCGGGTGAAGGAGTTGACGGCTTCCGCACCGCCGAGCTGGCGAATCTGGGCCGCGGCGCGTTCCATGTGCGGAGCATCCGCCCGATCTCCGGCGATCTTGAGAGCAAAATAGGCTTTGACCGACACACTGGCGTCCGCCGGGCCGCCGGGATAGGTGGACCATCCCCCCTCCGGCAATTGCTGGCGTCGGATGTAGTTCGCGAGCCGTCCGATGCGCTCATCCTGGCGTTGCCCCAGAATGGCTAGCAGGAGGATGAATTCCGACTCCAGGATAGTATCCCCTTGCAGTTCGGCGCACCAGTGGCCATCGGGACGCTGCTGGGCCAGCAAACATCGGCGGGCCTGATCCTGGGCCTGCTGGACTTCCTCCCACCATCCCTCCTCGGCGTGACCGCTTTCCCAGCGGCTGGGTTCTGGGCTGCGCGCGTGCCATCCTCTCACGATCGGATTCCTTTCCGGGGTGCCGGGACCTGAGCTTCCGGAGCGGTTCGGGAAGCATCTTCTCCACTCTACCGCCGCAGGCCGCCGGAGTGCAAGGGGAACCCCTGGCGAGGTGCGTCAGGTCTCGCGGACCTGGTCCAAAGGACTGACCGCTTGCACGGAGGAAAGGGCCTCGCCGACTCGATCCCAAAGGCGCGCCCCTCACCTGGAAGACCGGCGGATTTCCACCTGCCCAGGGGAAGGACAGGGCCTCACGGTTTGTACACAAACTCGTGCGTGTTGAAGAGGACGACCGCCAGGTCCGCCCAGGCTCGCGCTTGGGCCAGGTCGGTCTCTGGCGGAAATGCGCGCGGGTCGATGCCCAAAGGCTGACGGGCACGGAGGCGGTCGCGGAGCGTCTCCTGCTGCTCGCGGAGGAACTCTTCCGCCATTTGGCGTTCGGCGGGCGTGGGAGCGCGTCCGTAACAGCGGCGGAACAACTGTTCGAGGCGCTTTCCAGCGTCAGCGGGGCATTGGCGGAAGAGGAGGGCAGCCAGAGCCAGGCCCTGCTCCCGCACGAAGGGGGAATTCATGAGGATCAAGGCTTGCGGCGCGAAGGTGCTCACCGGCCGGACGCAACAGGGGTTGAGAGTATCCGGTTGGTCGAAAACCTCCAGCAGTGGCAGGCGGACGTTGCGCTTGCGGAACAGGTAAATGGAACGGCGGGTGTGCTGCGCGGGGTCCGGCGTGACGGGCCAGAGGCCATCCGGTTCCCCTTCGGTGAAGATGAGGGCGTACACTTCCGGCTCCAGAGGCACGCGCACCGAGGGTCCGCCGACCTGGCGGTTGAGTGTGCCGGCGGCGGTCAGAATGGCGTCGCGGAGCGCCTCAGCATCAAGCCGCTGACGGTTCATGCGCCACAGGAGCCGATTTTCCGGGTCGCGCTGCTGTCCGTGAGTGGTCAGGGATGACTGCCGGTAGGTCGCGGAAGTGACGATCAGGCGGTGGATGTGTTTGAGGGACCAGCGGTGCTCGACCAACTCCAGGGCGAGATAGTCGAGCAATTCGGGATGAGTCGGGGGTTGGCCGCGCAGGCCGAAGTCATCGGCGGTGGGTACGAGGCCGCGGCCAAAGTAGTGCTGCCAGAGGCGGTTGACTATCACGCGTGCCGTCAGGGGATGATCCGGGCGGGTCAGCCAGCGGGCCAGGTCCAGGCGGGACTGAGGAGTGGCGGCGGCGGTCGTCAGAACCCGCGGGAAAGCGGGCACCACACTGACCAGTTTGCGATGGGGTTCGCCCCGCTTGAGGATGAAGGTCGGGATCGGTTCCTCATTGCGGATGGCCCAGGCCTGGGCGGGCGGAGGGGGAAGGCGGGCTTGCAAGGCATGGAGGCGCTCTTTCAACTCCGCTCGGCGTTCGCGGTCCGCGGGAGACAAGGCCGCCACGATTTCATCCCAACTGACCTTGAGCAGGGTGGCCGCCTCCTGGGCCAGTTTTTTCTGTTCCGCGGTGCGCTGATCAGCGGGCGTGTCCAAAGCCTGGCGGTAGCGCGGCTCCAGCTTGGCCCGCTTGGCCTGAACCAGAGCCGCCCGATAGGGGGCCTCGATGGCCGCCACCTGTTTGCGCAACTCCGCCATTTCCGCTTGCAATGGAGCGGCTTGCTTTTTGTACGCGGCCTTCTCCTCCTCCGTAGCAATGTCGATCTCTGCATAGCGGGCGGCGGAGAAGAAGGCTTGCAGGCGGTAATAGTCCCCCATGGAGAAGGGATCGAATTTGTGGTCATGGCAGCGGGCGCAATCCACCGTCAGGGCCAGGAAAGCGGTGCCCACTCCTTTGACCATTTCGGTCAGGCGTTCCTGGCGGAGCATCTCTTGATCGAGATTGCCGCTGACGATGTGGACGGGGCCGCAGCGGTGCATGCCGGTGGCAATCCACAGCTCGGCGGCTTGGCGGGGGTCCTGCCCGGCTGCCAGCTCATCCCCCGCCAGTTGCTCGGTCAGGAAGCGGTCATAGGGCTTATCCGCGTTGAAGGAGCGGATGACGTAGTCCCGGTAGCGCCAGGCGTGTGGGCGTTCGCCGTCCAGTTCGTAGCCATTGGTTTCGGCAAAGCGGACGACATCGAGCCAGTGTTGGGCTTGGCGTTCGCCGAAGTGGGGGGAAGCGAGCAGGCGGTCCACCAGTTTCTCGTAGGCATCGGGAGCAGGGTCCTGGAGGAAGGCGTCCACTTCCTCCGGCGTGGGAGGCAGGCCGATCAGGTCGAAATGGAGGCGGCGGATCAACGTGCGTTTGTCTGCTTCCGGCGAGGGAGCCAGCCCGGCTTGCTGCAAGCGGGCGTAGATGAAAGCATCCACCGCGTTGCGGGGGGAGTAAGCCTTGTTGGTCACGAGAGGGGGGCTGGATTTTTTCGGAGGAAGGAAGGCCCAGTGGGTGCGATCTTGGGGGGTCAGCGGCGGGTCCTGATAACTGGATTGCGCCAGAGCCGCCGCGGCTAACCCCACCAGCGCTAATGCCGCCGGCATGCCCCAGCGGACGCCCCCCTGCCGTGACTGGTGACTACTCCTCCGCATGGCTCATCGCCTCCCCAGGGTTCCTGGAGGTAGTTTACCCGTCCTGGCCTGACCTTGACAAGCAGAAAGGGGATGTTTGCTGCACTGCACGCCGCGGCAGTGCCGATAAGGACAGGGGGCACCCTGCCCAGGGGAGAAGGGGATGGTTCAGCGATGCCTGGCATTGGTTTGTCTAGCAGCGGCAGCGGGATGTCATGCCGGCGGCTGGCCTGGGCTTCCGGCCCCCAGCGAGGCGGCTCCCCTACCCGAAGGACCGCGGCAGACCATCACCGTGGAGGTCCCTCGTCCCGATATTCCGCCCTCCCCCCTGCCGTCACTCTACCGCCATCTGACGGCGGAGGAATGCCGCCGCCGAACTTTCCAGGCGACCCCTGTGGCAGATGTTTTGGCCGTGCCGGCAGACATGCCCCGTCTGCGGCGCCTCAAACACGGCGAGGGCGAAATCTGGAACCTCATCCGCGCTTATGCCGCCGATGAACTGCGCAACCGCCACATGGCCGAAGCTCTGAGCGACTTTTACCGCTTAGCGGCGGCGGAAGGCCAGTATGACCGCTTGCGCCAAGCGGAGCAATTGCTCCAGGATCAGGCGCACAGTCTGGAAAAGGCGGTGCAACAAGGGGTGCGCTCGGCCCAGGATTTATTGACTGTCCAGCGGCAATTGCTGGAGGTCCGCTCGCGGCTGGCCCAGGTGGAGAGTTTGCGCATCGCCCTCAATGCCGCCCTGGCCGAACGCCTGGGGCTGCCTGGCGCCGATCCGCCGCTGTGGCCGACCGTGAAGCTCCAGGTCGATCCCCGCGATGTGGCGGTGGAAGCCGCTGTGGATTTGGCCCTCACCTACCGGCCCGACCTCAACCTCTTGCGCCTGCTGTTGCAAGTCGACGGCCGCGCCCTGGCCCAAGCGGAGGGATTGCTTCAGGCGATTCACCCCTTGCTCAGCACTGGCCCGGCCCCTTCACCCCTTCAGACCCTCTTGGCGGAGCTGCGCAAGGCTCCGACTCTGTGGGAGCAGCGCGGACGGTCCCTCGTGGAAGCGGTCTTGCAAGCGCGGCAGCGGCAGGTCACCGCGGAAGTCCGGGCCGCCATCGCCGCCCGTCAGGGGCAGCGCACCGTCGCGGCCGCCCGGCAAAGCCAAGTCGAGTTCTGGCGCCAGCAACTGGCTGAGCTGGAGAAACGCCAAGCCGCCGGGCAAGCTGTCACTGCTGAGTTGCTCGCCGCCCGCCTGGAACTGCTCCAAGCGGAGGCCGCCCTGCTCCAAGCCGCCGCCGATTGGCACCGTGCCGATCTCCAGCTCCGCCAGGCCCTCGGTCTGCTGGTTCGGGAGTGACCATTGGCACGAAAGCCCACCCGCCGCTGCAAAGGCCGCCCCTTCTCCTGGCGATCATTCCCCTGGCCGTTGCCGCCGTTGGACGCTTCCCGCTAGGTTCCCGATCGCTTGGCCGCCAATCCCCTCCGGAGTAGCCGCCTTCCGCCTCGCTCATTCGTCCAGGCTCCCTCTTGGAGAAGCAGTCCCCGCCTGGACCTTCGGTAACAAACCCCTTGCTTTTGCCCTCCTCATCCTCCATCTTGCAACTGTAGATGGATGTAGATGGCACTGGAGATGGGCCGGAAAACCTGGAAGGCGTCCTTCCGGGATTCGCACTCCTGATGGCTTGGTGTGTCGTCTTCTTTTGCCAAAAGTCACGAGCCGAAGGTCAAAACTTTCTCCCCGCAGTGCGTCGTCTCCGGCTCACGGTCTTCCGGCTCAACCCGCGGACAGAATCCCCATAACTGTCTGGGGCCAGGCACGAAGATCCTGCGATGTCCGAAGGTCCACGGGCTGACTTCCAGCGGACAAGGGAGCAGCGGACAAGGGAGATGAAGGGAACCCGTGAAACTCGGAGTGCACGCGGTAATCCCCCGGAACTGTGGGAGAAGAAGTGGCATTGCGGAGGCGGGTCATGCTGCGATGTTTGCTCTGGAGCGTTGTGATTGTGGGGATGGGACCGGCGCTGGCTTGGGGGCAGCGCACGCCGGAACAGGCGGTGGCAGGAATGAAACTGCCGCCGGGGTTCTCCGTCCGCTGTATCGCGCACGAGCCGATGATCCGCCAGCCAGTCAGCCTCTGTTTCGACGCCCGCGGCCGACTCTGGGTGCTGCAATACTTGCAATATCCCCAATATGCTGGTCTCAAGCCGGTGCGCCAGGATCAGTATCTCCGCACGATTTGGGACAAGGTGCCGGAGCCGCCGCCGCGGGGTCCCAAAGGGGCGGACAAGATCACCATCCTCTACGATCCCGATGAGCACGGGGTCTTCCGCAAGGCGAAGGATTTTGTGACCGGGCTGAACATTGCCAGCGGTTTTTGCCTGGGACACGGCGGGGTCTATGTGGCCCAACCGCCGTATCTGCTCTTCTACGCTGACCGCGATGGGGACGACGTTCCCGATGGGGACCCGGAGGTGCTGCTGGAAGGCTTCGGCATGGATGACACGCACTCGCTGGCCAATCACCTCAAGTGGGGACCGGATGGCTGGCTCTACGGCGCTGCGGGCAGCACTAGCACTAGCCGCATCCGCAATCCCCATCATCCGAACGATCCCATCGTCGAGTTCCAGCAAGGCATCTGGCGCTTCCACCCGCTGACGAAAAAATTCGAGCTGTTCAGCGAAGGGGGGGGCAACACCTACGGCCTGGACTTCGACCGCCACGGCCAGCTCATCGCTGGCACGAACTGGGGCGGTTACGCCATGCTCCATCAGTTTCCCGGCGCCTATTACATCAAAGGTTTTGCCAAGCACGGCCCGTTGCACAACCCCTATACCTTCGGCTACTTCGACCACGTGCCCTACAAGAACTTCAAGGGCGGCCATGTCACCTGCGGCGGGATTCTCTATGACGCGGACCTGTATCCCGAAGCCCTGCGGCATCAGTATCTCGCCTGCAATCTGCTATCCAACGCCATTTATTGGCACAAGCTGGAAGCGGTGGGAGCTTCCTTCCGGGCGGAACACGGAGGCGAGCTGCTCGAAACGGATGATCCCTGGTTTCGTCCTCTGGACCTGTGCCTGGGACCGGATGGATGCGTCTATGTGGCGGACTGGTACGATCGGCGAGCCGCTCACCTGGATCCCATCGACAACTGGCACAAGGACAGCGGGCGCATCTACCGCATCGAATACCAGGGCGGTCCCCGCTATCCGCAGGTGGACCTGACCCGCAAGAGCCTGGCGGAGCTGGTGGCCCTGCTGCGACACCCGAACAAGTGGTACCGCACCACTGCCCGGCAACTGCTGGCGGAGCGGCGCGATCCGGCCGCCTATGCCGCTTTGCGACAGATGCTGGAGCAGGAGCGCGACTGGCCCGCGCTGGAAGCCCTCTGGGGGCTCTATGCCAGCGGCGGCTGGTCGGATGCTGTGCTGCAACTGGGCTTGGCTCATGCCCACGAGCAGGTACGAGCCTGGACGATCCGCCTGGCGGCAGACATGCCGGAACGTTGGCCTGCTGGCCGACTTTCCCCCCAGCAGCTCCGCGCCTTGGGGCAGGACAGCAGCCCCGTCGTTTTGGCCCAGTTGGCCTGCTCCGCGCGCCGGATGCCCCCAGCCGAGGCTCGCCCGCTGCTCCACAGCTTGCAGAACAACCCCCGCTCGGTCCGCGATACCCATCTGCCCTTGCTCCTCTGGTGGGCCATCGAAGAGCAGGTCACCCGCTGGCTTGCCACCACCTCGACCTCAGCCGCGGGCCAATCCCCGGCCACCGCCGCTATGGAGTGGATCGCCCCCGACGCCCTCACCCGCCCGGAAACGCGGCCTCTGGCGGAAGAGCTGGTCATCAAGCTGGCCCGCCGCCTCAGCGCCGAGGAGCGGGGGTATCCCTTCCTCGCTGCCCTAGCCCAGACGTATCCGCCCTCTTTGCTGCTGCGCGGTCTCGCCCAGGGACTGGAAGGGCGCAGCCTGCCGGGCGTTCCCGAACCGCTGCGCTCCCTGCTCGACGCCTGCCAGCGCGAGCATCCCGAGGATCCGCTATTGCGCGTGGTTCAAGCCCGCATGCAGGTTCCCGCGGCCCTAGCCGAGTTGCGGCGGATCGTCGCTCAGCCCCAAGCTCCGGAAAAGGATCGCCTCACCGCCCTCCAGGTCCTGCAACAAGTCCGCGACCCCCAGGCGAAGGAATTGTTCCAGGCCCAGCTCCGAGCCAGCGGCAGTGACACCCTCCGGCTCGCCTTGCTCGGCGCTCTGGAGGCGTATGATGACCCCGCGCTGGCAGATTTCGTCTTGCAGCAATATGCGTCCCTTTCGCCAGCGGGGCAGCGTCGGGCCGTGCAATTGCTCCTAAGCCGCCCGGCCTGGACTTGGACGCTCTTCCAGCAGTGGGAGGCGGGCCGCTTCCCCAAAGCCCACCTGACCCTGGATCACGCCCGCGCCGCCGTCGCTCACAATCACCCGCCTTTGACCGCCCTGGTGGAGAAGCACTTTGGCAAGCTCGCACCGGCCACCAGCGGCGAAAAACAAGCCCGCATCGCCTGGCTCAACCTCGTCCTTAGCCGGGAAAAACACGCCGATGCCACCCGCGGCAAAGCCCTCTTCCACAAACTCTGTGCCGCCTGCCACCAGCTCCACGGCGAAGGCGGGAAAATCGGCCCGGACCTGACCACCGCCGACCGCCACAACCGCCTTTACCTCTTGACCCACATCGTGGACCCCTCCGCCTACATCCGCCCGGAATACCTGGTCCAAACCGTGCTCACTCACGACGAACGCCGCCTTTCTGGCATCGCCGCCGATCAAGGCTCGACGGTCCTCCTGACCACCGTGGTCAACGATCAGCCGGTGACTTTCTCGGTCCCCAAAGCCGACATCGCTGACATCCGCCCCTCGCCTGTGTCGTTGATGCCGGAACGCCTCCTCGACTCTCTCAGCGATCAGGAAGTTGCCGATTTGTTCGCCTATCTGCAAAGCCAAGCTCCTCCGTCGGCCCCTTCCGCCCCGCCCGCCAAGGAACAGACCTCCACGACCCAACCGGCGAAGCGGCGCCCCTTGCGCCTGGCCCTCATCTCCGGCTCGTTCGAGTACAAATCCGACGCCTCCCTCCGCCAGTTCCGCAAATTGTTGGAGGAGCGATACGCTCTCGAATGTGTGCTCCTCTCGGCCCAAGCGGAAAAAGACACCTCCCTGCCGGGAATCGAACAGCTCCAGGAGTGCGATGCCGCCATCTTCTTCACCCGCCGCCTGCGCCTGGAAGGAGAATCGCTCAAGATCATTCAGGAGTTCGCCCGCTCGTCCAAGCCGATCGTGGGGATCCGCACGGCCAGCCACGGGTTCCAGAACTGGCTGGAGATGGACAAGGAGATTTTCGGCGGGGATTACCAGGGGCATTACGGCGCCGGCGTGGTCTGTGAAGTACGTCCCGCTCCCGGCGCCAGCGAGCATCCGGTACTCCGGGGCGTCCGCCCCTTCCGTTCCCAGGGCAGTCTCTACAAAAATCCGCGCCTGGCTCCCGATGTCCAGGTGCTGCTGACCGGCACCATTCCCAGCGGTCAGACGGAACCGGTCGCCTGGGTGCGGACCCTCAAAGGCCGCCGCATCTTCTACACTTCCCTCGGCCATCCTGACGACTTCCAGGACGAAAACTTCCAGCGCCTTTTGCTCAACGCCCTGGAATGGACCCTCCAGCAACCCCTGCCTTCCCGCCGCTGACAGGGACGTGGCACGGGGCCTGGGCGCTGCGGCGATCTTTTCAGGAAGACTGGAAGAAAACGCGGCGCTGCCCCTGACCCGCTCCGCTTCGGCCTCGCTGCAATCCCCGCTTTGGCCTCGCTTCAATCCTGGAGGAAGGGATTGGTTCGCCGTTCGTGGCCGATGGTCGTGGCCGGTCCATGTCCGGGATAGACCACCGTGTCCGGGGGCAAAGGCCAGAGCACCCGGCGAATGCCGGCCGTCAGAGTGGCAAAGTCGCCGCCGGGGAAATCTGTCCGCCCGATGCTTCCGCGGAAGAGCACATCGCCGCCGAGCACCAGAGACGGCTTTGGTTCCCGCAGGATGTACACCACATGCCCCGGAGAATGGCCGGGAATCTCTCGCACGTCCCAACTCATGCCGGCGAGGTTGAGCTGCTCCCCGTCACTCACCGTCCGGTCCGCCGGCGGGCTGACAATATCGAAGCCGAATAGGCCGCTGAGATTGAGCATCGGGTCGGTGAGCATGGGGGCATCTCCCCGGCCAATGATCAGGGGCGCCGAGGGGAAGCGCTGCTTCAGGGCTGCATTGCCGGCGATGTGATCCACATGACCGTGCGTGCACAGAATCGCCGCTAGGGTCAACTCGCGGTCGGCGAGGACATCGAGGATCACATCCGGTTCGAAGCCGGGATCGACCACCAGCGCCGCATTGCTGCCTTCCACCCAGAGCACATAGCTGTTCTCAGCGAACGGTGCCGACTCCACAGTGACGATCTGGACAGACATCGGCGGGACCTCAGAGCTTCAACTCAAAAACATGGACAGGCAACTTGCACTCAACTTGCTCTTCGCGCCGGGACCACCCGCGGCTATGTACTCCCTACTGTCAGGTTCTATGGACCCTCGGACCCGGATGGGCAGGAGAGGAAGCTATGCGGCGGGCATTCGCCATTCTGAGTGTAGTGGCGGCAGGGTGGTGGGGCGGGAGTCTGGCGCAGATAACTGCGGGCAGTCCGAAGGCGGCTTCACCATCGAGTCCAGCGGCTGCGACTTCCCCCTCTGCGGCTTCTCCCCCCACAGCGGCCGCAGGAGTGCTGGGGGCCAAGGGGGTCGAGGCGTTGTCTGCTATGCTTCGGGAAGCCGCCGCGGCCCATGCCCGCCTGCGGGACTATACCTGCACCTTTACCCGCCAGGAACGCCTCCAGGGTGTGTTGGGGGCGGAAGAAGTCGCCCTGATGCAGGTTCGGGTCCAACCGCTGGGCGTTCGCGTCCGCTTCACACAGCCCCAAGCAGTCGCCGGTCTGGAGCTGGCCTATTCCGCGCAGAGCCGGCCTGGGAAAGTCCGCCTCCGCCCCGCCGGTCCAGACGGCCTCAAGGGATTCCGCCTCCTGGAAACCGACGACCCCAAGTTCCTCGCCGCCCACCGCTATCCCCTGCCCCAATGGACGATCGGCGCTCTGCTGCAACGCCTCCATGCCCTGATAGAACGCGAACGCGGCCTACGCAACCCCATCGAAGTTTTGACCGCCGACTACCTCTATGCCCAGCAGGACGTGACACGCTATGAACTTCTCCTGCGCCGGCCCCATGCCTTCCGTTCGGCTGCCCGCGCCATCCTCTACGTGGACAAAAAAACCAAACTCCCCCTCCGCTATGAAGCCTACACTTCGACCCAGCCTTCCGCTCCGCACTCCGACTTGCTGGAAATGTACAGCTACACCGACCTGCGCCTTAACACCGGCCTGAGCGAAAAGGTCTTCGCCGAATAGACTGGAATGAAATTTTCTCCGAATAGGTCGGAACGAATGGGCTGGAATCTGTATTGTTTTGCTCCTGTCCCTGGTATAATAAAGGCGGTCGATCGGCGAATAATACTAGCAAAGCATCCGGGCATGTCTTTGCGGAATAAAGACGATGCTGCGGTGATGGGTTCCGTCCGGTACAGAGGAGGAAAGCCATGAGTAACTATCTGGTAGACGGCTATCATGTCGAGTCGGTGGCGGCGGAAGCTCCGGTGAGCGAGCGGGTCGCTTTCATCCGCCGTACCTATGCCCACGTGGCGGGTGCAGGGGCAGCCTTTGTCGGTCTGTCCGTGTTCCTGCAAGTCAGCGGCATCGCCGAACAGGTCATGCTGCAACTGTTCACAAGCAAACTCGCCTGGCTGGGCCTGATGGTCGTGTTCATTGCCGGCACCTGGGTCGCTCACAGCATGGCCTATGCCCGCTCCAACGTCGGCGTGCAATATGCTGGTCTCGCCCTGTACGTCCTCCTGTACACGCTGTTGTTTACTCCGATCCTGACCCTGGCCAGCCAGCCGAAGTACGGCGGCTCCCCGCAGCTTCCGCTCCAGGCCGGAATCGTCACCCTGGCGGTGTTCGGCGCCCTGACCGTGGCGGTCTTCGCTTCCGGACGGGACTTCTCCTTCCTGGGGCCGATCCTCTGGGTCTGTTCCTTTGCTGCCCTGGGTTTGATCCTCGCCGCGGTCCTGTTTGGTTTCTCGCTTGGCCTGGTCTTCTGCGCGGCCATGGTCGCCCTCTTCGCGGGCTACATCATCTACGACACCTCGAACATCATCCACCATTACGGTACGCATGAGCATGTCGCTGCCAGCATGGCCCTGTTCGGCTCCGCCGCCATGCTCTTCTACTACATCCTCCGCATCTTCATGGCCGTCCGCAGTAGCGACTGAAGCCGCATCGGTTCGTGTTGATCTGCTGGTCCAGCAATAACGGCGCCCGCCGGGACTCCCCTCGGCGGGCCTTTCATTGGCTCCGTTGCGTTTTTTCTGAGAGAGCGGCGTTGGACTTCCCCCGGCTTTCTGCCATGAGCTGATAGCCGCTCGGCTTTGGAAATGACGCGCCCGGCTAAGGCGGGAAACAGCCAGCGGTCAGCGGTCGATTTCACCCATAACAATGTCGATACTGCCGACGATCGCCGGAATGTCTGCCATCAGACAGCCGCGGCAAAGTTCAGGGACTACGCTGAGGTTGCAAAAGCTACTGGAACGGGCACGTACCCGCAGGGGGACATTTTCCTTGCTAGGCCGTCCGACCACGTAAAAGCCCATTTGGCCGCGGGGGCACTCGGTCTCCACATAGCACTCCCCGGCAGGCAGATGGCGCGGCGGCTCGACCCGGTGGGCATACTTCTTCCGCAGCAACTCCTGCCACTGGGCCTCCTGGGCTTTCGCTTCCTCAGCGGAGAGCGTTCCCCGCCGCTGCTCATACTCCTGACGCAGCCGTTCCTCCTCGGCATGCAGAGCGTCGTAACGCTCTACCGCCTGTTCCACAATCCGCACGCTCTCGACCACCTCCCGCATCCGTACATAAAACCGATGCCAACAGTCTCCAATTACAGTTGATGGCGGAGCATCCTCAAAAGGCGGAATGGGGATATCGAAAGAATAATTTTCGTAGCCGCAATAGGGTTCAATTTTACGCAAATCCCATGCCGGGTCCCCTTGCTGCCGATTCAAAGAGGCGCGCAATACAGGACCGCTACAGGCATACGACAACGCCTGATCTTTACTCAACACACCAATGCCGGCGGTCCGCCTCACAAACATGTGATTGTGGGTCAAGAGGGCATGGTACTCTTCAATCCGGGGCCGGAAATAGTCGAGAAAGTGCCGCACCCGCTGCGTCCATCCCGCGGGCAGATCATCATGGACTCCGCCGATAGTGATGTAGCTATATGTCAAACGTGCTCCACAGACGTCTTCAAACAAATCCAGAATATGCTCCCGCTCGCGAAATGCATACAAAAATGGAGAAAAGGAACCCAAATCCAGACCATATGCTCCCATGCCCACAAGATGGGAAGCAATACGATTCAATTCGCAAACAATGACACGTATGATGTTGGCTTTTTCGGGAACAACGATTCCCGCCAATTTCTCAATGGCGAGTGAGTAACCCAGATTCATATTCATCCCGGCCAGGTAATCCATACGATCTGTGTACGGGATGAACTGGATGGGCGTGACATTCTCGCCGATCTTTTCCGCACAGCGATGCAAATAACCCAGATGGGGGGTCACCTCCTCGACCACCTCCCCATCAGTCCGCAGGACCAGCCGCAACACCCCGTGGGTGCTCGGATGCTGCGGTCCCATATTCAGGAGCATCTCGTCCGTGCGGACATCCATTTCCACCAACTGGCCCGCCGCCGGTACCGGCAACTCCAGGACCTGATCAGTCACCCGCTCCGCCATCAGCTTCTCCCTGTGGATCGATTACTGGGCCCTGCGTACCTGGTCCCGTGGCCGCAGTGCCTGCCGGGGCGTCGCCGCCAGGACCTCGATCTCCCGCATTTCCGCTCAGAATTATGTTAGGAAAATCCCCGCCACGCAGGTACAATGATGCCAGCCTTGACCCGTTGCCGATGTAATCCCGCCCAGAATGAGCCTTCCCTTCGCCGGAGACGCTGCCATGTTCCCGCGATGCATCCTGATGACTGTCCGAGCTATGTCAGCGGCGGTGCTGATGGGGGCGCTGCCGCCGTCCCTCCTGTCTTTCCCGGCTCCAGAAGCCGATCCGCCGGGGGCGCCTCGTCGGGAAGCGCATCCGGTCAATTGCTGGGTTTTGCAGAGTCCGCGGCCCGGCCAGCCTGTCCCCGATTTTCCCTACGAAGGCAGCGGCGGCTACGATCCGCTCCGCCGGCGCTGGATTCATCACGGCGGCCATGATGGCATCCCCCAGGGGTTCCAGACTTTCCTCTTCGACCTGGAAAGTGGTCGGTGGGAACAACGTTTTCCGCCTACTTCGCCCCCCGGCGCCTGCTGTGTCGATGGCGCGAATGTCTTCGACCGCGTCCAGGGTGTTTTCGTCCGCTTTCCCGGCGGCAGCCTGGGCCACGGCTACCAATGGAGCCGCGGTGTCAAACTCAAAGAGTCCCATGTATGGATCTATGATCCGCAAACCAACGAGTTCATCAATATGAGACCAGAACCTTATGGTATGAAAGGACGGCAATCAGCACCTATCGGAGGCTTGAATAGTAGTGGAACTTATGACCCAGAACATGAATTGGTCATCAGCTTTGGCGGGCAAAGTAGCTCTGGTGCACATCAGCGATTATTTGCTTATGATGTTTACTCGAATCAATTGTACATCCTGCCGGCGAAACAGTCGCCGCCTGCCCGCGATGGCGCCGCCCTCGCCTACGATCGCAGCCAGAACCGCCTTGTGCTCTTTGGCAGCCAGTATCTGGTCGATGAACGCACCTGGCTCTACGATTTTCAAACCGAAAACTGGGAAGCCCTGAAGTTGGAACCCCATCCCCCGGCCCATAAAGTCACCCGCGATTACTGCACCATTCCCCGCATGGCCTACGACTCCCGCCATCAGGTCTTGCTCCTCGTCGTCTGGAAGGCCCAAGATGGACATGAAACATGGGTATTAGACTTAAAACAACGACAATGGCGGAAAATGAATCCAGTTCAGGAACCGTCTCCCAGCAAAAGTCGCTCACGAAACCTGGATTATGATGAAGAACGGAATCTATTCATTCTGGAAACCTCATCCGACAAGACCAATCGTCCGGAAATCTGGACGTATCGTTATGCAGAACAGAAGCAGGAAAAACAATTATCTGCACCGCAATCTTTACGTGCCTTGACGGATGAAGAGGGGGGCGTGCAGCTTGCCTGGTCCGCCGTGGGCGGGGCGGAGCGCTATCGCATCTACCGGGCCGTGGCTGACAAGCCGTGGCAAACGCAATTCACTTTGGCCGGCCAGACCGACTCCTGCACCTGGCGCGATCGCGCACCTTCTGCTACCGCCACGACTTGGTATCGCATCACCGCCGTGGATGCCCAGGGACGGGAAAGCCCTCCGAGCCGGCGTGCCCGCAGCGACCCTCCTGCACCGCGCCGCCTGACCGCTTCCGCTACAGACAAGGGCGTGTCACTGCAATGGCCTGCGGCTGACCAGGCAGATATCGTCGGCTGGCATGTCTACCGGGGACGGGTCATTCCGCGCACGGTCCGCAAGGGCCAGCCTGCCGCCTGGCGCGACAATGACCCCGAATACGACCAACCGCAGTTCGTCGAAGTCCAGGACATCGTGCAGTGGCAGCGCCTCACCCGCGAACCGGTCCGCCAAACCCACTGGCATGACACTGTCACACTCCGTCAGAAATCCCCAGACAGCGACTACCCCTGGACCGTTTATGCCTATGTTCTTCGCGCGGTCAATCGCCTGGGGCGCGAAAGCGGCCCTTCGCCCTACGTCCTGACCATTCCCAGCGAACCCCGCCATGTCCTCTGCCGGGAAGTGGAAGACTTTGCGGAAATCCAATGGGAACCACCCTTGGAAAAAAATGTGATTGGATATCATATCTACATGCTTCGGGGTACATGGGAAATCATTCGCCTCACCGATCAACCGATCCGGGAAACCCGCTACCGCTATCGCGTCGGGCGGCAGCGTGTCACCCGTTTCTGGGTCACCGCTGTCGATCATTTGGGCCAGGAAGGGCAACCCTCGTCGCCGGCATGGTTCGGCCGGGCTTACCGCGGTTTCTTCGAGGGCGATTGGCATCAGTAGCTCAGCAATACCGCCAAATATGCCATTGGTATAGGAGGTAAATCTTAGTATGAAAAAGAGTCGATTTTATGTATGGACATCAGTATGTATGATGGTTTTGGCCACTTGCCTGGCTTTCGCTGCGTCTCGTGCGCCCCGCAGTGACACGGCGGGCGAGGGGAAGGTGGAGCTGGCGGCGGGCGACGTCCGCCGTTTCGGCGCCAAAGGCGACGGCATCCAGGATGACACGGAAGCCTTGCAGAAGGCGGTGGACAGCGGCGTGGGACACATCATTCTGCCGCGGGGCACCTACCGCCTGAGCCGGACCGTGACGGTCGATTTGAGCAAAACCGGCTATGTGTGTCTCGATGGCGGCGGAGTGGCGCGCCTCCTCATGACGGGTGCAGGACCAGCTCTGCGCTTTGTCGGCACTCACCAGGGAACCGCTGCTCCCCACACGGTGCAGGAGGTTGTCTGGAAACAAGAACGCATGCCACGCGTCGAAGGACTGGAGATCACCGGCACGCACCCGCAAGCCGACGGCCTCGCCGTTACGGGCACCATGCAGATGATCATCTCCCATGTGCTGATCCGCCAGTGCCGCCATGGCATTCACTTGCTCCAGCGCAATCGCAATGTGATCATTGCAAGTTCCCACATATATCACAACAAAGGAATTGGTATTTTTCTCGACCATGTCAATTTGCATCAAATCAATATATCAGCCTCGCATATCAGCTACTGTGATGAAGGGGGCATCGTCTGTCGCGGCGGAGAGATTCGCAATTTGCAAATCAGCGGTTGCGACCTCGAGAGCAATCAGGGGAAGAATAGCCCGCCCACGGCGAATGTTCTGATCGAAGGCGGTGCCAACGCCGAGGTGGCGATCAGCGGCTGCACCATCCAGCACAATCATGAAGCCCGCGGTTCGGCTAACATTCGCATCCGGGGTCTCAGCGAACGAGTGGTTCCTAAGACAGATGAACGCCGCGAGGGGCACATCACCATAACCGGCAACGTTCTCAGCGACGTCATGGTTAACGTCCATTTGGATCATGTCCGTGGGGCCGTCATCACCGGCAACACCTTCTGGACGGCTTATGAACATAATCTATTAATAGAAGATAGTTCCTATATCATCGTCGGTGAGAATAATTTTGATCGCAATCCCCGCTATTGGCGTGAAGAACGTGAGGACACTGCAAATGCCATAGTATTGCGCCGATGTTCCGAATGTATATTGAAAGGATTTGTTATCTCAGCGACGCGGGCTTGTACGGCCGCGGTGACCTTGGAACAATGCCATCGCTGCCAGGTCCAAGGGTTATCCATTGTGGATTGTGATGGTATTGGCTTGTTATTACGGGGAGTGACGCGCTCGCGCATCAGCGATTGCCTCATCCGGGATGATCGTCCCCACGCTAATTCGATCAGTATTCAAGCTCAAGGTGGGAAAGAGAACATGATCATTGACAATTATCTTGGCAGGCCAGCACAGATTGATAATACAGAAGGAATGATTGAGAGAAACTGGATGATTCGAGAGCAAAAATAAACGCAATCGTGGGTTTTTGTAATTGGATATATCGGTATTAATTTCGGGTTGTATTTAACATATCTGAGAGATGGATGCTGTCCGATGCGGTGGTTCCACGTGGCGGGTCGCTGCCTGGGATTTGTCTGGGCCTTGCCCAATAGCGTGCTGGGTTGCTTGTTCCTATTGCCGTCGTGGTTGGGGGGCGGCGGGGTGCGCTGGCGGCAGGGTGCTCTGGAGATTTACGGCGGACTGGCTCGGTGGTTTCTGGAACGGATTTGCGGTGCCGAGGCGATGACACTGGGCCACGTCATTGTGGGTCGATCGACCGCCGCTCTGGATTACTGCCGCTCGCACGAACACGTCCATATCCGTCAGTATTGCCGCTGGGGTCCGTTTTTCTTGCCGGCTTATGGGTTATGCAGCCTCTGGGCCTGGTGGCGCGGCCAGCATCCGTATTATGACAATTGGTTCGAGAAACAAGCTTATGCGAACAGTGATCCTCCCTATGACATTTAGTTATCGGTCTCAACATTCCAAAGTATGGTTTCCAATACACAGCTTTCATTGACCTGTTTTCTTTCCTGAGTTCAGGGACAAACTCAACGGCAGGCTTTGAGGAAGGCGAGCAGGTCGGCTAGTTCCTGGCGCGTGAGCTGCTGATCCAATCCCGCCGGCATGATAGAAACAGTGCTGGGCGTGATGGACGCGATGTCGCGCCGGGCCACGCGCTCCTGTTTGTCCGCATCGAGGACGAGGACAATTTCTTCGGGATTGTCCCGCGTGATGATGCCGTTGAGGACCCGTTCATCGGCAGTGATGACGCGGACCGGTTCGTAACTGCGTACGAAGCTGGCGCTAGGAAAGACGATGGCTTCCAGCAGGTCGCGTTCGCCACGGATGCTGCCGATGCGGGTGAGGTCCGGTCCGACAATCCCGCCGACGTAGCCGACTTTGTGGCAGGCGGCACAATTGGCTTTCGCCGAGTGAAAGACGCGTTGGCCGCGGCGGACATCAGCGGGGAGTTTCTGCAATTCTGCCAGCAACTGATCCAGACGGGCTTTTTCCGCGGCGCGATCCTGTTCGAGCAGGGCGTAGAATCGTTCGGCTTCCGCTCGCAAGGCGGGAACCTTGTCTAGGATGGGCTGGAGCATTTCGCGGCGGACGAGGCTGCGGCATTCCGGTTGCTCCAGGGTTTCCAGGAGGGTCCGCACGACTTCCGGCGAGGGAGTTTTGCTGAACACATCGAGGACTTTGGGAATTTCCAGGGGGTGCACATGGGGGAGGGTGCGGGCGAGGCGGCGGAGTTGATCCGCGGAAAGGGGGCCGCGGGCCAGGGCGGCAGCAGCCAGGGCACGCGGGGAGGTGTCGGCTTGGCGATGCAGGTATTCGAGTGTCAGTGCCAGGTCACTTTCCGAGAGGGTGTGGCTGGGGGGCCGGGAAGCCAGGATCAGGAGGCGGACCTCGGCGGGAGGCGTTCCCTCCGGCCAGAGGCGGGCGAGGGGCAAGGCCGCCTGGAAAGCGGCGAACGAGCGGGCTTCTGCCGGACTGTTCAAGGGCACGGCGCGAAAGACCGCGAGAGCGGCCTCGTAAAGGGAGCGCTGGGTGATCTGAGGCGCCAGAGCAATCAGGGCCTTCTGCCAACTTTCGGGCAGAGTCTTGAGCCGGCTGTGTGCCATCACCGTGAGAGCCAGGGGGGCCGTCTTTTCCTGGGCGGCAGCTTCGGCGACGACCTGCTGGATCAGCGGATGGGTCACGAAGCGGGTGAGCCGATCGACTAGCTCCTGTCGCTGGGCAGCATCCAGGCGTTCGAGGTGGCGGAATTGGTTGCGGAAGTAACCGGCGAGATGCTCGCCCCACGGAGGATTGCGTCCGGCGATCCACCAGGCAGTGGCCCGTAAGTCGGCATCGGGGTCGTTGAGGGCGGCCAAGACCGGCTGGGGGTCCGAGCGGGCAGCGGGGAGATAGGAGAGCACCGTGAGGGCGGCACGGCGGACGCGGGGGGAAGAATGGCGCAAGCCAGCGGCCGTAGCGGAAGCGTCTCCGATTTCCAGCAGCGCGTAGGTGAGGGCATGATCCAGGGGGCGGTCGTTCGCCGGATCGGCTAGTGCCTCCAGCAAGGCCGGCACGGCCTGGGGATCGCCGATGCGCCCCAACGCTTCCGCGGCCCAGCGCCGCTTCATGAGGTCCGCATCACGCAAGGCAGCAAGGGCTTCCTTCAGGCCGCTCGCATCTCGTTCCAGGGCGATCCGCTTGAGGCGGGGCAGCGGTTCGGGAAGGGGAGCCTGGCGCTGCTGATGCGCCCCGACACGTTTGATGCGGTAGATGGCCCCGGTCACATCCGGCTTCATGGATTGCGAGGTCGGGCAGCAGATTTTGTACCAGCCGCCGGTGTCCACCACCAGCAGCGAACCATCGCGGTCTTCCAGCACATCCGTGGGATGAAAGTCTATGTTATCGGAGACGAGGAAGTCAAAATCCTGGCAGGTGTACGTCGAGCCATGAGGCGTCAGAACGTGGCGGCTGACCTTGCGGAGATTGAACTGACAGCAGAAGAGATTGTGGCGGTATTCCGGTCCGAACTGATCACTGGTGTAGCGGTGCAGGCCGCAGGGGGCAGCCGGCCCCATATGAGTCAACACTGGCATCAACTGGGGCGACGTCCAAGGATGCTCATAGATCGGATCGTGATCTTTGCCGTAGATACCGCCATAGATGGCATGGATCAATCCATCTCGTTTTCCATAGGCTGGATGTTGGAAAAACGTTGTACTGAAGATCATTTCTCCATTAGGCATAAAGACAACATCCACGGGGTTATCCATACCGCCGGTGATGACCGGTTCGATCTGCTTGCCATCGGGAGTGGCTCGGAAGATGTGGGCGGCACGGGTGACAAACTTCCGTCCGGAGGGCAGGGTGTATTCCTGCCGGGCGAAAGCCCCTTTGCACCAATAGATGTAGCCATCGGGGCCGAGATAGGGGCCGTGCAAGTCGTTGGCACAGCCGGTGAGTGTCTTGCCGTCGAACCAGACTTCCTCCCGGTCGGCCTGACCATCCCCGTCGGTATCCGTGAACTTGAGGATTTGAGGCGGAGCAGCAACATAGAGGGAACCTTTGTACCACATTGTCCCTTCAGGGAACATGATGTTTTTCACAAAGACATTGGCTTTATCGAAAACGCCGTCTCCATTTGTATCTTCCAGACGAAGGATACGATGAGGTTTCTTCTGGAGCTGAATTTGTACATTTTCATTGGAACCGCTGGAGTCGGCCACATACAGCCGCCCCTGGTCATCGAAGGCCGCTGTGATGGGGCGGGGCGCCAGATCGCTGGCAGCGGCCACTTCGATCACAAAGCCGTCGGGCAACGTGAAGGTGTGGCCGTTGAGGCGAAACTGCCGGGTGGCGGGGGGGACCGCCGGTGAGGCTTTTCCCTCAGACGCCGAAGAAGTGGCTGTGCCTCCCGCCGCGCCTACAAGGACCGAAGACAGCAGCCCTCCCCCTCCGAGGAGAGCCAGAAATATCCCACTTCCCAGGGACAGGCGCCATCGAAGCCAAGCGTGCAGCATGGAGGTTCTCCGTAGCAGTGCGGCCAGTTGGGATCGATCAGCGGGTGTAAAGAGGATCCGCCAGTGCGTGTAAGATAACATAGCCGCCAAGTGGCGGGATAAGGAGAGAAAAAACCATGGCGCTCCGTTTCGTGATGGTGGGCGGCTTTCTAGGGGCGGGGAAGACGACCACCTTGGGCCGCCTGGCCCGGCACTATCAGGCCCAGGGGAAACGAGTGGGGATCGTGACCAACGATCAAGCTGCTGGCCTGGTGGACACGGTCACGTTGCGCCAGCAGGGGTGGGCAGTGGAGGAAGTCGCCGGCGCCTGCTTCTGCTGCCGCTTTGACGAGCTGATGCAGCGGGTCGGTGCCTTGCAAGCCGCGGAGCGCCCGGAGGTGATTTTGGCGGAACCCGTGGGCAGTTGCACCGATCTGGTGGCGACTGTGATTCAGCCGCTGCGGCATCTCTATGGCCAGCAGGTCCAGGTGGCGCCGTATGTGGTGCTGTTCAAGCCGAGTCACGGCCAGCGCATCTTGCGCGGTCCCAGTCAGGAAGGGACAAAGCCAGGGGGATTCAGCCCCAAGGCCGCTTACATTTTCCGCAAACAGCTTGAAGAAGCCGACGTCATCGCCCTCAATCGGATCGATGAACTGACTGCCGCAGAGCGGGAGGAATTGGTGCAGTTGGTGCGGCAGCATTATCCCCAGACGCCGCTGTTGTGCCTCTCCGCCCGCACTGGCGAGGGGTTTGACGCCCTGGTGGAATGGCTCGAACAGGAAGGGGGATTTGGCCGCCGGATTCTGGACATTGATTACGACATCTACGCGGCGGGAGAAGCCGAGCTGGGCTGGCTCAATGCGGCCACGCGGTGGCAATCCAGCACCGGCTTCGCCTTGGATGAGATTGTCCTGGAGGTAGTGCAAAACCTGACGGAGCGATGCCAGCAGCAGGGGGCGGAAATTGCCCATCTCAAGGGGATCGGGTGGGAAGAAGGGGGGAGCTACGCGGTGGCCAACGCGATCACCAGCGCAGGAGGCAGTCAGTTGAGTTTGGCCAGCCGGGCGATAGTTCAGCAGGCGGAAGTGATCATCAATGCCCGGGTCGCCGTCGAGCCGGAGTGGCTGGCCGAGCAACTCCGACAGGTCCTCGCCGCTGAGGGGCAACAGCGGAACATCGCGGTGGAACTGGTCCAGATGCAAAGCCTGCGCCCCGGCCGCCCCGTGCCCACCCACCGCTACGCCCAAGCCTATGCCTGACCAACCGGCGGCATCGATAAGCCAATCGGTGGAGCGCTTCCGAAGAACGGCAAGCGTTTGAGAAGAGTCTTTGCCAGCGCTCGCAGTCGAGCGCCTCCATCCTTCTGATCTGAGTCCTATGGGGGAATGGGAAGGGCAGAAACGGGATTCCTCATTCCTTCAAGACGGGGCACATCTGCCGGGCCGGTCCGTTCTTCATTCCTCCGAGGCGGCGGGCGCTTCTTGCAGCAACGGTAAGGGATTGGAAGCGAAGATCCACTCAGCAATGGGCCGGCCTTCCACGAGATGCTCCTGGACGAAACGGGGAATGCGTTCCGCCGTCATGCCCATGTACCAGGTTCCCTCGGGATAGACGACGAGGATCGGTCCGCCGGTGCAGACGCGGAGGCAATCGACCTTGGTGCGGTAGCACGCCTGCGGCCCTTCGGCCAGGGATAGATTGCGGCGCTTCAATTCTCCTTTGAGGCATTCCCAGGCCGCGGTTCCCACTTCTGTGGAGCAGCAATTCCCGCCGACGCAGAGGAAGACATGGCGATGGTAGCAGCCGATTTTGAGCTGGCGGGCGATGCGGGCGAGGCGCTGGCGCTCCGCCGCCAGGGGATCATTCCCTTCCTCTGGAGTGCGAGATGCTGCTACGGGTGAAGGTGAGGCATCAGCCATGTGGTTCGCTCCTGAGGGACTAGTTTTCAGGACAAGCGCTGGGGTAAAGGAGGCCGGACGGGCAGGGCCGCTGCGGGAGATCGGAACCACAGGCGGAAATGGCGAGCGATCTCGCGGAACAGCAGCACGCTGGAGGTTCCGGCCGCAATCAGCAGCCAGTCAGTCCACCGCAGCGGCTCGACGTGGAAAATCCCATCACCGAAGGTCACAATCAGCACTTGTCCGATGACGGTCAGCGAGGCAATGAGCAAAAATTGGGGATTTTCCCAGAGGCGGTGCAGGCCGCTTTCCGCCGGATCGAGCGAGCGGCAGTTGATCTGATTCCAGACCTGGAAGAAGACGTACACGGTGAAGAAGATGGTCACCTGGCGGACATTGAGGGGGGCGAATTCCCAGGGTTCGTAGTTGGGGCCGCTGCCCGCGGCGAACCAGCCGTAATGCTTCATGCCTAAAAGCAACGCGATCATGACTACGACGAAGAAGGCAGCGGTGCCCAGAATGGTCACGAGCATTTCGCGGGTGACGATGTTTTCATCGCGGCGCTTCGGGGGCTTTTCCATGAGGCGCCAGCGCGGCGGTTCGCTGCACAGAGCGATCGCTGCGAAGGTGTCCATGATGACGTTGATCCAGAGCAGTTGCAGGACGGTGAAGGGAGGGCGCAGGCCCAGGAATGGCCCCAAAAAGGCGATGGCCAGGGCGGAGACGTTGATGGTCAGTTGGAACTGGACGAAGCGCTGGATGTTTTCGTACAAGGCCCGGCCCCAGAGCACGCCGCGGACGATGGTGCCGAACGCATCATCGAGCAGGACGATCTTGCTGGCTTCCTTGGCGACTTCCGTGCCGGACAAACCCATCGCCAGTCCCACATCGGCCTTTTTCAGAGCGGGGGCGTCATTGGTGCCATCCCCGGTCATGGCGACGACATGGTTTTGCTGCTGAAGCAGCCGGACGAGGCGGTATTTGTCTCCTGGCAGGGCGCGGGCGAGCACCCGCAGGCGAGGCAGGATGCGGAGGGCTTCCTCATCGCTGAGCCGGGCGAATTCATCGTGGGTCAGAGCCAAAGCATCGGGGCTATCGAGCAAGCCGACTTCCCGCCCGATGGCCTTGGCCGTCTCCAGAGTATCGCCTGTGATCATTTTCACTTCGATTCCCGCCGAGCGGCAGCGCTGGATCGCTTCCTGCACGTCTTCCCGCAGGGGATCGCGGATGGCCACCCAGCCGTCGAAGATGAGGCCCTGTTCAAGCTCGTCGTGGTGGGCGTGGAGGACGTCTTCGTCCGCCGGCAGATGGGGGGGCAAGGGAGCATGGGCGAAGGCCAGAGTCCGCATGGCTTCGCGAGCGGCGGCGGCCAGTTGTTCCCGGATGGCCTCGCGCACTTCCGCTGTCAGCGGGTGGACGCTCCCGTCCGCCTTTTGGTAGTGGGTGCTGTGCTCCAGGAGCATCTCCGGCGCCCCTTTGACCAGCACCACGGCCTGGCCATCCACCTGCGTGACGGTGGTCATCCGCTTGCGCTCGGAAGAGAAATGCAACTGGTAGATCAGCGGGTACTGTTCGCGCCACTGGCGGTAGTCGATGGGTCCGGCACCGGCGTCGGCGCCGTCGCGCAGCCACAGGAGCAAGGCCCCTTCGGTGCTGTTGCCGATGACGGCAGGGCGGCCGTCGCGCTCTTCAAGATTGGCGGTGGAGTTGACGGCGGCATTGAGGAGCAGCCAACGGCGGGCCGCTTCGGAGGGCGCGGCGGCTTCGGAAGAAGACGACCCCTCCTCGGATGCCCGGCTGCTGCGACGCTCCCACACCTGCTCCCCGATGCCGTAGCGCGCCACCTGCATCCGATTCTGCGTCAGCGTGCCTGTCTTGTCCGAACAGATGACTGTGGCCGACCCGATGGTCTCGCACGCCACCAGTTGCCGCACCAGCGAATTGGCTCGGCTCATTTTCCGCCAGGCAACCGCCAGCGAGACCGTCACGCTCATTGGCAGCCCTTCCGGCACGGCCACTACAATGATGATCACCATGTACACGAAGTAGGAGAGCAAATGGCGGATGACGGTCAAAGCCTGGGCCGACGTTTCCGGCAGGAAAATCTCCCGCGGCTCGGCGAAGAACGCTCCCCGGATCAGCAAGGCGAGGAAGATGGCAATGGCAGCGGCGTAGCCGACGCGGCTGATGAGCTGGGCCAAGACGGCCAACTTTTCCTGCAACGGGGTGGATTGCTTGGAGATGGTCAATTTCCGCTGGACACGGGCTTCGGGCGTCTCCTCTCTGGAGAGGGTCTCGCGGTCTTCCTCCTCCTCGCCGGCAAGTTTGCGGGCGATCTGGCCCAACAGGGTATCATCGCCGACGTTGGTGACGATCATGTAGCCGACGCCGTCGATCACCTGGGTGCCGCGGAATACGTTGGCGGGGTCGTGGGGATCGTCATGGGCCGGTTCGGCCGGTCCCGGCTGCTTGCGTACCGGTTCGCTCTCCCCGGTCAACAGCGACTGATCCACGTATAACTCATTGGCGCGGATGACCCGCCCATCGGCAGGGATTTCATCCCCCATTTCCAGGAGAATCAGGTCGCCGACGACGACTTCTTCCAAGGGCAAGGCGTGCACCGTGCCGCCGCGCACGACTTTGACCATGACCGACTCGCGGGCAGCGTTGAGTTTCTCGAACTCCCGGTCGCTGCGGTACTCGCTCAGGAAGGACACGCCGGTGGCTAGCACCACCGCGACCATGACGGCCAGCCCTTCGTAGGAGGGATGTCCCTGGGCGATGCTGACGGCCACCCCGACACAGGCCAGGGCGAAAAACAAGGAGGGCAGCCACGCCGCCAGACGTTGCCAGAGCCAGCCAGCGACTCCCGTGGCCACCACCAGCGCCAACATGCCCAGCCCCGCGGACATACTGGCCTCGAACAGGTCCACCACGATCTTGAGCAGTGAGGCAGCCAGCAAAATCTTGATAATCGGCTCGTCGAATTTCTCCAGAAACTTCTGCCAGGCGGGCACGCGCGGCAAGGGCGTCAGGCGATTGGAACCAAAACGCGCTCGGCTATCTGCTACCTCCGCTTCGCTCAGTCCGTGATCCGTCGCCTTGGGATACTGGGCGGTGATTTCTTGCAAGGAACGCATGGCAGAGTCAGTATTGGGAAAGAAAGGTTGCTGTCAGGGAAAGAAAACACGTAGTTCGGGAGGCCTCCTGGTTTCGCAGGCAGCAATCCCAGCCGGGGTCCTGCCGCCAGTCTCCGCCCTGCTTCATCACCTTGCCGAAGGCAGAGAACGCTCCTCCGCGGAGTCCTCTCCTGCCGGGAACTCCGGGATTTTCGGCGGAACAGCTCCCCTATTAAAGGGTTATTCTACTGTTCCATCACTTCCTTTTCCTTTTTCGCTGCCAGTTCGTCGATTTTGGCTTCGTAAGACTTGAGCAGGTCTTGAATCTTGGCCTTGCCACGATCCCGTTCATCTTCTGTCATGAGCTTGTTCTTTTCGGCATCGTCGAAATGCTTGTTGCTATCCCGGCGGATGTTGCGGCAGGCGACCTTGGCGGCTTCCGCTTGCTTTTTGATCTGCTGGACCAGCTTCTTGCGCTGTTCCCCGCTCATCGGCGGCAGGCTCAGGCGGATCACCTTGCCGTCGTTGTTGGGGGCCAGCCCCAGATCGCTCGCCCGGATCGCCTTCTCGATGTCCTTGAGCATCTCCGCCTGGTACGGCTTGATGACGATCGTGGCCGCATCCGGACAGGTGATCGAGGCGATGTTCTTGATCGGCGTCGGGCTGCCGTAGTAATCCACCCGCAAGGGGTCCAGCAGATGGGGCGACGCCCGCCCGGTGCGCAAGCCCTTCAAATCGTTGCGGAACACCTCCAAGGCCTTTTCCATCCGCGTTTCCGCGTCCTTGAGAATTTCCTGAGTGGTCATAGCTTTCCCCTGCTATCCCGCTTGCCTGAGAATGCACGCTCCCGGAATCCCACCTCCACCAGGTGGCCTCATCATGATTATCCCAAGCCAGGCCAGGGAAGGAAAGATGCCGAAACCCGCCGCTGGAAAACGGCTCTCTTCCCCAGCTCAGTGCAGACTTCGAGGACAGAAACCGGCAGAGAGCATTCCACGGATTGGGATCGATTCTTCAAGCCAACCGGGGTGGGTCGGTCATGCACCCGGTTGGGTCGGTTGTTGGAATGGCTGAAGATCGGCCAGTTGGGTCAGGCGGTGGAATGGGCCGTAGGGCGAGGGGGATTGGGAGATGAAGATTGGGGAGATCGGGCCATGGGAAGGAGGCGCCCCCTCTGCCCGCAGGGCGGCTCACGGAGTAGGTAGCGCTCGGAGAATCGATCCGGGAGAAAAAATCCGGTGAATTGCGGTTTTCACCGGCGGCGGTAGGGATGGAACTGGACGGATAGCAGTTCGGTAGCTCAGCGTCAAAACAAGTCTTTCAGCAGGAGCAAAACAGGTCTTTCAGCAGGCGGATGATCTCATGAGCAATGCAGAGGATGACGTACACCAGCACCAGCAAGCCCAAAAGATAACTCATAACTGTTCCTCCGTTAGGATACCTTTGGATTCACCGCGGCACGACCCCAGGACGTTCTGAGCACGAGGCCGTCATCAGAGCGTCGATCGCCTCGCGGAGTCGCAATCCCTGCTAAGGCTCCCTTTTCTAAGGAAGCTCCGAAGTTCTGAATGGTTCGCTCCCATCGTTGCGCTCCCTTTTCTTTCGCCACTGGCGTTGTCTCCAAGAAATGATCCCGGACCACAGCAATCGGTTCGCTTTTTTTCCTCTTTCGGCCTTCCTCTTTTGGCATTCCGTTTTCCTGCCGCGAGGCAGTTTCCAAAAGGGATCACTTGCTCTTCGGCAAAGGAAGGGCCAGGGAAGGAGTCCCGGCGGAGGTCACGAGGAGAAGTTGCGGCTCGAACAGCGTCGAGCTGACGGAGTGAGGGGATACTCTTAGGCGCTGATGAGGGTTCCGATGCGGTGGCCGGCGATGGCGCGTTCGATGGCTCCTTCCTGTTTGTAGTTGAAAATGAGGATGGGCAAGGAGGCTTGGCGGCACATCTCGAAGGCGGCGATGTCCATGACCCGCAGGCCGTCCCGGATGACCTGTTCGTAGGTGAGGTGGTCATACTTGACGGCGTTGGGGTCCAGTTCGGGGTCGGCGGAGTAAACGCCATCGACCCGCGTGGCTTTGAGGACGATGTCCACTTCCAACTCCGTCCCGCGGAGGGCCGCGGCGGTGTCGGTGGTGACGAAGGGATTGCCAGTTCCGGCGGCGAGGATGACGATGCGGCCTTTCTCCAGGTGGCGCAAAGCTCGGCGGCGGATGAAGGGTTCGGCCACTGTCTCCATGCGGATGGCCGATAGGAGGCGGGTTTCCAGTCCCAGGGACTCCAGAGTATCTTGCAAGGCCAGGCCGTTCATGACGGTGGCGAGCATGCCCATGTAGTGAGCGGTGGCCGGCTTGATGGTATCGCCACCTGCGGTGAATTGAGCGCCCCGCAGCAGGTTGCCCCCGCCCACGACCACGGCTAGTTGCACCCCGCGCTGATGCACCCGCTGCAACTGGACCGCCATGTGCCGCACTTCATCGAGATTGATCCCCAGGCGGCTGCCTCCGTAACCGAGAGCCTCCCCGCTGAGCTTGAGCAGCACCCGGCGATACTTCGGAACCAGAGAGTGTGTCTCAGGCATAGTAGCTTCGTTATACGAACGGCACGGGGACTTGCCAGTCCCAGCCGTCATCCCCCCATGCTGGCTCCCTCACGTCGACATCCTGGCCTCCATCCCGGCGGGAAGGGGAACGGCACCGCGGCAATAGGGATTGGTCAATCCGGGGGGAAGGGGAGCTTGGGAGGGGAAGGCATCTTTGCCACAGGGGTGCTATTGCATCCTCCCGATACACCCAGTACGAAGATCACCATGAGCATGAAGCTAAGGGTCACGGCGGCGACGATCCGCAAGACCAATGGCTGCTCCGTCCGCAAATAGCCGATGCAGCCGAAGGCCAGCAGCAAAAAACCCAGCAACTGGCCATATCGATCGTACCACTGGGAACGGATGTTGCTGATGCGGGTATATTCGGCGCTGCTACTGGCTTCCACCAGTTTGGGGAGGTAACTCTCGGCAATTTTGGCCGCCTTCTCGATGTCTTTATCTTTGAGACGCCGTATTTCCAAATCTTGCTCCCATTTGAGCAGGTCCACACGGGCCTGGGCGCGCCGCGTGGCAGCCTCTCCGATTGGCGTCATAAAGGTGAACAGGATCACGAAGAAGACGCCCAGGGCAAACAGCACGGTGGGTATTCCGCCGATGGCAGCCAGGAAGTTGTTGGGAGGATAGGGCCGCTGATACGGTGATGCCACGAGGGAGGGGACCGGTATCTCCATGTAGGCTTCCGCTGGGGCCGGAGCAGGCGGCGGATCGGCACTTGGAACTGGCGGGGAAACCGCACTGGGGTCAGTAGGGGCAGCCCCGGCTGCCGCTTCCGCGACCAGACCTTCCGGGGCGACCACAAGAGCCGCCCCGCAACGTTTGCACCGGACCTTTCGGCCGACATCGGTAGGTCGGATGTTGTAAGCTGCTCCACAGGCTGGGCACAGGTTGTTCATCGCGAACTCCTGGAGTTTCGATAAGGAAACCGGTCGTATTATTGCCGGCTATCTTTGAGGATGCAAGCTCCGTAAGACTCCTTGCCGCTTTGAGGTAAGCGGGGATTGCGGTATTTTTCATTGGACAAAACCCTGCCGCTCTGGTGGGATAATAACATCCTGCCCTGCGGATGCTTCCCGTGCTATCGCCGAGGATGCCTCCCGTGCTGCCGTCCGCCGGAAGGAAAAGTTCAGGAGCATCCTCCCTGTACTGGGACAATCGGGTTGGTGGATGCCGCGGTCATTCGGAAAGGAGGAAGGGTCATGGTCTGCCGTAGTCGTATGGGATTGGCCGCCGGTGTGGTGCTGGTGCTGGCGGTGCCGCTGCGGGGAGCAGAGGGGCCGCCGGTGGTGGCGGTGGAAGGCCAGCCGTTGGCGGCGAATGTGGAACGGCTCATGCAGGCGCTGGAATTTCTCGGCGCGCCGCTGGAGGCTGCCACCGCCCGGTCGCTGCGCCAGGCCGTGCAAGCGCAGGATGCCCGCCGAATCCAGGAGATTCTGGACCAGCAGGTGCTCGTGGTGGTGACGCTCAATCCGGAGTCGCGGGTCAAGGCCGCCCGCGGACCGGCGTCGGCCCGGCTCCAGCAAGCGGGATACACCCCCGTGTTGATCAAGGTCATCAATGAGAGCACTGTCAAAAAGCCGCTCAACATCAGCAGTCCTCAGGCCGGACCGGTGTACAGCGATCCGGGGCGCCAGCAGCGGGACCCCAAGGCGGACCCGAACATTGTGCGCCGCTTTTTGCAGGTAGAAATGTTCCGCTCGCCGCCGATGACCGGACAGCTTAGCGGCTTGGGGGTGGAATATGTCATTGCCTTGATCTACTCCCGTGATGCTGGCCAACGAGAGGCGACCCTGGCCTTCGACGTGGGCCAGGGGACCCAGGATTTGGGCTTCCGTGGGGAAGTGCCGATCCTCTTCGAGGTCCGCCCGGCTATCGAGGTGCGCTTGAAGGTCCGCGACTTCGATGGCACGCCTACCGTGGGCCGCTTCACCTTCACCGATAAATGGGGGCATGTCTATCCCCCGCAGCCCAAGCGGCTTGCCCCGGACTTTTTCTTCCAGCGGCAGATTTACCGAGCGGATGGAGGAACCGTCCTGCTGCCGCCCGGCGAGTTCGAGGTGGAATACGGCCGCGGACCGGAGTACCGCCTCAAGCGTCAGCGGATTGTCATTCCCGACAAGGGGCCGGTGGAATTGAGCTTCACCCTGGAGCGGTGGATTCACCCGGCGGCCTGGGGCTGGTACAGCGGGGACCATCACATTCACGCGGCGGGCTGTGCCCACTACACCAATCCGACCGAAGGGGTCCTGCCGCAGGACATGTTCCTGCACGTCAAAGGGGAAGGCCTCAATGTCGGCTGCTGCCTGACCTGGGGACCCTGCTACGAGTATCAGCGGCAGTTCTTCGAGGCACGCCCCTGGTCCCGCAGCGAACCGTTCACCATCCTCAAGTATGACGTGGAAGTCTCCGGTTTCGGCTCCCAAGCCCTGGGGCATGTCTGCCTGCTCAATCTCCAGGACCAGACCTACCCCGGTTCCGAAGGAACCAAGTACAAAGGCTGGCCGAGCTGGACGACCCCCTTGATGCGCTGGGCCAAAGCCCAGGGAGCGGTGACCGGTTATGCCCACTCCGCCAGCGGTTTGGGAGTCCAGCCGGAACAAGCCGCCCGTCGGCTGCTCGCCGCCCTCGACACGAATCGGGATCAGCAGGTCAGCCCGGAGGAAGCCCGCCAGGGTTTGTTACCTCTGCCGGAACCCTTTGCCGCCATCGACCGCGATCAGGATGGCCGACTCACGGCGGAGGAATTGCTGCAAAGCACCCGGCGCACCCTGCGGCAACTGCCCAATCTCAACATTCCCCAGATGGACGGCATCGGCGCCCAGGAAGTCTGCGTTACCACCGCGATGGGAGTGTGCGACTTCCTCAGTGCGATGGACACCGACCGGATTCCGGAGTGGAACTGCTGGTACCACATTCTCAACAGCGGCTTCCCGCTGAAAATCTCCGGGGAAACTGACTTCCCCTGCATCTCCGGCAGCCGGGTGGGCCAGGGACGCGTCTATGTGCAGATGGGCAAGATCGAAGCCCTGGACTTCGCCCAGTGGTGCGCCCACCTGGCCAAGGGGCGCTCCTACGTCTCGGATGGTTATGCCCACGCCCTGGAGTTTACGGTCAATGGTGTGGCTCCCGGCTTCGGCACCGTCCAACTGAACTCCCCCGGCAAGGTGCGAATTCGGGCCAAGGTCGCCTTCGGCAGCGAAGTGGCGCTCGGAACTGCTCCGGGAGCGGCCGTTCCCCAGGGGAAAACGCGGTTGGTGGAGCTGGTGGTCAACGGCCAGGTGGCAGCACGTCAGGAAGTCCCCGCCGACGATCAGGTCCATGAGGTGGAATGGGAAGTGCCGATTCGCAAAAGCTCCTGGGTGGCCCTGCGGCATCTCCCCCAGATGCACACCAATCCCGTGGAGGTTTTGGTGGGAGGGAAGCCGATCCGGGCCAGCCGGGCCAGCGCTTTGTGGTGCGCCGGGGTCATCGAGCAACTCTGGCGCATGCGGGCCGACCACATCAAACCCGAAGAACGGCCTGAAGCAGAGAAAACCTTCCGCAAAGCCATCGAGATTTATCGCCAGCGGGCCGCTGAGGCCGAAGAGGGAAGCTGACCGCCTCTCCCATCTCCTCTGGCCGCGCTGAAAACAGTTCTCTGCACCGATTCGTTCCCCTCGCTGGACGCCGTGAGGGCGGTAGACCAGGGAACTGCCTTCCCTGCGGGGGTAGACTTCCTCCGAGAGCCGGCCGTGGCTCTCAGAGCCGGGACTGCGCGGCCAACCCTGCCGGCTTTGCCCAGTCGTCCTTCCTTGTTTGCTTCCCGCTCTTTGGTCCCTTGGCGTGAATTGGGTCAGAGTCCGGGGACCCAACCGGTCCCTCGGCAGCTTCCGTGGGAACGGTCATGTTGCCCTTTCCCCGATCCGAAGTTGTGGGTATAGGCGGTGGGGGGAGGAGGACGGGACGATGGCTGGGCGCGTGCGAAGGCAGGTTCCGCGATGGCTCCAGCGGTCCGGGCTGGGGCGGGGAGCGGTGTTGGTCCTGCTGGCGCTGGCGGTAGCAGTCTGGCCTGTGCAGGCGGAGCAGATCCACCGGCATCAATTCAGCGGCCGCCAGACGGCCTGGCAGCGGGGGGAAGCCAATGTGCGGGTGGATGTCCTGGAGCATGACATCTCGCGTGTGGCATTTCACAGTCAGCCGTCGAGCGAGCATATCAAGCTGGTCGCGGAAGCAGGTACAGGGGAGACGGCGTACATTCACTGGTATTACGAGACGCCGCCGGCCTTGGTGACGGAGTTGCTCTCTGCGACGGTGTGGGTGAAAGCGACGCGCGGCGGCATCCAGTTGCGGGCACGGGTGGTCTTCCCCAAGGAACCGGACCCGGCCAATCCTCAGACGCCGCTCACCTTGCTGCTCCAGGGGGATACGTATCCGGCGGAGCGGTCGCGGCGGTGGTGGCCGTTGAAATTGCAGGATGTGCCCCGCCTGTTATCCCGGCAGTTGCCAATTTTGCAGGCGCGTATTGGCCGCACAGTCAACCCCCAAGGGGCGTACATCGACCGCTTGATCCTCAACGTGTACACCGGTCCCGGCCCGCTGGAACTGTGGATCGACGATTTGGACATTGGTCCGGTGGATGCCTCCCGGCAGGTGGAGAAAGGGGCTGCTCAGATGACCGGTCGAGGGGGCGGCAGCCGCTGGCGGCGGGCGCGGCTGGTCGAGCAGAGCGGAGGGCAGTTGCTGGTCGATGGCAAACCGTTTTTCTTCCGGGCCATTCGTTATACTGGCACGCCCCTTCACGTCTTGCGGCAAGCCGGGTTTGACACCCTTTGGCTGCCCCCTGATGCGGCTACCGAATTGCTCGCCGAGGCGGAACGGGAAGGCTGGCTGGTGATTGCGACCCTGCCGTTGGCTCCGGCCCGCGAAGAAGCAGAGGGGGGGCCGGTGGTGGAACGTGCGGTGTCGGAGTTGAGTCCGGCCCTGCGCCGCTTCAGCGAGGCGGATGTGCTCTTTTACGATCTGGGCGGCGGTCGCAGCCGGGCCGACTACGAACGGGTGGAGCGCACCCATCAGGCGGTGCGGGCCATCGATCCGCGCCGGCCGCAAGGGGTGGATGCCTGGGACAGCTTCGCCGGCTATTCCGCCCTGGTCGATGTCGTGGGTGCCCACCGCTGGCCGCTGTTCACCTCGCTGGAACTGAGCGGCTACCGCGACTGGCTGGCCCAACGCCGGGAATTGACCGCCCACCGCGCCGTCTTCTGGACCTGGGTGCAGAACCACCTGCCGGACTGGTATCTGGAGTCCGTCCTGGAGGCGCCAGAGCCGGGCAGCGGCGAAGCAGCGTTGCCTCTGGGACCGCAACCGGAACAAGTCCGCCTGCTGGCCTACATCGCCGTGGCCTGCGGCTGCCAAGGACTGGGCTTCTGGTCTGACCGCTTCCTGGCCGATTCGCATCATGGCCGCGACCGCTTGCAGGCCCTGGCCATCCTCAATTGTGAACTCGATATGCTCAGTCCCGTGCTGCTCGCCCCACGAGATACCCAGCGCACGCAGTGGCTCAAGACCAGCCATCCCCAGGTGCAAGCGGCACTGATTCGTTCCGAACGCGGCCTGATTGTGCTCCCCATTTGGTTCGGTCCCGCAACTCAATACGTCCCGGAACAGGGAGCAGTGGCGGCCTTGACCGTGGTGGTGCCCTTGGTGCCAGAAGGGGCGGACCCCTGGCGGATCACCCCCGCCGGCGTCGAATGCCTGGCCCATCACACCCGCAAAGTCGTGGGAGGGACCGAACTGACCCTCCACGAATTCGACCTGGTCACGCCGATCGTCTTCACCAGCGACCGCCTCGGCTTGGTGGCCTGGTGGCAGGATTACGTCCGCAAATATGGCCGGCTGGCTGCCCGCTGGGCGATGGATCAGGCGGCGGTCAGCTACGACAAGGTGCGCCAAGTCCACGAGCAACTGCAAGCCCTGGGAGCCAGAGTGCGCGACAGCGAGGAGCTGTTCCTCCAGTCGGCCCGCTTCTATGCCGAGGCCCGGCGGCACTATTCCGCGGAGCTGTACGATAAAGCCTTCCGCGAGGCCCAGCGCGCCCTGCGGCCGCTACGGGTGCTCATGCACGCCCACTGGCGGCAAGCGGCCAGCAGTCTCGATGTACCAACCGCTAGTCCCTACGTCGTCAGTTTTGCCACCTTGCCCAAGCACTGGCACCTGGCCCGTGCCGTGCAGAACGCCCGAATCGGAGACAACCGGCTTCCTTCTGGGCAGTTTGAGTTGGCCACTTTGCCGCCGTCTGGGGCGCCCGTGTCGGCCATGCCTGGCTGGTCCGCCCGTTTTGGAACGACCGACCGGGTAGAAGCCGCAGCCGGGATTGTTCCCGCCGAAACGGTCCGCGCCAAGCCGGCTTCTCCGCCGAGCCGTCCCGCACCCTTGACGGTGGGGCTGTTCAAGCCGAGCCGCCTGCCCCCCCTGAGTGCGGGAGAGGCTGAGCCAACCCCTCCTGTGGCCGTGGGCCGCTCCGTCCTGCGCTTGGAAGTCCGCCGCCGGGTGGAAGCCGCCGCCCCGGAGCGCTCCGAACCCGCCCCCGCACCCCTGGAGCGTACCTTCCTCGCTGTGGATAGCCCCGCGGTGACTCTGCCCCCTGGCACGTTGGTCCGCATCAGCGGCGCCTTCTGCATTCCCCAGCCTCTGACCGGCTCCGCTGACGGCCTGCTCTTCTACGACGACGCCGCGGGCGAACCCCTAGCCCTACGCCTCCATTACCAGCCCCACTGGAAGCGTTTCCATCTCTACCGCCGCGTCCCCGCCGATGGACGCCTCGCCTTGACCGTCGCCCTCACCGCCGTCGGCGTCGCCTACTGTGATGACCTGCGGATCGAACCTCTCCTTCCCGCGACACCGCCGCCCGCTCCGGCAGCCGTGGCCGAAGATTCCGCCGTGTCATCCCGCTAGCACCGCAGGGAATCCGCATGTCATCCCGCTAGCACCGCAGGACCGGACGCCGAGGAAAAAGACCGTTCTCTTTTCAGGGGGGGAAGCCAGGAGCGCTCGACTGGGTCAGGGGAAACCCCCTGATCTCACCGTGCCTCCGCGGTGCTAGCCGATGGTCTGTGGGGTTGGTGGAAGGCAGATTCCATCCAACAGGGCGGAAGAGGGAGGAGGGGGAAGCTAGCGGGGCGAAGCCGTTTCACTTCAGGGCCGGTCGTGGGGGTGGGGCCACGGGTAAAGGCGGCAGTTTGTTCTCCGGCGGCGGAGGAGGAGATTTTTTCTCCGGGGGTAGCGGTGGTTTGTCCTGGGGTTTCTTTTCCGGGGGTAGCGGTGGTTTGTCCTGGGGTTTCTTTTCCGGGGGTTTGGGTGCGGATGCCGTCTTCTTCAATTCGCTGCGCACGTCCTCGATGACCACATGGAGGCGGAAGGCTTTATGGGCCAGGGTGGGTTCCCGTTCCACCTCTTGCAGTCCCAGATCGATGCGCTGCTGGACAGGGGGCCGATGGGACAACAGCGGTCGCACGGTGAGCAGGGCGCCGTGGTAGAGGCGGTAGGTGCCGGCGTAATCGCGGGAGTTGTTGTACAGCTCCGCTCCGAGGTTGTGGACATCGCGCAGGGTATCGACCACCAGGCGGTCAAAGGCGGCCGGATCGGTGGGTAAGGGGAGGGGTGGCTGGGCAGCCGGTGGGGCAGCGGGTGGTGCGGGCGGTTGGCCAGCGGATGGCGCGGGCGGCTGAGCGGAAGGGACCGGCTGAAGGGCGAGGAGAGCAGGGGGTTGGGCCAAGACCGGCTTGCTCCCTAAGGCCAGAGTGAGGAAGAGCAGCAGCCAGGTCCAAGCCGGCGGGCTGCCGAGAATGCAAGGCGACCATCGAGGCGGGAGCCGGAGAGACATCGGAAATCCTCCCACAACTGGAAGCCCAAGCGGGCGGGGATCGTTGTGCCACCGAGGCGAGGGATCGTCATCTTGCCCTGTGGGGATCGGGCTTGCAAGGCGATCCGAGCTATGGTTAGCATACGCCCGGTTTGAGGGACCCTGCAAGGACGCACCGTTGTGGCCGATGCACTCACGCACCTGATCACCGCCGCTTTGAGCCGGGCGGCTGCCCATCCCGGCGGCCTGCCTCTGTTTCCTTCCCGCCAGGGGGAAGGGGGGTTGTTTCCCGCCAGCAAAGCGGGGCGCACCGCGGCGCAAAAATGCCTGGCCGAGAATTGGCTGCAACTCGTTCCCCCCTCCCGTGCCGCCGGCGCGGGAACCGCGGCCTCGGAGCGCTACACCCTCAGCGACCGCGGCTGGCAACGCCTGCTCCAGGAAGCCCAGCCCCGTCAGGTCCTCGAAGATTTCCTGCGGGTGGTCGAAAAGCGGACGGCCCTCGTCGCGGAATGGCTCAGTGCCGCTCAGCGGCTCCAGGAGGAATTGCAGGAACTGCGGCAGGCCCTGAACCGCTGGCTCGCCGCGAGTGCACCGCCGCTGCCAGCCCAACCGAGCCGCAATACGCCTCCGCCGCTGGATCGTGGCATATCTTCGCCGGAACGCAGCGTTTCGCTTCAGGAGCCTCCCGATTCGTCCGGAGCGGCCACTGCGGAGATAGCGGCGGCGGAAGCGATCCTGCACGCTCTGGCGGAATGGTCCCGCCAGGGTGGGGCCGATTGCCCCTTGCCGGAGCTGTTCCGGGCGGTGTCCCAGCGCCGGGCGCTAAGTATCGGCTTGTTCCACGATGCCCTGCGCCGTTTGCAGGCACGCCAGGCGCTGGCCTTGCATCCCTGGACCGGCCCCCTCTACGCCTTGCCGGAACCGGCTTACGCTCTCCTCGCCGGTCACGGTGTCGCCTATTACGCCAGCCTCCGCCCGTGCACTCCCACCTCGGCTGCTGCCCGCCCTATTCGTGAAGCAGGGAACCCGCCTCCCGTTCGTGAAGCAGGGAACCCGCCTCCGGCCGCCGTCGCTGGCGCTGCCCCCTTGACATCGACTCTCGCCCCTGCCTTGGCTTTCCCGGAGAACCAGCCATGACCCGAAGCGTTGCTGCCGATCCGCCTGCTCTCTCGGAGCCGACCCGCCGCATTCTGCAACGGCTCGGCAACCCCTTCCGCAACTACTTCGCCCGCAATCCCGACGACGAAGTCTGCGCCCGCTATCACGTCCCGGAACTCTTTGCCGAGGAGCGGCAGTTGCTCCACGCCATCATCGACCAGTACCGCTATCAACCGCGGTTGCATTCCGAAGTGGTGCCGGTGCTCGGCAACAAAGGAGCGGGCAAAACCCACTTACTGCACTCCATCAAACACGGCGAAGGAGGACAATGGCAGTTGCTCGTCACTCCGGGAGTGTACCAGCGGGAATGCGACTTCCTGGAGTATCTGTTGTTTCAGATTCTGGACACTCTGCTGGGCGGCGGACGACAGAAAGGGCTTCGGCCTCTGGAGTACATTGGGGAGCGTCTGCTGCGTCAGGCCCTGCTCCAGACCCTGCCGCAACTTCCGGATAACGCCCTGCTGGACCTGTTCCCTGCGGGAGGCTTGGGGCGCTGGGGCCGGCGCTTGGGTTGGGGACTGGCCCAAGCCCGCCAGCGGCGGCACCAGTTGCTCGAAGGCTTGCAAGCCGCCGAACAGGCCCCCCCGTTCCTGGCGCCGCCTTCCCTGCTCGCCCTGCTCCACCAAACTGGCGTGGAACCGGAGCGCCTGCTTCCACTCTTCGACCACTTCCGTAACGAAGGCGATCCGCGCAACCCCGCCGGCTTGATGCGCCGCTTCATCCTTCGCGGCTTCGCCCATGCCATCCTCCGCCGGGATGAAGCCGAATTGGCGAACTTCCTCACCTACGGTTTTGCGGAGCTGGAGTTCCACGTCCGCCCGACCCGCCAGGACCTGGTGCTGGCCCTGTTCAAAGTGCTGATGGACCTGTTCGCCTCCCTGCACATCCCGGTCGTGGTGGCCTTCGATCAGTTGGAAGACTTGCTCCTGGTCCGCCGTGGCGACGATGTCCACCGGACGGCCGAAGCCTTCTTCGCTGGTATCGTCCAGGTCCTGCATCAGTTGGATGGCCTCTGCTTCCTCATCTTCGCGGAGCGCGGCTTGTGGAACCGCTTTGTCCCCTCGCTGGACGGCTACATTCAGGATCGCCTGACCCATCCGGTGCACGTGGCCGGTTACGGGACGGTTTCCGCCGTGCGCTTGGAAGCGCCGCCGCCGGAGTTGGTCCGCCAGGTCATCGCTGCCCGCCTGCGCCCCTGCCATGCGGAGTTGCCGCCGGAAGAGGTCCTCTCCGACATCTTCCCCTTCCGTGAAGAGCAGGTCCAGCGCATCGCCCGGACCGAACCGACCCTGCGCGACATGCTCCAGCAGTGCCGCCATCTTTACGACCATCTGGTCTATGGCCCGGCGGAGTGGGAAGCGGGTTCCCCCCCTCCCTCTCGGATCACTTCGACCCTGGAAGCGGTGGAGAATGAAGCGACGGCCGCCGGTGTGACCCTCCGCCAGGTCGACGTGATTGAAATCCCAGCGGAATCCGCTCCGGCCTGCGGGGATGAAGCGCCGGCAGAGTCGCCGATCCCGCCGGCGGAGGCGGCTAGCTCCACCGCCACGGTTCCCCCTGCACCGGGGGAAGTCCCGGCGGCCATCCCTGTGGCATCCTGCCCGGAACCGGTTCCGTCTGCCGCCCGCACCACCCTGACCCCCCAGATGATGGCCGAACTGTGGGACCAGGAACACCGCACCGCCCGCCGCCAACTCGAACCGGAAGGGGCACTCACGGGCGCCACCCGCGAATTGCAAGCCGCCCTGGGACAATTCCTCGCCCACTGCCTGGAACATGGGGTCAAAGTCGGACCCTGGCGCCTGCAACATGTGGTGCCCGAATATGTCTTCAGCGATCATCCCACCTACGGCGTTGTCTCCCTGGGATACTGGGCCTGCAAGGATGGCCAGCCCTGGAAGGTGGCCGTGGGACTGTTCCTCGCACGGGGGGCGGGCAAACCGCGCGAACTGGAAATCAAATTCAGCCTCTTCGACCAACAACCCCCGCCCCTGGACCTGCTCGTCCTGCTGCGCCCCGAAGACGACCTCTCCCTGACCGGACGAAGCAAAAAACTCTGGAGCGAAGCCGAGCAGCGGGGGCACCTGGCCCGCTTGGAACCTGCCTCCCTCGACACCCTGGCCCAGATTTACGCCTTCCCCCGCTGGCTCGCCGCCTTGCGCGAAAGCCTGCCGGAAGGCGTGCCCCTGCCCAATCTCGCCGACCTCATCCAGCAAAAATGCGAGCACCTGCTCACTCAGGTCTGCATGCCGGTACACACCTAAACCTGGATCAGGTGGTGAGAGACAGTCAAGCTCCACCCATCCACCTGCTCCAGGGCAGCCATACCCCCTCGCTCGAAGTCGCCAGCGATCACTCGAAGTCGAAATCGATGGGTTGGCCGTCGTCACGCTGGATCAGCAGGCGTAACCTTTTCTCCCCGATCTTTTTCAAGTCCAGGACGCGGATCGAGCCATCGCAGAGCGCGGCGTTGGTCTGGGTCTCGCGGGGCAGCGGTTGCAACGGGGGCAGCGGCTTTTTGGGATCGAAGGGAATGTCTTCGGGCTTCGTCCAGGGCACCGGCGGACCGGCTTCGATCACCAAAATAGTGTTGGACAAGCCATCCGTTATAGCTTGGAGTTTGATCTTCTTGCCGGTTTCAAAGACGGCTCCCGGACCGGAGAACCCCTTGTAGTAAGTCAAGCCGGGGAACTGAGGCAGGCTGGGGGATACGTAAATCTTGGGCATCTGCTCGATCAGCTTTTTGTTGTGCTCGCTGTCCCAGGGTTCATCCAGCTTGAATTGTTTATAAAGGGCCTCCTGTTCGATGTAGGGTAAGATGGCGACGCGCCAGCTCAGCAGCGGTTTGCCGTTTTTGTCCACAATATCCTGGGGTAAATGGCCGTGCACATCGTGGAAGTTGTGGCAAGCCAGAGCGATCTGTTTGAGGTTGTTCTGCGAAGACAACCGGCTGGCAGCCTCCCGGACCCTCTGCACCGCCGGCACCAGCAAACCCATGCCGAGACTCACTACGTTGGTCCACTGGTTGATGTCCTCGAGTTGGACGCGGGTGTAGAGGCGGCTTTCCTCCCGCTTGATCCACTCCTGGGGTTTGGCCAGCCACTCGTCGACCGTCTTGAGCATGCCCAACATGACCACGGCTCCGGCGGTGTTGGGCAGCTCGGAAAGGGGCAGCGGCGGTTGGCGCTTCGGATCGAACAGTTGCTGTTCCATCTCCTTGGCGAACAAGGCCAGTTGTTGGCGGCCTAGCTCGCACAAGGCTTGCAAGGCTTTTTCTGCCTCTTGAGCTGCCACTGCGGTTCCGAACTCGGCCGTGACATCGAGGCTGATTTTGTCGGCCAATTGCAGCGCGCCGACCACGGTCCGCATCTTCAAAAGCGGCTGGAACGGCGGGGGAATCTCGCGCCGGACGTGCTCAGGAATCGGCAGAGAGGCCATGTGGACCGCCACGGTGACGTGATTCCGTTCAGCCTGACGCAGAATCGCGTGCCAGGGATGATCCCGTCCCTCCGGCTTGGCCCATAGCAGCGGCATCTTCTGAACCTGGCCGACGACAATATGCTGGCGGTCGGGGAACCACAACTCGATAGGGTCGGCCTCGCTGCGGTAGACAGTCCGGCCCCCTTCCAGACGGACGGCAGCCGCGGCGGGAATGTAAGCCCGCACCACCTCCTGAGGATCAAACGCTTCCCGGAAGCGGAGGATCACGTAGAGCAACGGCTCCCGGACTTCTCCATCCTGACGCTCTTCCTCCAGAAGGCAGACACTGATGCGGTCCAAAGTGGAGATTTTGGGGACAAAGAGAGTGTCGAGACGCTGCAACGCTTCCGGACCGGCTTTGAGCACGATGTTCCGCAGAGGGGCCATGCGCTCGTGTTTCCAGATGGCCGCGGCCTGAACGTGCACCAGAGCAAACGCGTGGGGGGGAATGAGAGCCAAGTCCGAAGCCAGGGGGACTTGGGCCTCCCGCGCCTGGCCGCTCGTTCGGAGGGAACCGGGCGGTTGAGCCAACGAATCGCCTGAGGGAACTAAAGCCACGCTTGCGGTCAGACCAACCAACAGAATGCCCAGCGCGGCAGGGGCCGGCTTCGACGAAATCCGTGTCATGACCAGGTCTCCAGAGATGGAACGGTGGAAAGGAGAAGGGTCACCCACAACCCGCCGTAGGTTGCGAGACTTTATTTTATGTCATCGAGGAGTTAAACGGAAGCATTTTGTGCGGAACTGGACGCGGGACGAGGGCGAGCTTGTATTCCAGGTTGGGAGTTGCGGCTGGCCACTGCTTTGATCGGCCTGCAACAAGCTGCACAAATCCCAGTAGCGGGGGTGGGAATCGAACCCACGACACGTCGCTTATGAAGCGACTGCTCTAACCCCTGAGCTACCCCGCCGCACAGGTGTAAGACATGTTAGATGACGAGCGGGAGTTGGACAAGAGACAGCGCCAGAGACCTCGGCGGAAGGGCGCAAGAGTTCGGTTCCTCTCGGTGCGAGAGTTCGGTTCGATGCGAGAGTTCGGTTCCTCATATCGAGACGAAGCGGCGCCCTGACGGTCGGTATGGGGGAGCGGCACGCCTATCGACGCTCATGGAGGAGAGGTGGAGGTGAGCGTCTGAGAAGCATCGGTTCCATTTCGGAAACTGGGAACGGGCGGGGGCACAGGGCGGGTTCCAGGACACCGTGGAGCAGGGACCCAGGGGACAGGGCGCGAGGCTGCACGCAATCCGCTAGCTTCTGCCGTCCCAACCTTCCTTCTGGCGTTGCCTTCTGTTAAGCCTTTGGCTTGAGCACGCGAAAGCGTTATAATTGGCATGCGGGGGGATTCTGGTTTGAGGGGTCCGGTCTAAGGGGAGGGTGCTGTCTTCCCCAGACCAGGGCGGGAAGCGATGGGATGCTCCGAAACTTGCTACCCGAAGGCGAACCCCCTGCGCGGGGGGACCGGCCTCTTCGACTCCGTCCGCAGGGGCAACAGAAAAGGCGCGGCTAGCGGAGCCAGAAGGGATTCAGGACTTTGAATCGTCATTGGGACTGAAGAGCGAGTAGGAAAAAAATCAGAAGAGCGACGGCGTCGGCGGATTGCGCGGTTTTCCCGGTTGTGCGTTTTCCCGATGGTGAGATGGTGAGAAGTGATTTTCTCGACCATGAAGACACGTAAGTTTGGTTTCCAGGCAGTGAGGAATGCAGACCATGATGGGGAGGGGCGCGGCAGTGACAGGAGGTAGCAGGTTCCGGCGGCCGGCCGTGGAGTTGTGGACCAGCTTGGCCCTGCTGCTGGCAGCGGCGAGCGGGCCGGCGGCCCAACCGGAAGTGTCGGAAGGACTCTTCATCACGGTGCCCAGTCCGATCACCAGCGAGGCCGTCGAACGGATTCAGAAGCAGATCGAAGCGCGGGAGCATGGAGGCCGCAGTCTGGGGGTGATCGTTTTTGACTTCAATCCCGATGGAAAGCCGGCGTGGACCGCTCGGCCCGGCGTCTGTAGCGACCTGACGAATCTGATCCGCAGTTTGCGGGGTCGGGCCACCACGGTGGCCTATGTGCACAATAAGGTGAGCGGCCATACAGTCATGCCCGTGCTGGCCTGCGACGAGATCGTCATGGGCCGCAACGGAGCGCTGGGGGAAATCACAGGACCAGGGATCGAACCGCCCCGCACCGAGTACGAGGGGTACTTCCTGCGCGGCGATCCTCGCTTTGGGGAGCAGCGCTTCGCTCTGATCAAGAAGATGTACGATCCCCAGGTGCAACTGCGTAAGGCCTCCGCCCGCAAGGACCCGAATCAGAAGGCGTATGTGGATGCCCGCGATCCGAACGTGGAGAAGCTCTACGTGGGCTTGGAGCCGGTGAGAGGCGTGGCGGATAACACGGTGGGTTTGTACACAGCGGAGGTAGCGCGGGACGTGGGTTTGCGGCGAGGGGCGCTCGTGGAGAGCCGGGCGGAAGTGGCGGAGATGTACGGCTTGCCGGCGGCGGTGGTACGGGATGATCCTTTGGGCGGGCGGACGCCGGAAGTTTTCACCTACGTGCTGCGGGGAAACGTCGACGGGGCGATGCGGGAATCGGTGCAGCGCGTGCTCCGCAATGTCCGCAGCCGGGGCGGGAATGTGCTCATCCTGGAGTTGCACTGCGGCGGCAACGATCTGGTGGCGGCCCGCGGCCTAGCCGAAGACCTCCGCGCCGCTCAGAGCGGCGACCAACCCTTGCAGATCATCGCCTTCATTCCTGAATCCGCCCCGGCCGCCGGGACGGTTGTGGCGTTGGGGTGTACCCAGATTGTCATGACGCTGCCTAAGCCGCCAGAAGGCGGCGGCGAACCGCTGCCCAGTGCCACCCTGGGCGATTTCAGCCGCTATGTGGAGTCGGCTCCGCCGAAAGACATCGAGGCGCATCGCCTCAGCTTGCGCGAGTTGGCCCGGCTGCAAGGGTATCCCGAAGTGCTCATCGACGGGATGCTGGATCGTCAGGTGGAAATTGTGCGGGCCGTGCGCAAAGACGATGCCCGGCAGCGCCGCCTCATGACCCGTGCCGACCTGGAAGCCCAACAGAACGAATGGCAACTGGACAAGGTCATTAAGCATCCGGGGGAATGGTTGGTGCTCGATGCCGCCTTGGCAAAGGACATTGGCGTGGCCCGTTACACCGTGACAGGAAAGCAGGTCAGCGAGGTGGCCACCCTCTTCGGCTTCCGCGAGCTGCGGCCGGCGGACCCCGGCTGGCTCGACCGCTTCGCTGAGTTCTTACGCAAACCGGTCGTGACGGTCTTGCTGGTCGTCATCGGCTTTACCGGTTTGATCCTGGAACTCAAGGTCCCCGGGCTGACCGTCCCCGGCATCGTGGCGGCTCTGTGCTTCATTCTGGTGTTCTGGTCCCAGTCGCGCTTCAGCGGCCAGACCTTTGTCCTGGCGCTGCTGCTATTCCTGTTAGGTCTGGTGCTGGTGGGCATCGAGATTTTTGTGCTGCCGGGTTTTGGTGCCCCTGGATTATTTGGTATTCTATCCATGCTCGCCGGGCTGGCGTTGGTCACTTTCGACCGTTTGCCGGAGAGCGGGGCGGAGTGGGGCCAACTCGGCTGGCGGATCCTGATGTACCTGCTGGCCATGTTGGGAGCGCTGTTGTCCGCGTTCCTGATCGCGCGGTTTCTCCCGAAGGTGCCGTATGCCAACCGGTTGATCTTGGAGGCCCCGGCGGAACGGGGAGAACGGGCCGTGGAGTTTCTGCCCGGTGCGGAAGAGGCAGCCGAACTGCTCGGCGCTATTGGGACCAGTCACACACCCTTGCGGCCCGCCGGCGTGGTCCGCTTCGGCGACAAATTCGTCGATGTGGTCTCCGATGGCAGCTTCATCCCCGCCGGCACGCGCGTCCAAGTGATCCAGGTAGAAGGGACTCGGATTGTGGTAAAGGAAGTCTAACGGGACTCGGAACCGGTGACGGAAGGCGGACGGGCCGGGTGGGGTAGTTGACTCGCCCCTGCTCCCCGATGCCAGTATGACAATAGACAGTCATGGACTACTTGACGCTTTCCCTGGTGCTCTTCGCGGTTGGGCTAGTGCTGCTGGTGGCGGAGATTTTCCTGCCCAGCGGCGGGATTCTGGTGGTCATTTCCCTGCTGGCCTTCGCAGGCGGAGTGGGGATTATCCTTTCGCAAGGGACGACCCTGGAGGCAGTCATTGCCATCACGGCCCTGTCGCTCGGATTGCCGACCGCTTTCTACTTTATCGTGGCGGCCTGGCGGCGCATGGCGATCGGCATGGTGCCTCCCGATACGGCGACGGCCCCCAGCACGATCCCCGCTGTGCTCGAATTGGAGGCCCTGAAGAACCGGGTGGGCAAGACTGTCTCACCGATGCGTCCTTCCGGGATCGTGGATTTTGGCAACAAGCGGGTGGATGCCCTCACCGAAGGCGAAATGCTGGAGGCCGGCGTCTGGGTCCGCTGCATCGATGTCAAGCCGGGGCGGGTCATTGTCCGCAAACTGGAAGTGCCGCCGGAAGCGCTCGAAGAAATCCAACCCCAAGGCGGCGCCTCCCCCGCGGCCCCGCCGGGTGCGGCACCGAGTGCCTCTCCTAGCTCTAGCAGTGCGGCGGACCCTCTGGTTTCCCCGCCTCCGGCCCGGCGCAGCGGCGACGACCTCGACCTGGACCTCGACCTGCGCTAATAGGCAGAGGAGCCGCCTTGGGACCCCGAACCTCGGCTTGGAAACCGACCTGCGCCGAACAGGGAGAGTCTCGACCAATACCCCGATCTTCGCTAAAAGGAATATCACGAGATCACGAACAACTGCATATAAGCCACTGAAACATCTTCCTTGCGCTGTGCTCCGAAGCTCTCAGGGAGAGAACTCTCGATCCGATATAAGGGAAGCCGACGATGAACACACTCCATTCCTTCCTCATGTTCGCCCAACAGAAAGCAGGCAGTGAGGGGATCAGCCAGGGGAACATGATCCTCATTGTCCTGGCCTTCGTGGCCGTCCTGATCATCCTGGTGTTCCTGTTCGTGTTCTTCAGCTTCATCCGCTTGTGGATTCAAGCGCTGCTCACCAAGGCCGACATTGGCATGGGAACCCTGATCGGGATGAAGCTGCGGAACGTGGACTATGCGATGATCGTGCGGCAGAAGATCGCTCTGGTGCAAGCCGGGGTCAAAGTCACGACGCAGGATTTGGAGTCTCACTATTTGGCCCGCGGGAATGTGCCGAAGACGGCCACGGCGGTCATCGCGGCGCACAAGGCCGGGCTGGAGCTGCCCTGGAAGACGGCGGCGGCCATCGATCTGGCAGGCCGCGACATCCTCGAAGCGGTCCGTACTAGCGTCAACCCCAAAGTCATCGACTGCCCGGACCCGTCCAAGGGAAAGCAGTTCCTGGATGCCGTGTGCAAAAACGGCATTCAGCTTTTGGCCAAGGCTCGCGTGACGGTCCGCACCAAGCTGGAGCGCCTGGTGGGCGGCGCCACCGAGGAAACAATCATTGCCCGTGTCGGGGAAGGCATCGTCAAGGCCATTGGTTCCGCCGATGATCACCGCCAGGTGCTGGCCAATCCCGGCATGATTTCCCAGACCGTGCTGCACAATGCCCTAGATGCCCAGACGGCCTTCGAGATCGTGTCGATTGACATCGCCCACATCGAGGTGGGGGAGAACATCGGGGCGAAGCTGCAAGCAGACCAGGCAGCGGCGGACCTGCGCGTGGCCCAGGCGGAAGCGGAGAAGCGGCGGGCGGCGGCGGTGGCTCGCGAACAGGAAATGCGCGCCCTGGTCGAAGAAAACCGCGCCAAAGTGGTCGAAGCCGAGGCGTTGATCCCCAAGGCGATTGCCGAAGCCTTCCTCCGCGGCCACCTCGGCGTCATGGATTATTATGCCCTACGCAATCTGCAATCCGACACGGCGATGCGCAATAACATCGCGGCCATGACCGGCGGCGGCAGTGAAGCCACTCCGGGACGTGCCAGTTGAACCGGGGCGTCGTGCTGTCCCGCCCGCTCCCGTGAGGGGGGACCGCTCGAAAGCCTCTGCCGCTCGCCCCGGCTGCTTCGGCTCCGCCAGGACGCGCCATTGTCACCATAAACTGAGGAGTGATCATGGGGGGACCGCTCATCTGGATCATTGTGGGGATCATCGTCCTATCCTCGGTGGTGGGGATGATCGCCAAGGTGCTCAGCAATTTCCAGGAACAGCAGCACCAGCAGCAGATGGGGCGTCCCCGTCCCGCCCGCCCCGTTCTTGGGGAAGAGGAAGGAGGCGCCTCCGGCCAAAAGGAGATGGAGCGCTTCCTGGCGGAGTTGGATCGGTTACGCGGCAAAAAGGAAAATGCCCGCAAGCCCTCCACACCGCCGCCGGCACCTGTGGTTGTTCCGGTGAAGAAACCGTCGCGCCCACGCCGAGTGGCGGAACCTCTGGCGTCTCCGCCCCCTCCGCCGCCGCCCCCTCCGCCGCCTCCTCCCCCTCCCCCGCCGCTGCCGTCGCGTGCGCCCGGCGGGGCTGAGCTGATGATGCCGGACCAGTTTGGAGCGCGTTCCACTCCGCCGCCTCCGCCTCCTCCTCCCCCTCCTCCGGTTGCTGTGCCCTACACCGCGACCGCGGCCACGCCTCCCAGCGGCGAGACCGGCGCTCCTGCCACCCAAGTCACCCGTTTCGCACCCCGTGCCCGCCCCGTTCCGAAAACCCCGTTGGCCAAAAACCTGACAACTCTGCTCTCGACGGGACAGGGGCTGGCGCTGGCGGTGATTTTGCAGGAAGTCCTCGGTCCCCCGAAATGCCGCCGCCCTCGCCGTCTGCCGCACGGATAAGCACCGGGTTTTCTCTCAAAGCAACGGCCTTTGCCGGGCTGCTTGCCGTAGCCCCTCCGGATGCCCTCGCCGAGCGCCGCCAGGCCGACTCGCCGCGCCGCGCGAACTCGACAGGGAGGACCGTTGAAGCTCGGATGCCCCAAAGCTCCGCCGGAGCGGCTCGAAGCCTTGGGAACTGCGCGAGCAGCTCCGACGAATGGAGCGCAGCTCAGGCGAATTGCAGGCGGAGGGTGGAAAGCCGCCGTACTGTTTCGGCCATCAGGGCATCCTCCGCCGTTTCATCGGGTGCGAAATAGGTGACGGAGAAGCGGAGATACGCCCCGGCATCATCCCACGGAACGGTGCAGATGCTTTGTTCCTGGATGAGGAAGTGGGCGGCCTCTTCGGCGGTGGCGAACCGGCGCTCTCCCGCGGCGATCGGAGCGGGGGTGTAGAGGAAGTAAGTGCCTCCGGGCATTTGGCAGCGGAAGCCGACCTGTTGCAAAGCGGCCACCAGTTTTTCCAGGCGGCGGCGATACTTGGCACGAATCCGCTGGGGAATATCAGGAGTGCGCAAAGCCAGGGCGGCGGCATGCTGGATGGCCATGAATTGGCCGCTGTCGGTGTTGTCCTTGACGTCGGCGTAGGCTTGCACAATCCGGGGATGGCCCGCGACGAAGCCCAGGCGCCAGCCGATCATGTCGAACCCCTTAGACATGGAATGGACTTCGACGCCCACCTCCTTGGCCCCGTCCACCTGGAGAAAGCTCAAGGGTTCCCCTTTGTAGGTGAGCAGGATGTGGGCGGCGTCCTGGATGACCACGATGCGGTGCCGGTGGGCGAAATCGATGACCCGCTGGTAGAACTCCCGGCTGGCCACCGCGCCCGTCGGGCTGTTGGGGTAATTGAGGACAAGCAATTTGGCCCGGCGAAGGATGTCGCCAGGGATGCTGTCCAGCTCAGGGTAAAAGCCGTTCTTCTCGTACAGCGGTAGGCGGTAGACTTCCCCGCCGAAGTAACGGGTCCAGGTTCCCGCCACGGGATAGCCGGGGACCGTCATGAGGGTGACATCGCCGGGGTTGATGAAGCAAGCGGGCAGCAGGGCATACGCCGGTTTGGAACCGATGCAGTGGCAGATTTCTGTCATCGGATCAAGGCGGACGCCGAATTGCCGCTCCATGAACTCCGCCGCTGCTTCGCGATAGGCCATGATGCCGTTGTCGGCGTAGCCGCGGTTTTCCAGCTTGTTGGCTTCGCGGGCCAGCGCTTCGCGGATGCGCGGGTCCGCCATGTCGTCATTCTCGCCGATGCCAAAATCCAGCAGCGGCCGCTCTGGATGCTCGGCTAGCACCTTCCGCTTGGCTCGCTTGATCTTCTCGAATTTGTAGATCTCCGTCCCCTTGCCGTAGTTGGCCCCCCCGATCCGTTCGGCAAACAAATCCTGAAACCACGGGTCTGCTGCCATGGTGGGTCACTCCCTCGCAGATCACTGTCCAAGTCGATGCCCGGTCCGGACCAGGCTCTGTCACTGCCCTGCGGCACGAGCCTTCTCCCCTCAAGTCGGTCGCAATTTCGGCTTCCTGGGGAGCCGGTCGCGCCCCCGCAGCCAGGCCGAGGCTAGCCCGCCATCAACCGGAATAATTGTTGTAGCAATCTGCCCTGCTCGGTGACGAGGCGTCCGCGGGGTCTCCCCTACCGCAGCGACGGGGTTTGTATAACGTGATTCAGGCGGCTTCGCGGCCCAGGACAGGAAACACTCGCCCGCCCTGGCAGGGGAATGTTCCCGGTTGGAATCCCTGGGGTGGAAGCGGGGAAGCGGAGCAGGCGGGGGCCATCAGGGAAAGGAGCAACTCCGGTGGATGCGGGAGGGCAGGGAAGTGGTGAAACGGGGAGTACAGGCCGGCGCCGCTGGATCGTTCCCTGGCAATTGGCGGGGATGATGTTTTTACAATACTTCGGCCTGGGGGCGTGGGTCGTTCCGTTGACGCGCTATTTGCAAGCCCCGACGGCGGAGGGAGGGCTGGGATTTGACCCGTTCCAGGTCGCCCTGGTTTACAGCACCTTTGCCTTTGGGGCCTTGGCCGCGCCGCTCCTGGTCGGTCCGCTGGCGGATCGCTGGTTCGCCGTGGAACGTGTCTTGGCCGTCACGCACGCGGGCATGGCGGTGCTCATGACCCTGGCCGCTTGGGCCTGCATCTCTCCGCTCACGGGACCAGAGGCGACTCTGACCCTGCTGTTTGTCAGTCTGCTTGGTTACGCCATCGGTTGCCAGATCACCCTAACGCTGACCAACGTCATCAGCTTCCGCAATCTGGAAGATCGCGCCGGGACCTTCTGGTATGTGCGCTTGACAGGGACGTTGGGCTGGATTGTGTCCGGTTTCGTAGTGGGCTGGCTCTTGGAACCGGTGTCGGTGCAGCCGTTGGGAGTGGCGGCGGTGGCTTCCGGGATGCTAGCCCTGCTCGCTCCGGGTCTGCCCCATACCCCTCCCAAGGGTTATGGCCGGCCGATCCGCGAGGTGCTCGGTTTGCCTGCCGTGCAATTGTTCACGCAGCGGTCCCTGGTGGTCTTTGCGGTGGTGCTGTTTGTCGGCGGGGCGATGAATCAGTTCTACACCGTCTTCACTTCCCGCTATCTGGCGGACCTGGGAGTGCAGGCGGACCTGGGGAGGTGGGGGCGGTGGACGCCGGAGCTAATCATGACCCTGGCCCAGTGGTGCGAGATGGGTTGCATGGCCGTGACACCGTGGCTGTTGCACCGGCTGGGCTTGAAGCGGGTGATGCTGCTGGGTCTGGCGGGGTGGCTCCTGCGCAATGCCTTGCTTTACAGCGGCTGGCGGGCCGGGATTGTCGCCATCGCCTTGCCCATGCATGGCTGGAGCTATGCCTTTTACACACTGGTGGGAATGCATTATGTGGATCGGCAAGCTCCGCCGCACTTGCGAGCCGGCGCCCAAGCCCTGGTGACCTTTCTGGCTCATGGCCCGGCTATCCTGGCGGGCAACCTGCTGGCGGGGATGATCGTCGCGGCCCACCGGCACGAGCTGTGGACCGACTGGGAAGCCGTCTGGCGCTGGCCGTTGCTGGCGTATCTGGCCATCCTGCTCCTCTTCGCCGCCTTGTTCCGGGAAGGACAGGCTTCTAGTGTGTCTCCAACTGGGTTCGCACCCTCCCGGCAGTCCCGCGCGTGAGTTGGCACCTATGGCAACCTTCTTCCACTACAAGACGATAGCGGACATCGAGGCGGAAAATGCCCGCTTGGGGATCGACCTGCGCTTCTCCGAGGACCTCGCGCCGCTGTGGCAGCCGCTGGAGATCGCCGGGCGGCGGCTGGGCAACCGCTGGTGCATCCACCCGATGGAAGGCTGCGACGGGGAGCTGGACGGCCGGCCCGGTGAACTGACCTTTCGCCGCTACCAGCGTTTCGGGGCTGGCGGAGCCAAACTCATCTGGGGCGAGGCGTGCGCGGTGGTCCAGGAGAGCCGGGCCACCCCTCGGCAATTGTGGCTCAACGAGCAGACGGTGGGGGACTTCGCCCGCCTGGTGGACACCTGCCGGCAGGCCCACCGCCAGGCCGGGGAAAACGACAACGATCTGCTCATCGGCCTGCAACTGACCCACTCCGGCCGCTACAGCTATCCCCGCCCTCTGCTGGCTACCCACGACCCGCTCTTGGTCGGGCGATACGGTGTCACCGCGGAGACACCGCTCTTAAGTGATGACGACCTGCTCCGGCTGGTGGATGCGTATGTGGCCGCCGCGCGCCTTGCCGTTCAGGCGGGCTTCGACTTTTTGGACATCAAACAATGCCACCGCTATCTCTTCAGCGAGTTGCTCGGCGCACGCAATCGTCCGGGGCGCTTCGGCGGCTCCTTAGAAAACCGCACGCGCCTGATCCGCCTGGTCCTCGAAGCGGTCCGGGCCGTTCTGCCTTCCCACGTCTTGCTCGCCACCCGCATCAACGTTTATGACGGCATCCCCTATCAAGCCAATGGCCAGCCTGTGCCCTTCACCACGCCGTTGGCTAACGGCTGGGGCATGAATCTGGACGACCCCTTCCAGCCCGATCTGCGGGAACCGATCGAGTGGATCGGCCAGATGCGGGCGCTCGGCGTGGTGCTGGTGAACATCAGCATGGGCAATCCGTATGCCCAGCCGCATATCGGGCGTCCGTTTGAGTATCCTCCGCCGGATGGCTACCCGGCGCCGGAGCATCCGCTGGTGGGAGTCGATCGCCATTTCCGTCTCACCGCGGCGGTGCAGCAGGCGTTTCCCGACCTGGTCGTGGTCGGCACGGGCTACAGCTACTTGCAGGAGTTTTTCCCTTATGCGGGGGCAGCCAACATCCGCGATGCGCGCGTCACCTGCGTGGGATTAGGGCGGCTGTCCCTGGCTCAACCCGATTGGGTCCGCCAGCTCCGCGAGCATGGCCGGCTCGACCGCAAGCGCATCTGCCGCACCTTCAGCTACTGCACTGCTCTGATGCGGGCCAAGCAGCATCCCTTGGGCCAGTTTCCCACGGGCTGCCCGCCCTTCGACAAGGAGGTGTACGGCCCAATCTGGAAGCAGGTGCAAGCCTTGCAGCCGCCGCGCCGCACCCCAGAGCCGCCACCGGCTGAGTCCAGCTCGGCCTAATCCCCCCGCCGCTCTGGCCGTAGGATGGGTTCCCTCCACTTCGTCCTGACATCCCTTGTGCCATGACACCCCGACGCCCTGATACCAGACCGTCACAGTCGCCGCGATCGCCAGGATCGTTTTTTCGCTGGTTAGGGATGATGACGGAGGGTTACACTGAAGGGGTCAATTCCCTCTCCTCGTGCAAATCTTAGTTGGGGGCGAGCCATGAAGCGGCGGGTTGGCAGCACTATTGCGTTCGCTCTGGCCGCTGTGTGGCTGCTAAGCGGGGGGCCAAATCTGGGTCAATCCAGTGAATCAGCGGAGAAAGACAAACTCCGTCGCATGCCGGAGGAGGTGGTCAAGTAATGGCGTGCGGCGGGTGCCCAAGTGGGCTGGCTTCGCGTCACGGAAGATCGATTCATTCAGTTCGTGGAAGAGCGTGAGGCGAAAGCGGGGGACCTGCCGCGGTTTCGGTTCAGGATTTGGCCAGAGGATGGCGCGAGAGAAAAGCTCCCCGATCCCCGCATGCCCTTCGGCCTAGACCTGAGCGGCACCGCAATCACGGACGCGGACCTGAAGAAATGGACCGACGTGGGCCTGAAGGAATTGACCCAACTCCAAAACCTGCGATGGCTGGACCTGAGCAACACCCAAGTCACGGCTGCGGGTGTCCAGGAACTGCAAAAAGCCTGGCCGCGTTGTCAGATCATCCGCTGATTCGACAGGCATCGTGGGATGTTCCTATCAGAGCATCGATTAATCCAGCACGCGGCGGAGGAGGGGGACCGAAGGAGGTTTGTGCTGGTCCTACGGCCAGGGTCCATGCGGTGGTCGCGCACGGCGGATGACATCTCTGACAGGGGCGTGTCCATAAGTAGTGCCCGCCTCGCTGCGGCCACCTCGCTGTTCAGGCCGTTAGCTGTTCGGGTGTTACTGGCGGGGCGGCGCGTCGCAGAAACGCTCAGTGCCCACCATTCCACCTGCAACGGCCATAAGCTTAGCGGCGCGCCCCGGGCCGGAGTTGATCCTCGGCGAGGCGGAAGCTTTCCCGCTCGGCGCGCTCCCACTGGCCGGCGCGGGCCAGCCCCACGATAAAGCGGAAGGCTTCCTCTTCCCGCGGCGTGAGGATGCCCTGCTGGGCCAGGCGGTCCACCTCCGCTTCGACAGCGGTCAGGCGGCCTTCGTGGCGGGTGTTGCAAGCGGTGTACAGCCGCCGGGCCAGACTCAGGGCTTCAGGGCTGGTTACCTGGGGATACTTGCGGCATCCCGGCCACCAGACCACCGCTGCGGCCACTGCCAGCACACCGAGCAGCACCCAAAGCCAGGGGCGGGGCCGCTCCGCTTCGCTTCGCTTTGCCATCGCCGCTTGCCTCCTTCTGGGAATGACACGTCGATATCCGTATCAGCTTGTCCCTGCGCTCACGGGATGTTCGGAGAGCTGGGGTTTCCAGGTTCAAAAGTCCTTGGGTTCGGAAGCCTCTTCGGGTCAGAAATCCCCCGGCAGGTCGCCGGCGCGCATGCTGCACAAAGCGGCCCAGGTGTCGAGGTGGATCGAGGTTGGAATGAAGCGCACGCTGCCATCGCCGAGCAGGACATTGCCTCCCGGCCAGGGGGCGTACATCTGGCACACATGGCAGGTGGGGAAACTGGGGGGATGGATGACGCCCGGTTCCGTTTCCGCCGGGCCGCTGTGGCATAGCACGAGGGTCGCTGCTCTGTCGCAGGCGGTGAAGGGGTAGCGCTGCGGGTCCAGCGGGCAGACTGCCGCACCGGGGACGACGCCGACCCAGGTCTTGTCGCTGATGGTCGTGTGTTCGCCGAGGAAGACCGTGTTGCTCAGGCCATCCTGGACGGTGGCGATCCGCGTGCGCGAATTGCGGTAGAAGGGGCCGATTCCTGGCAGTTGGCCCAGATCGGCTAAGGGATAAGCCCAGGATTCCGGCTGGCCGTTGTTGGCCACATAGTGACAGCGCCCGAACACCGCCAGGGCGGCCCCAGAAGCATCGCGGACCGTCATCGTGGGATCGGCGTTGGGCGCAGCGGGACAGAGGAAGACGGGAATGGTTCGGCTCACGGCGGGGAGCTGGCTTGGGTCCCAGCAGGGCAAGTCCCAGCGAATCTGCCGGTGAAGGGCTTCCTGTTCCAGATACGGCAAGAGGAAAGCGGCCCAACCCCAACCCGGGGCGGTATCGACCGCCACCGCCGGACCGCCCCAGCGCCCGGACTGATACCCCGGCGGGAACATCCCTTCCGCGTCTTGGTACCCATGCAGGCCAGACCGAGCTGACGCAGATGGTTTTGGCTTTGCAAGCGGGCCGCCGCTTGACGCACCTGTTGCACCGCCGGTAGCAGCAGGCTAATCAGCAGCCCCATCACGGCGATCGCCACCAGCAGTTCCACCAGAGACATACCGGCTTCATTCCTTCGCCTCATGGCCTTTTCCTCCCGGACTTTGTTACGGAAGACCTTTCCTGGCTATTTAGCCTAAACTAAATGAAAAATTTGTCAATCCTCAATGTGCAAGGCAGCGGAGGACCTCGTGCCGCCGCTCAGGGCGGTCCTCGCTGAAAGGATCCAGCCGGGTGTTCCTCCGAGAAGCGAAGGGCAGAAGGATCAGTGCAGATTCCCCTCCTGTGCCGCCCCGGAGGGGGGAAAGGCCCCATGCGGGTCAGCCGGCAAAGCGCACAAAGAGAGGGGGAAGGAAGGAGAGGAGGGCTGCCACTCCGGTGTCACTCGCGGAGCCAGACAAAGCCCAAGGTGAGCAGGGCAACTCCGATCAGTCCGACTCCCATCGCGGGCAGGGACCAATCGGGGGTCAGATGCAGGGGAGTGGTGGCCCCGGTGGTGAGGACATGAGCGCCGCCCCATAAGGCACCGCCTAAACCGGTCAGGGCGAGCAGCAAGCCGAGGAATCGCTTCATGGCGTTGCCTCCTCCAGGTGTCAATCCAGGTAGATGTTGTTTGGGCGACGGGTTTGATTTTTTCTGGGGCGATTGGACTGGAAAACCGGTTGCGGTTTCCAGCAAGCTGTTACTCGCAGAGGTCACTCCTCCAGGAAGGCGGCCAGGCGGACGGCGCAGGCCATACCGTTGGCCAAGCCGAGGAACAGGCGGCGGCTGTCCGGGGAGAAGACCACGCTTTCCACGGTCATTTCCATCTCGCGGATGATGCGTGTTTGGCCGTCGTAGGGGGTCCAGATGCGGACCGTCTGATCCTCTCCGCAGGCGGCGATGTAGCGCCCGCAGGGGGAGCAGGCGACATCCAGCAGGCGTCCGGAAGGGCCGGGCAGAACCAGGGCTTCTTGACCGCTGGCGGCGTCCCACAGATACACCTGGCCGTCCAGGCCCGCGCCGATCCACCACCGCCCCTGCGGGTCCGCTGCCAGTGCGGTGACACCGGTGTCCAGGACATACTGTTGTTCCCGTGTAGGCAGATGCCAGACGACGACCGCTCCGTTGCGTTGGCCGGTGGCGAGATAATCCAGTCCGCCGGCGGCAAGCCTTTGACCATCGGGGTGAAAGCAAAGGCCTTCCAGCGTGCACCCGTCGGCGGCCTCGATGAGGATGAGTTCCGGCTGAGCGCTGGCGGTGTTCCAAATCCAGACGAGGCCATCGGCGGGGCTGGTGTGGGCCAGGCGTCGGCCATCGGGGGCGAAGGCGAGCTGGCCGATCGGGGGTTTGGTCGCTTCCAGCAGCACCGGCGGTGCGTCTGGGCGGCTCAGATCGTAAAGGTGGGTGAAGTGATCGGTGCCGCCGAAGGCTAGATACCGTCCCTCCGGACTAGCCGCCACACTGGACGCGTTGAGACTGGGGCAAGGTTCCGCCGGGGCGCCGGTCTCGGCATCCCAGAGGCGTGCCCGGCCCGCAAAGACGGAGGCCAGGCGGAGGCGTTCGCCAGAGAGCCAGGCCAGGCGGTGACGGTGCCCACGGGAGCCGCCGGCGACCACCGTGCGTCGTTCGACATCCCAAATTAAGATGACGCCGTCGGCGCTGGCACTGGCCAATCGTTGCCCATCGGTGGAAAACGCCAGGCAGCGCACCTCGTCGGCGTGCCCGCGCAGAATCCCCGCCAATTGGGCCTGCACCGGGTCCGTCCAGAGGTGGATGGCAAAATCGGAATCGGCACAGGCCAGGTACCGGCCATCCGGGCTGTAGGCCAGGGCGACGACTTGCTCCGCGTGGCTGTTCAGGAGCATCAGCGGGTCCGCCTGCCCCACCTGCCAGACCCGGGCGGAGCTATCCCAGCCGGCGGAGATGAGCCAGCGGCCATCAGGACTCCAGGTCAAGGCGGCGATCCGGTCGGGGTGGCCCTGCCATTGGGCGCGCAGCTCGCCGGTGGTCAGGTCCCAGACGTAGATGTGGCGATCTTCTCCCGCGGCAGCGAGCAGTGCGCCATCCGGCGAGGGAGCGACGGCGGCGCACGGCTGTCCACGGCCGGCCAAGACTCGGAGTAACTGTCCCCGGCGGACATCCCAGACACGAACGCTGCCATCTTCATGACCACTGGCTAGCCATGCGCCGCTGGTACTCCAGGCCAGCGCCGTGATCCACTCCCCGCCACTCCAGCGCCCCACACATTCCCCGCTGCGGACATCCCAAATCAGGACTTCGTCGCTGCCCCCCGCTACATACTGAGCCTGCGCACTGAAACTCCACACGGTCATCAGATCGCTCAAATAATACCGCCCTTGCAGCCGCCCCTGGGCCGACCATCGCCGCAATATCCCTTGCTCTTCCACCGACCAGAGGGCGCCATCCCGGTCAAACGCCAGAGCCAGCACTTCACTGCACACCCGCAATTCCGCTTCCCCATACACCCGTTCCACATAGTCTGGGAGCGGAACGTTCCCTCGGTTCGCATCGATCAGAGAAAAGAGCGACATCTCCTGGCTTCCCTCCCAAGGCATCCGATGGAGCGCAGGACCCGCCTGCTTGAACCGCTGGATGGATTCCCTCGCCTCGAACCGCCGGGGCTATTCCCTCGTCGCCTGAGGTGCCACGGGGGGCTTGGCGCCTGCATCATCCTCGCCTCAGCGGTTCCTCACCTTGCTTACAGTCTAGTACACTTTTTTCAGGCAGGAGTGAAAACCCTGCCTTGGAACTGTCCAAACAACTTGGCCTGACCCGGCCTGGTCCCTCCTCGCTGTAGCTTGCCTCCGATGCCCGCGCTCCGACGCTGGTCCAAAGGCTTCGCCTGGGAAGGGGTCGGCTTCCGGCTCCGTTTGCTTGAACCGTGGCGAAAGGATGGTAACTACCGATCTCCACCGGTTCCCAACGGTTGCGGAAAGATTCCCAGGCCGGTGGGTCATTTGCTAGGATCAAAACAGGGGGCAGCCGAAACCCTGATGAAGTGGACGGCGGTCGAGAAAAGGAGGCGGATCAGACCGATGACCAAAGAGGAAGTGGCGGCGGCACTGGATGAGATCGGGACGCTGCTGGAGCTGAAGGGGGAGAACCCTTTCCGCTGCAACGCCTATCACCAGGCAGCCCGGATGATCCAGCAACTGGAGGGTGATCTGCACGAGTTGGTCGCTTCCGGCAAGTTGGCGGAGGTTCGAGGCATTGGCGAGGCGCTCCAGGAGAAGATCGCCACCCTGGTGACCACAGGCCGCCTGTCGTTTCTGGACGAGTTACGTGCTTCGGTCCCGGCGGGGATGGTCCAGATGCTGCGCATTCCCGGCCTCGGCCCGAAGAAGGTGAAGGCCCTCTACGAGCAGTTGCACGTCCGGGACATTGGCGAATTGAAGGCGGCCTGCGAACGGGGGGAGGTGGCACGTCTCAAGGGGTTCGGAGACAAGACGCAGGCGAAAATCCTGGAAGGGATCGAGTTCCTCCAGAGGCAGGGGCAGCGGGTGCGCTTGGATCAGGCATTGCCGCTGGCGGAGGAACTGATGGAGCAACTGCGCCGCGGGGGGCACGTGCAGCAGATCGCCGTCTGCGGGAGCGTCCGCCGCCGCCGGGAAACAGTCCATGATCTGGACATTCTGGTGTGCAGTGAAGCTCCGCAGCCGGTGATGGACCGCTTTGTGCGGCTGCCGCAAGTTCAACAGGTACTGGCTCAGGGTCCTACCCGCTCCAGCGTGGTGTTGGTTCAGCACATCCAGGGAGAAAAGATCACCTTACAGGCGGACCTGCGCATCGTGACTCCCTCCCAGTATCCCTACGCGTTGCTGTATTTCACGGGCAGTAAGGAGCACAATATCCGGCTGCGCCAGCGGGCCTTGTCTCGCGGCTGGACGTTGAACGAGTACATGATGGGCACGGAGTCCCAGCCGATCCTGGCGAAGACGGAAGAAGAGATTTATGCCGCTTTGGGTTTGGCCTACATTCCGCCGGAGTTGCGTGAGGACACGGGGGAGATCGAGGCGGCCGAGCGGGGAGAATTGCCGGTTTTGGTGGAAGAGAGCGACCTGCGGGGCGTATTCCACTGCCACACCACTGCCAGTGACGGCCGAGCGACCCTGGAGGAGATGGCCCTTGCCGCCGAACGCCTGGGACTGGAATACCTGGGCATCGCCGATCATTCGCAATCGCTGACGGTGGCCGGGGGGTTGTCCCCGCAAGCGGTCCGAGACCAATGGCAGCAGATCGACCGCCTCAACGCTCGCCTCCACAAAGTACGCCTGCTCAAAGGTACGGAGGTAGACATTCTCGACGATGGCAGCCTGGATTATCCGGACGAGCTGCTGGCCGGGTTCGACTATGTCGTGGCTAGTGTCCACACACATTTCCAGATGTCCCGCGAAGCGATGACGGCGCGCGTCTGCAAAGCCCTGGCCCATCCGGCGGTAACCATGCTCGGCCATCCCACCGGGCGGCTGCTGCTCAAACGCGACGGCTACAAGATCGATCTGGAGGCGGTCCTTCGCACCGCGGCCCAGTATGGCAAAATGATCGAAATCAACGCTCAGCCCCAGCGCCTGGACCTGGATTGGCTCCATGTCAAGCAAGCCCGCGCTCTGGGCGTGCCGCTGGTGATCAACCCGGACGCCCACGCCCTCCCAGAGCTGGAATACGTCCGCTACGGCGTGATGGTGGCTCGCCGCGGCTGGCTGGAACGCCGCCAGGTCTTCAATACCCGCTCGTTGCCAGAGGTTCTAGAAGAGTTGCAGCGGCGCAAGCAAGCCTGGCTCTCGGCTTCACCCGCCCGCAAGAAATCCGCCCATCGTTCCCACTAGGCGAGTCTCCCATGCGCTGCTTCCCGCCCTCATCCCAGGACAGGGTCGGTTTCAAGAGGGAACAGGACCCGACTGAGCGGGATCGAACTGAACGGGACCAGACGAGCAGGAGGCCGGGGACGGGGAAGGGGCGAGCCTGACGGTTCGCATCCCAGAGTGTGTTAACTTTGCTAGCAGAGCGGCCTACGAGGGCGGGTTCGGCTGGACCAACTGAGCGGCTCTTGGTTCCGATTGCGGAGGCGACATCATGATGGCTCGGACGCGTGGGGGAGGAAGATGGGCACTGGCGGGAATGCTGGCGGTGCTAATGGGTCTGAGCAGCGGGGGTTGTAGCAAACGAACCGATCCCGGCGGTGCCGCTGGACCCGCGGGGAACGGAGCATCGGAAGAGGGCCAAGTCTCGGATCAGCGGGATACGCTGGCCGAGCGGCATTGGAAAGCCTTGGGTAGTCCCAGTGAGCAAGCGCGGCGCGATGCCATCGCCTATCTGGCCCAGCAAGGCGCCCAAGGGGACACGATCGCGCGGCTCGTCAGCTTGCTGAGTGATCCGAGCACAGCCGGTGTGGGCAAGGCGCAAAGCGGACGGATCGGCAGCACGCGGGAAGCAGCGGCGCGGACTCTGCTAGCGTTGGGCGAGGCAGGGGAGGCAGCGTTGCGGCAGCAGGGAGTGGCCGTGTTGCGGGCCGGACTGCGGGATCCCCAGGCGGCGGTACGTGAACACAGCGCCTACACGCTGGGGTTGCTGGGACCTTTGGCGCAGGCGGCGGCGGACGATCTGCTGGATGCCTGCCAGGATGGGCAAGCCGAAGTACGCCGGGCGGCCCTGGATGCCCTGCGGCAGGTCGGCGTGGGGAACCCCCGTAAGTATGTCCGGCTCCTGGTTCACCCGGATGGGGAAGTGGCCCGCTTGGCCGCAGAGCTGGCCGCCCTGGTTCCGCCTGTGCCGGCCGAGAGCGTGGAGACACTCCGGCAAGCCCTGCGCTCCACCGACGAAGAGGTGCGAACGGCGGCGGCCCGCCTGCTGGTGAATCTGAAGTCTGAGGCCGCTCCGGCCATCCCCGAATTGCTTGCGGCCATCCGCCAGAGTTATCCCCCGATGCTGGACCCCGCCCAGCCGACGATCTTCCGCCTGGGAGCTGATCTGGCCTACTGGCAGGCTCTGGCAGCCATCGGTGCACCCGCGGTCGAGGCAACAGTCGAATTGATGCAACACGGCCATCCCCTGGTGCGCTATCTGGCGGCGAATACCTTGGGGGAAATCGGCCCTGCGGCTGCCGAGGCGGCGAAAGAACCCCTGAAAAAAGCATTGCAGGACCCGTTCGCCGACGTGGCCATCGAAGCGGCTTGCACCTTGATCCGTCTGGGTGTCGCCCAGGAGGACGCCCGCCAACTGCTTCAAGCTGCTATGGATGCCCCCAATGCCGTGGCTTTGTCCGCTCTCGCCGCTTTGCCCCGGCTGGGCGAGGGAGCTAAAGAACTGCTCCCCCAGGCGCTGGCCCGCTTGGAGAGTGACAATCCCTATGCCCGCTATGGCGCCGTGGGGCTGATCGCCACCCTGCCGCCGGAACAAGCGCAGCGCTATCTGCCCCAACTGGGTCAGCTCACTGCGGATAGGGAGGTGTTGATCCGCCAGCAAGTGGCCGCGGTGTTGCAACAGTTGGGTCCGCTCGCCGGTCCCACGGCCAGCGCCGTGGCTCAAGCCTGGCAGCGGGAGATGGATGAAGCCTTGCGCGATGCCTGGATCGATGCCCTCCTCGCAATGGCGGGGCAGGCCCAACCGGCGCTGGAGGTGCTTTTGCAAGCCGTCGCCGATGACAATCTCCCCGTGGCCCGCCGCCTGCGGATCATCGCCGGTTTGCCCCAGGCAGGAGGAACAGACCCGCGCGTGGTCCAGTCTCTTCTCCAACTGACGCAGCAGAAAGACACTGATGTGCGGGTGGCTGCCGCTCGCGCTCTGGGACAGATTCCCTCGCTGCCGGCTGAGGCGATCCAGCGCCTGGCTACGATGGCCCAGACGGATAACCGCTTGCCCCCGCGCCGGGCCGCCCTGCTGGCTCTGATCGCGGCGGGGTCCCAAGCCCAAAAGGCCGCCAGCGCGTTACAAGCCTTGGCCGAGCGGACGCCTCCCGATGCCCTCGCTCTGCTAGCCCAGGTGGTGCGGGCCAATGCCAACAAGCAGACCGGACGGGCACGCCAACTCCTGCGGACGGCATTGAGTTCCCCACGGCCCGATCTCCGCAGTGCCGCGGTGGACGCCTTGCTGGTGCTCTCGCCCACCTCCGCCGAGCTGCCGGACCTCCAGCGCCTGCTGGCCGAACCCAATCCTGAGGTACGGGCTGCCGCAGTCCAAGCGATCGGCCACTTGGGACCGGTGGCCCACGCCGCCGTTCCTGCCATGACAAAACTTCTGGATGACCCCGACCCCGCCGTGCAAACGGCTGCCATTGAAGCCCTCGCCCGGCTCGGACCGGCTGCCCAAGCCGCGGTAGACAAGCTCCGCCGCCTCAGCGATAACCCCGCCTTGGCCCCCGCCGTTCGCCGCACCCTGGCCAAGCTCGGCGCTCCGCTGCCCCAAACCCCCGGCATCCTCATCCGCCGCTGACAAACCGCTGTCGTAACGCGGCGCCCTCTTTGTTTGTCGGCCGGGGGGAGGAAAACGCTCAGACTGGCTCGATACCGGTCGGGCCGTTTGTATCCGCCGAAGTTTTACTTTTTCTCCAGCGGCGTTTTTTCTTTCTCCAGCGGGGGCTTTTCCTTTTCCGGTGGGGTTTTTTCCTTCTCGATAGGAAGCCATTTCTCCTCCGGAGGGCGGCGGCGATGGTGGCCGGTGGCCTCTTGATAGGCCCTGGCGAGGGCGAGAAGATCGGTTTCGCCAAAGAGCGGCCCCGTGAAGGTGATAGCGGTGGGCGTGCCGGCCGACGTGAAGCCGTTGGGCAAACAGATGGTGGGATGGCCGGTGAGATTGGCGATGGCCAGATCGTTGCCGCCGACATAGAGGTCGATGGTTTCAAACACTTCCTGCATCTGCCGCAGGAGGAGGGTGCGGAGGCGCTGAGCGCGGAGGTAATCCACGGCGGTGTGGAAGCGTGCTCGGCGGAAGGTGATGGCCCAATTGCCGATGCCAGTCTGCACGCCGGAGCGCGTCAGATCATCGAAGGCAGCGGCCGCTTCCGCTTCCAGAATGATCCCGACCAGCGCACTGGCCAGGCGCCAGGGCAAGCGGATCGGCACCAGGCGCACTCCCAGCGAGCGGAGCACTTTCAGGTCGGTTTCCGCCGTGGCCAGTCCCTTTTCCTCGAAGTAACCGACGCGCAGCTCGCGCAAGGGTTTTTTCCCCGGCCAGTGGAACGGCCGCGTGACCGTGGTGGGGTCCTGGGGGTCAGCGCCGTGGATGGCTGCGAGAATCAGGGCGCAATCTTCGGCACAGCGAGCCATCGGGCCGATCTTGTCCAGCGACCAGGCTAGCGGCATGCACCCAAAGCGGCTGACGCGGCCAAAGGTGGGACGCAGGCCGGTCACCCCGCAGCGGGCACTGGGGGAGATGATGCTGCCGAGGGTTTCGCTGCCCAGACCGAAAGCGGCTAGTCCCGCCGCTACCGCTGCTGCTGTTCCGGCGGACGAACCGCTGCTCCCTTGCTTCGGATTCCACGGATTGCGCGTCTGCCCGCCGAACCACTGATCCCCTTGGGCCAAAGCTCCCAGGCTGGTCTTGGCTAGCAGCACCGCGCCGGCTTCCTCCAAGCGGACCGCCACTGTGGCTTTCTGCTCCAGCCGCTGCTCGCGGAACGGCTCCGCCCCCCATGTGGTCCGGTATCCCGGATAGGCGATCAAGTCCTTGGCGACCCAGGGAATGCCGTGCAATGGCCCTCGATAGCGCCCCGCGGCGATCTCCTTGTCCGCTTGCTCTGCCTGGCGCAAAGCCAAGTCTTCCATCAGCGTCACCACGCACAGCAGGGCGGGATCGTACCGGCGCAGGCGATCCAGGTACAAGCGGGTCAGTTCGACGGAGGAAACCTGCCGCGTGCGCAACAACTCCGCCAGTTGATAGACGGGCAGATAGGCCAGTTCCGTGTCGCTCTTGGGCCGCCGGACCGGCTCGCTGAGCGGCGAAGGCTGGACCTGGCCTCGTTCCCCTGTCCCGTGGGCTTGTCCCGGCACCGGAGTGAACACGAGCGCCGGCGGCACCTCGTATCCCACCGCCGTGTCCCGCAGTTGCCGCAGTTGCCGCAGACTGGCCGTCAGGCGATTGGCCACAGCCCGCCGCTGGCTGTCACTGAGCGAAATCCCGGCGATCCACTCCGCATTCTTCACCATCTCCGGGGTGATCCCCTCGCTGGGCATCTGCGCGGCGGTGGCCGCCAACGCCCGCTGGAAGGCCACGTTCCCCACTCCCAAGCTGCCGATCACAGTCAGCCATTCTCGCCTGCTCCATCCCGCTGTCATGATGCGATCCTTTCCAGCAACTGAGTCAGGCCTACCCCGCCTGCCTGTCGGTTTGTGGCTCCAAGGTTTTCCCTTCCTGGAGTTCTAAGGCTTTCCCTTCCTGAGGTTCCCAACAGCAGCCTGGCGGTACCCGCCCCTGGTAATAGGGGGCCGCTACACCGCTTGAGAATCAGTATCATCATAAGGATTCGCTTGGCGGGATCGAAGCCGGAAGCTGGATGATTATTTTTTCGCCGAGGGAAAATGCGATAATCAGGCGGCGGGAACTCTTGGGCCGTCTCGTCCTCCGCGGCCTTGAACAGCTCCAAGGATTGAGGTCAGAGCAGTGTCACTTCCTGGACCGCGGTTACGATCCGATCCTGGGGGTTGATCCGGTCTTATCCAGCGTCACTTTTTGTCCGATGAGGAAGGGGAGAAGTGCTGCGGCTGGTAAGTGGGCAGGTCGGCCCGGTCGATGGCGAAGGCATACACGCGCCAAGGTTGATCAGGCAGGAAGTCGTTATCCACGGTGACCAGCAGCAGGCGGCGGCCATCGGGTAGGTCCGGACCGAAGGCCAGTCCCTCGAATTTTTCCGGGCAGTCGGCCCCGGCAATCCCCCAGCGCGGGTCGAGGAGGTCGAGAAAAAGTTGCTTGGAAACCGCTCGCAGCGGCGGGGGCAATTCCTGGCTCGGCAAGCGTTCCACGGCGGAAATGTCACTGGCTTCGCGCAGATCGATGCGGAAAATCTTTTTGCTTTGAGCTTTCGCTCCCGCTTTGCCATCCCGTTCCAGAACGAGGAACTCCCGATCATTGAGGGCGAGGATTTCGCTCACCCCATATTGGGGGTCCTCCAGGGGATAGGCGTACTGCCGGGTGCTGCCGTCGCGGAGGGAGATTTCCAGGATGCGGCAGAAGCGGCCCACGCGCTTGCCGTTAGCATCCAAAGCGCCGTCCTGAATCAGCGGTCCCTGAGTTATGGCGAAGAGTTTTTGGCCGTCGGGGGAGATGGCTAATCCTTCCCACCCGCGGTTGGGTTGACGGCCACGGCTGTTTTTCGGGGGAAGCTCCTCCGCGGGTCGACGGCTGAGGTGCAGAGGGCGGAAGGCGTCCGGCACCGGCAGGGAACGCACGCGCCGGCCCTGGGGCTGAAACGCATCCACGAGCGGCCCATATTCCTCGGCGATGTAAATCGTGCCATCTGCGCCGATTCGCAACCCTTCGGGATCATAGCGCCGGTTCTTCCGCGGGTCGTCTGCTTCCACCGCTTCCAGTGCCCCGGTGAGGCGGCGGCCCTGTTCGTCGGATAGAAGCACGGTCTCCAGCAAGCGCAGTTGGACCGGTTCGCGTTCCCCCGGTCTTACCCGGATTTCCATCCGATGCAGACGGCAGGGGAAATCGACTTGGCCATCTTTCGGTCCGCGGTCGGAGAGCAGCCAATACTCCGAACCCTTGCCGGTGTAGGCAATCGCCGACCCCTGCCCTCCTAGGCGGTTCAACGGCGTGCCATCCGACGCTTGCCCCTCTAATCCGGAGCGATCCGCGGCGGTTCCGGGAACCGTCCCCACGCCGAGCAGTTGGATGTCAGCCTGAACTGAGGAGGCGGCCAGTGCCGTCAGGCCGACGAGTAGCCACAGGTGGCGAAGCATTGTCCTGACTCCCGGAATGAGGTTTGCGGATGATAGAGGGCGCACTCTACAGCGGGTGTGCTGTCCGGCTCATCGGAGGCGGCGCCATGTATCCTTTGGGGGATCACGGCGAGCCGCCCCCAGGAACGAGAGCGAGGGTGTGCTCAGAAGGCTTACCAGTCGTTACCGGGGATGTCGCCGTAGCTGCGGGTGGACAGAGCGGCGTAAGTAGCCGCGGAGACTGAGCTGGAGATGAAGCGGACCGAGCCGTCTGCCATGCACACGTTGATCCCGCCGGGGTGGAAGCTATACGGTTCGCTGAAGTTGTTGCAGTTCATAATACAGGTGGCACCCGCTGTCCCCGTAATGCTGCTACTGTTGATCGCACCTGTGGCCGGATGGGAGCCATCCAAACTGCCCGATGTTCCATCCGGGTCCGCCCAACCGCGCCCTTCCGGCAGGACGTTTCCGGTGGCCCGGCCCAGGATATACGAGGCCGGCTGCCCGGCGTCTTCCGTAATCAAGATTGTTTGTGAGGTGCCGTCTGTGATGTCCGTCAGGCGGGTGGGCCTGGTGATATGCATGGCACCGTCCAGCTCAGCGGGAGGAACGGGCAGGTTATTGGCGGCGTAAAACCGCGGGCGAATCCGGTGGAAGACCAGGTAGTCGCACGGTCCCAAGGGCGGTTGGACCGGCGCCGGCCGATCTTCGGGAGCCGACGGACACATAAAGACCTTCATCTTAACTTGGGCCAATACCAGATTGGAGCCTTGATCCCAACGTGTATTCATGTCCCACTGGCGAGCCACATTGTCCTGCTCCACGTAGGACACCACAATCGGCGTCCAAGACCGGAACTTATTGCTTGGCACGTTGACGCGCGTCGGTGGCAGTTGGCTGTCGTAAGCCGAGGCGTAATTGTGCAAAGCCAAGCCGATCTGCTTGAGGTTATTCTGGCAGCTCATCCGGGCGGCGGCTTCCCGCACCTTCTGCACCGCCGGCAGTAAAAGGCCAATCAGAATCGCTATGATGGCGATCACCACCAACAGCTCGATGAGGGTGAAAGCCTGGCGACGGTGTGGCATGCCTGGGTCCTCCTGAGGAAGATCATGTCGTGGTTCCGGGACTTTCAAATTCCCTTCACCATGAGTGAAAAAACAACCTTAGGCGCGAAAGAACTACATCCCCTATGAAAGTAGCTGCGTAGCGTTATGACTAGTGCACTACTTAACTTTTCTCGAATAAAACACAAATTCTACATATGTGTATATTTTCACTAAAAATACATCATTTCTTCATAATATCTCTTTTCTTCTCAAACCTGATCCGATCGGCGGCCGATAAACGGAATATGCGGAGAATGACGGCCAAACCGCGGCGAGCCGGGACAGGAGGCTCGGAACTTACGGCTCACTCCGACAGGGGGAGATGGAGTCCGTATGCCGTGTTGGCGCTGGTATTGGCCTGTAGCGGTTGCGGGGGCAGGACCGACAGCGGGGAGATGGAAGCCACTAGCATCCGCGGCGTGGTGACGTTTCAAGGCCAACCCTTATCCGGAGGGGTGATCGTCTTCGCTCCCGACCCGGAGCGCGGCGGTCAAGGACCGCCCTTGACGGCGGACATCGCCGCGGATGGGTCGTACGCCATCGTCGAAACACCGCAGCGCCCGATCGCTCCCGGCTACTACCGCGTGGCCTTGGCTCCGCCTCCCCATTGGCGCTATGCCCCTCATGCTGCGCCTTTCCCGCTCGCTTTGACTCGGCCCGATCAGTCTGGCCTGCTCCGCGACATCCGCGCCGGCCAGGTCAATCTCTACTCCTTCGCCGTCGAGCTAACGGTACCTGCCCACCCGTGATGCTTCTGCCGCTCCGGTGATTCTGCTTCTGCCGCTCCAATGATTCTGCTGGTGTTCCCAAAAGCTATGGTGTCATCGTGGTGTCAAACTCTCCAGGGGCTTCTTTCCCTCTGCACTCTGGGTATTCCCCCTGCTGCTGATTCCGTTTGCGGACGCCGTTACAGGGGGTGCTCCCCTCTGCTTCTGTATTCCGTTACAATCATCCGGTGGTCGAGCCAGATTGGAGACAGCAGCGGTACCGTTCCTGAATAAGGCGGTTGTGCTGCCCTGATGATGTGCATTCCCCTTATGAGTGTTCCTGCGGGAGGGTGAGGCCATGCGGCGCGTCCTAATCTGGGCCGGGGTCGGCATGCTACTGTCGGCGCCGGGAGCGGCGGGTCAGGAGTCTCCTCCGCGACCCAACCTCTTGCTGATCTTTGTCGATGATCTTGGGTATGGCGATTTGAGCGTTCACGGCTGCCGGGAAATAGAGACGCCGCACATCGATCGCCTGGCCCGCTCCGGCCTCCGCTGCACGCAGGGGTATGTGTGCAGCCCCTATTGCAGTCCTTCCCGTGCGGGTCTGCTCACCGGGCGTTATCCGACGCGCTTCGGCCATGAGTTCAACCCCCACGTCGGCGAGGAAGGAAAACTGGGGTTGCCTCTGAGCGAAAAGACGCTGGCCGACTCTCTGCGCTCCGCCGGTTACGCCACCGCCTGCATTGGCAAATGGCACCTGGGCTTTGCCCGCCCCTATCATCCGCAGAACCGCGGCTTTGACTTTTTCTACGGCTTCCTCGTCGGTGCCCATAACTTCCGCCTCAAGAAAGAGGCCAAGCCGCTCTTCCGCACCAGCCAGTCCGAGAACATGATCTATCGGGGGGAACAGGTGGAACCTACGGAGGGATTCCTAACCGATCTTTTGACTGAGGAGGCGATCCGTTTTATCGAGCAGCACAAGAACCGGCCCTGGTTCGTCTACCTGTCCTACAACGCGGTGCACACTCCCCTGGAAGTACCCGACGGCCTGGAAAAGCGTTTGTCTCGCCCGATTGAGGACCCCCAGCGCCGGGCCTATCTGCTGCTGTTGCTGAACCTCGACGATGCCATCGGCCGCCTCCAGGCGTATTTGGCCAAAGCCGGATTGGACCGCAAGACCCTGGTGATCTTTCTGAGCGACAACGGCGGTTCGGGCCAGAAGCCGTACCTGGCTTACAATGCCGCCCGCAACGATCCGCTGCGGGGATATAAGGGGCAGGTCCTGGAAGGCGGGATTCGCGTGCCGTTTTTCTGGGTCTGGCCCGGCGTTCTCCCGGCGGGCCAAACGTACGACCGCCCCATCATCTCTCTGGACATTCTGCCGACCGCCTGTCACCTGGCCGGTGTGCCCGTACCTGCCAACGCCGACGGAGTGAACCTCTGGCCTTACCTGCGCGGGGAGAAAGCGGGCGATCCCCACGAGGCGCTCTACTGGCGCTTCGGCCCGCAAAAGGCGATCCGGCAGGGGGACTGGATGCTCGTCGATTGGCGGGATTTTTCCAAGCGGACCAACAGCGGCTGGGAACTGTACCACCTGGGGCGCGATCCCGGCCAAAAGCAGAACCTGGCCGCCCACGAGGCGGAGCGCGTCCGCCAAATGGCCCAGAAATGGCAGGAGTGGGACCGGCACAATATCGCTCCCCTCTGGCGCGGCGGCGCTACCGAAGACCCCGAAGGCAACAAAAAGCCAGGCAAATGAGCTTGCTCCCGGTTCTCGTGGGCCAACGACCCTACCTTGCTCAACGGCTTCGCGCCGCGGAGTCAGACTGAACCAGCTTTTTCCCTGCTGAATTGATCTCGGCAGGGTTCCTCATCATCTCTTCTCGTTCCGGGAAGTCAGGCGGAATGCCTTCGCTCCGCCGAGGCGGTCTCTCCCCAGCGCAGGCAGGTTTACGCCGCTGGTTGCTGGCTCAGGCCGATCAACAGGTCATAGGCGGCGTGGGCGCCCACCGCCACTCCCAGACCGCGGAACAGATACAGGGCGGTGAAGTACAGGCCGGCGGCGGTTCGGAACAGGAAGTAGTCCTGCCGCCAGGGTTCGCCCCACGGTCCGACATGATGGGCGAGAGCAAAGAGCAGGGCTGAGGCGATGGCGGCCAGGGGTATTGCCAGCAAGCGCGGGAAAAAGAGCAGGCGCAACAGCAACAACGTCCCGCCAAAAAGGCCAAAGCGGAAGACGATCTCTTCATAGACGCCTGCCCCAAGGAACGTGAGAAGCCGGGCGAACGAGATACCGGGGACCGTCAAGGCAATGCCGGCCCGCTGGCAGATCATGTCGAAGTTCCGGCTGACCCACCAGAGTAGTAGGGCGGCGATGAGGCTTTCGACCAACATGGCCAGGAGAACGGCGGGGGTGGACGCGGGCCGTTCCTTCCAGCGTAGGAAGCAACTTCCGGCCAGAATGGCCAGCGCCAGGGCGGGGGCGAGAGACAGAACGGGCATGCCACTCTGTTCGCTCAGCCAGCGGAGCCAGAGGTCCACCCCGCAGCGGCTAACGGCCTGGCCCTGGGCGCTGAGCCGCCACAGACCCGCCTCGTAGAGCAGCCATAATGACCCGACGAACCACAGGCATGGCCAGGGATGGCGTACTCCGCTGGCAAGCATCATCGCCCCTTCTCCCTCCGCTCCCTCCGCCCTTCCTGTCGATTGTACCAGTCCGAAAGGGGAAGCAGCAGGTCGGAATCGCTGGGGAGTGCAGGTGCGGAGCCAGGCCGACGAGAAAGAACGAAAGGCGAACCAGGCGGCGGTCCGGCAGGGGCACGGCAGGAGTCCCATTCAGGGGACGGCCATTGGTCCGGAGATGGCCCCGTGAGTGCCGGATCAATCGGGATCGTTGGGGTAGCCGTCGGCGCGCGCGGCGAGTTTGAACAGCGTGGCCAGGCCGATCGTATCCCGCAGTCCGCGCACGGAACCGTCCCCCATGGTGACATTGCACAGTCCCGGATGGAAGGCATAGAGTTCGCCCTGGTTCCAGCCGTTGATCGCGATGGCTCCGGGAACGTGGCTGGCGCTGGACACCTTGCCCGCCGGTGCAGAACCTGGCACAATCGGTCCCCGTGTTCCGGCACAGACAATGTTGTTGCTTTCGGCGGCCCACGCGCCGCGGATGCCGGAGAGAGTCCCCGCTGGAGCATACAGGCGCCCTGCGGCCCAACCCTCCTGCCGCGCCCCTGATTCACCGATCATGATCGTATTGCTCAGGCCGTCGGTCACAGCCAGCATGCGCGTCGGACGGTTGTGCGTCAGCACGCCGCGCACATTGTCATCCCCTGGATAGACCAGCCCCAGAGCTGCCCAGACGGCGGCGACATTGTTGGCCCGCGTCACCGGCCAATAATCCCCCGTCGCCGGAGGACGGCTCCAGCCCGCAGGAACCGGCGTGACAAAGTGATCGCTCGGAACCGAGGGACACTCATACACCGGAATGCGCAGGCTCGCCGCCGGTTGATTCACCGGATCAAACCAGTCCCGCCGCAAATTGTACCCCCCAACCGCTTGCGCCAGGACGTTCGCCTGCTCCAAATACGGCAAGAGAATCGACAGAAAACCGTGACGGGCAAAGTCGGCTCCCGAAGTCGGCGCCACCGCCGGATTCTTCTGATACTCCTGCAACTGTGCCCAGTCCGTAGAACCTGGATTGTTCACAATCGCCGGCGGCAACACGCCGTAGGTCGATTCGTAATTGTGAATCGCCAAACCGATCTGCTTGAGATTGTTGCTGCATTTGATCCGCGCGGCGGCTTCCCGAACCTTCTGCACCGCCGGTAACAACAGGCCGATCAGGATCGCAATGATTGCAATCACGACTAGCAGCTCAATCAGCGTAAAGCCGCCGCCGCGCTGCCCCGCGCTTCGCCCACTTCGACCCCAAATCCTCATAGATGAGTCCTCCCCGAAATCCCGCCCCCAAATTGGAGGCATAACAATGACACACCAATGACACACCGATGATACGCCCATCCTCGGAGTCCATGACCCGAATCAAGTTCCCTCCCCCTCGTTCTGCCCAGGGTGCAGCACGCTCACACCTTCACACGGCGGTGATGGCCTTGGGCCACACCCGACGGCTGAGGAGTGCTAACCATCAGCCCCCGCATCGGACTATCGGAACCGGGGGAGAGGAGGCGGAGAATACGACTAGTTTACTGATCTTCTCCGCCAGAACCATGAAAATTATGGGTAGGTTTGATAAAGATACGTCCAGCGGCTGAAGGGAAACGAAGGCGGGAAGGGACAGAGGTGCAGGAAAGCCCGGAGAGCGGGCCGGAAAAAGGGATCCTAAGGATTCGCCGAAGGGGCAGTGCCGGAGGAATCAGCAGGAACGAGAGGTGGCCGCTGGAGAGAGAGAAGCTGAGGGATGAACCATGAGGATTCCGGAAAGAAAAAATGGGGATTCTGGGCATAATTTTCCCTAGGGAAGCAGAAATGGGAGTGCTAGGATGGCGGTAATGGCGCCTTCCCTAAAGCCGGCGAGGTGCGGATGGAGCGGAGATGCACGGGCAAAGTGGGATGCGGAGCCGAAGCCGGCGAGGTGCGGATGGAGCGGAGATGCACGGGCAGAGCCGGCAATCCAAGGCACGGCGGAAGAAACGGAGAATGGAGATTAGGAAGAGCGGGAGGGGCGTTAACGTGCGATCGCAGGAGAACACGCAGCAAGATTGCAGTGAGATGAAAATGAAGAAGGGAGCGTTGGTCATGAGGGTGCGCGGTTCGTGGTGGTTGTGGGTAATGTTCCTGTTCAGCGGCGGCTCGCCTTTGGCAGCAGGTCAGGAGCCGATCCGCTTCGCCCGAACGCCGGATATTTCCCCGGATGGGACGCAGGTGGCCTTCAGCTATCTGGGGGATATCTGGGTGGTGCCGTCGATTGGGGGTGTGGCCCGTCCGGTGACAATGCATGAGGCCCACGACATCAACCCGGTGTTCAGTCCGGATGGGCGGTGGATCGCGTTCAGTTCCAATCGTCATGGCAGTTACGACGTGTATGTGGTACCGGTGCAGGGGGGTCGTCCGCGGCGGCTGACCTATGACAGCGCCCCAGATATGGTCCTGGGCTGGACGCCCGATGGCCGGGGAATCGTGTTTTCCTCGCTGCGGGAGGTGGATTACCCGTCGCAGATCGAGTGTTATGTGATCAGCGTCGAAGGGGGACGGGACCGAAAGCTGCCGCTGTTCGAGGGCAAAGAAGCCCATTACGCGCCCCATGGACAGGTGCTGGCCTTTGTGCGTGGTCCGGGAGTGTGGTATCGGCGGGGCTACCGCGGTTCGAGCAACGATGAAATCTGGCTGGCCACGGCGGATGGAAGCCTCCAGAAGCGGCTCACCGAGTTCGCCGGTCCGGATGGTTCGCCGATGTGGTCGCCGGATGGACGGACGCTGTACTACGTCACGGAGCGTGGCAGCCCACGGGGATGCGCCAATATCGTGGCCCAGCCCCTGGGACCAGGATTGCAAGCAGAGGGAGCCTGGTGGCGTTTGACCCAGCACGAGCAGGACACGGTCCGCCGCGCCCGCATCAGCCGCAATGGCCAGTGGATCGTGTATGAATGCGGTGTCGACCTGTGGATTGTCGGCACCCGCCCCGGTTCCATCCCGCGCAAACTCGCCATCGAAGTCCACGCCGATGACAAATCGAACACCGAGCGGCACGTCAAGTTCACGAAGGACATCAGCGGTTTCGCCCTGCATCCAGAAGAGCGCGCCGCTGTGATCACAGTGCAAGGGGAATTGTTCCTCATTCGACTGCCGGAAGGGGGTAAGGCCACCCGCCTGACCGACTCGCCAGCCTACGACCACAGCCCCGCGTTCAGTCCTGATGGGAAAAAACTCGTGTTTCTCTCGGATCGTTCCGGCCACGAGGACATCTACCTTCTGGAACCGGACGATGTGGAACACCCGGAGTTGCTGGCGGCGCACAAGTTCCGGGTCCGCCCCTTGACGCAAACGCCGGAAGCGGAGCGGGGAGTGAGTTTCAGCCCGCGCGGGGATCGGATCGCCTTTTTGCGGCAGGGGAAGTTGTGGACGATGAAGCCGGACGGCAGCGAGCTGCGCTTGGCCGCGGGGGATGGGGCCACGGTGCTGGATTACGACTGGTCCCCCAACGGAAAGTGGCTGGTCTACAGCCTCATGGACGGCCACTTTGCCAGCGAGCTGTTCATCGTACCGGTCGATGGCAGCGATCGGCCGCGCAACATCACCCGCTATGCCACCTATAACGGAGATGTGACGTGGAGCCGGACCGGCCAGCGGATCGCTTTCATCAGTCAGCGCCGCGGCCAGTCTTCCCCTTATGTGCTCAGCCTGCAAAAGCCGGGGGCGCCAGGTGGAAACGACGAGATCGATTGGGAGGACATCCACCTGCGAGCGGTACGGGCGGCGGGGATCACGGCGGAAACAGCGGCCATTTCGCCCAACGGCTTGCACGTCGCCTTCCGCCACAAAGGCACCGGCGACGACCTCTGGCTGGCCACCAGCAGCGGCACCACCCTCATCCGCCTGACCACTGGCGATCAAGCCCCCCGGCAGATCACCTGGTCGCGCCGTACCCCCGGCCTGATTTACTTCCTCAACGGCCAAGGGGAGCTGTGCTGGTTCCGCGCCGCCGGCGTGGCCGGATTGCCTCCCGCCTTGGGAGCCGCCAGTGCTCTCCCTGCCGAACCGCAGCGGGTCCGCTTCGAGGCGGCCATGACCATCCGCCGGGAAGACGAGTTCGCCGAAATGTTCGCCCAGTGCTGGCAGGGTCTGGCCAACGCCTTCTACGATCCGCAATTCCACGGCGTGGACTGGAAAGCCGTCCGGGCCAAGTATCAGCCAGTGGTCAGCCATGTGGCCCTGCGCGAAGACATGTATGCCCTCATCAGCCTGATGCTGGGCGAACTGAATGCCTCCCATCTGGGGATCAGCGGCAAGCTGCCTGTGCCCCAGGAAGCGACGGCGGAACTCGGCCTCATCTTCGATGAGCAATACCGCGGGCGGGGCCTGAAGATCGCCGAGGTGGTGGCCCGCGGCCCTTGTGACCGCCGGGGGTTGGACATCAAACCGGGTGACATTCTCCTGGCCATCGACCGGGTCGAACTCACAGACCAGGTCAACCTCTCCCGCCTGCTCAACAACAAGGCCAATGAAACAGTCCTCTTGGACGTGATCCGGGACCCCAGCAATCCCAAGACCCGGCGGAAGGTGGAGGTGGTGCCCGTGGATCGCCGCCGCATGGCCCAACTCATGTACGAACGCTGGGTGCGCAAAAATGCCGAGCGCGTGGCTCAAGCCAGCCAGAACCGCATCGGCTACATCCACATTCCCAGCATGGACGACAACGGCCTGGAAGTGTTCGTGCGCAGTCTCTATTCCGACCATTTCGACAAAGAGGGGCTGATCATCGACGTTCGCTACAATGGCGGCGGCTTCACCCACGATCACGTGCTCAATTACCTGGCGGGCAAGGAACACACCTTCTTCCGGCAGCGGGATGGCGGCATCGGCTTGGTCCTGCGCAGCGATCAGCGCCGCTGGACGCGCCCCGTCGTGGTCTTGATCAACAACCGTTCCTACTCCGACGCGGAAATCTTCCCCCATGCTTTCCGGACGATGGGCTTGGGCAAGCTGGTGGGTCAAGCGACGGGCGGCCATGTCATCGGCACCACCTCGATGCGGCTGATCGATGGCTCCACTTTCCGCCTGCCGCGCATCGGCGTCTTCACCGCCGAAGGGATCAACATGGAAAAGCAAGGAGTGGAACCTGATGTGCCGGTGGAAGTGACCTTCGAGGACTGGAAGCAGGGAATCGATCGGCAGTTGCTGGTAGCGGTGGAGGTCGTGGCGGCGGAGGTACGGACCTGGCGGGCCAAGCGGCAGGAGACGGGCCATCCCCTGCTTCCCGATACCCACATGACGCACATTTGTCCGGTAGCGCCGATGCCTCGGCCTGCCGAGTCCTCTCGGCCGCCTGAGTCGCCCCGCCCAGCTCATCCTTCGAGCGTGCCTGCCGGTGGGGGAAATAGCCGCCGTCCGCCGGCACCCTCCCCAACTGCCACGCCAATGTCATCGCCTCGCGGAACAGAACCGGACGGCACCCTTCCTCCTTCCCCGGCTGCTCCTGCTGCTCCGGCCATTCCGCCAAGCATTCCGCCCGCGGCCGAGGATTGAACCGCCGCACCCTGGAGATGGCATTCTGCCCCAATAGGTTTCTCCTGCCGAATGTCACTACCTGCTGTCGAATGTCGCCGCCTGCGGGGGGAAGAGGGGAGGAGTTGTCCGCAGGGGCCAAGATGTGCTAAAGTGATAAGGCAGTCGCGGAATCCGGCCCAGGGGGAGACGCTGCCGTGGCCAGTTCGGTGCTCCTGACGTTGTACGAGCGTTTGCCGGAGTTGCAGCCGGGAGATGATGAAGACCTCTGGGCCGCTGGCGTGCGGGATGCCATGCGAGAGTTCCGCGATGGCATCCTTGCCCGCTACACGGAAGGCACCTTGCAACGCTTGCTGACCTTTGAAGATGTACGGACACGGCGGGCCGCGGTGCTGGCCCTGGGGCTGATCGGCACGATGGAGTCGAACGCGGCGGTGGCCGCCGCTTTGCAGGATCGCGATCCCTTGGTGCGCCGCTTGGCCGCGGATGCCCTGTGGGAGTTGTGGTTCCGGGGAGGAACGGCGGAACAGAATCAGCGGCTTCGCCAAGCCCTGCGCCAGGGCCGGACTCTGCAGACCCGCCAATCCCTCGATGCCTTGATCCGTGAAGCGCCTCACTTCGCTGAGGCTTACAATCAGCGGGCTATCTGGTTTTATCAGAACGGCGAGTATGCCCGAGCGGTCGAGGATTGCGAGCGGGTCTTGCAACTCAATCCGCATCATTACGCCGCCGCCGCGGGAATGGGGCAATGCCTGCTCAAACTGGGCCGTCCCCGCGCCGCCCTCCAGGCCTTCCGCACTGCCCTGGCGATCAATCCCGACCTCGACGATGTCCAGGAGATCATCGCCGTTCTGGAAGAAACCCTGGAACGGGGCGGATCGGAAGGCTGACCCCTGCCCGCCGGTGTGAACACCCGCCTTCTTCCACTTACATGTCACTCTTTCGTGACTACTTCTTACATGTCACTCTTTCGTGACTACTTCGGGAACTACTTCCCGGAGAGTGAGTCACTCGTTCTGAACCGCCCGCGGTGCAGGAGCCACGGGCAGGGCGGCGTCGGCTGGCGAAGCGTTGCGCGAAGGCGGTGGAGGCGAGGGTTGCTCCGCTTTGGGCTGTTCCGGTTTGGGCAAGGGGACGGTTTCGGCAGTTGAGCTGGAGGAACCCGCCGGTTGGGGGGTGGTGCTGACCGCCGCTTCCCGCGTGCGTTTGGGATAGATCAGCGGGGCATGGCGGTCGAGGTCGGGAAGGGGTTCGCCGCCGGCGCGGGTGGCCATCGCCAGGAGCACCTTCTTGTCGATGTCCGCCGGGATGAAGCGGATGTCGCCGTTAGCCATCAAGGCGAAGGTGCCCGGTTTGCCGTCGGGGGTTCCGAACGTGTGGCGGAAGCCGTCAAGGGGGTCGGTCTCATTCAGACCGCGCACGGTGGCTCCTCCTCCGGCAAGCCACGGCTGGGACAATCCCGGCGCCGTTTGCATCAGGTAGATTGTCTTATCCAGCCCGTCGGTGATCTCCTCGATGGTCGATCCCCAATCATAGCCAGTGATGCCGACCTTGCGGGCGAATTCGGGGTTTTTGGGATCGTAGCGTGCGGCATCGAGTCCGACTCCGGCGATGGCGACGAAATGCGTGGCTCCGACCAGGCGGCCGTCGGGCACCAGGGGCGAGCTAGCCCGCCATTCGCTGGTGGGATACCACGGGCAGAGGACCTGCGGCAGCCAGACCTCGGCGGCGCTGAGGTTCTTCTCATCATACCACGGCAGTTGGGGATCGATCTGGGAAGCGACCTCGTTGTGGCCGAGCAACGGCAGCAGTTCGTAGAAGAAGCTGACGCGGGAACGCGGCGGACGGGTCAGACCATAGCGGCTGGCCTCCGAACTCCGCGGCAGAACAGTTCCGGCAGGGAACGCCTTGCGCTGCGCCGCCAGCCGCTGGACCACCTCGCTCAGTCCTTGCATCGGGACTTCCGCGGCATAAACGGCCATCTTCCCCTTGGTGGCGTTGAGGGTGGCAAACAGCGGCGGTGCGATCAGTTGCCGGTAGATTTCGTCGCTCCAACGCAGGTCGAAGCTGAGGAGGATGTCCGCATCCGAGATGGACAGTTGCAAGAGGGACTCCGGCTTTTTGTCCCCTCCCGCAGCGGGAGGCTGGCCGGGTAGGCCAGGGTAGCCCGGCGGCAGGCCAGGGTAGCCCGGCGGCACTCCCGGTCCTTCACCCGGTGCGGCGCCATCTGGGGAACCGGTTCCTCCTGGCGGTATTCCCGGTGCCCCAACTCCCGGCGGTACTCCCGGCGGGCCGACTCCTGGCGGCACTCCTGGTGCGCCGACTCCCGGCGGAGCACCCGGCGGCGGAACAAGGCCATCCGGCGGCATGGGTAAACCACCGGGCGGGTTGGGGAACGGATAGTTTGGAGTGCCTCCCGGTCCGCTTCCCCCCATGGCGAGGTTGCGGAACTCGACCCGGCTCTCCAGAGTCTTGCTCAATAGCGGTGTGGCTAAAGCCAAGGCGGGAGCGTACACGTCCCGCAAGGTTTCCACCGCGGCGGCATCCGAACGGAACACGATCCGAACGGCTCCGGACAATTGCCGTGGCGAGAGGGTCGTAATCCGCACCCCTACGTACCGGGTTTTGTCCTGGAAGGGTTCGAGCAACACGTTCGCCGCCTGATAGGGGCCTTTCAGTTCCAGGGGGCTAAAGGCGGTACCGACAGTCTGTTCCGCGTAGAGCACCAAAGGCGGGGTAGCGTCCTCGGCTCCCAGGGCCTTGAGCAGTCGCTTCAACTGGGGGTCGATCGTTTGGTACATAGGATTTTCGGCCACTTCGCTGCGGAACTTCGGCAGGCCGCGGGGTGTCAACTCGCTCAAATAGCGGGCCAGCAGTTCGTGATCGCCGAGCAGAATGTGTTGGGTATCGTACAGGCATACTCCCCAGCGGCGGTTCGCTGGCAGATTGGCCAAGGGCGGCATCTTGTCGAAGAGCGGGCCGAACAGGGAGCGGAAGGAGAGCGTATTCGCCGACGCTAGCATGAAGGGATTGGACCGCACTGCGAAGAGTGGCCGGCCCTGGATCACCACCTGTTCCTCCAGGCCCTTGATGCCCTGGGCCAAGGTGGGGATTGCTTCTGGTTCCGCCAAGCGCAAGATGCCGAAGGGCAGCCGCTGAGCACCGACGTAGGCGTGGTAATAAGTGGCGACCCGCTCCGGCTCAAAACCGAAGGAATCTTGGAACAACCGGCTCGTGGAACGATCGAAGAGCGCACTGACCGGTGCCGTGGTGCGGAGCCGATCGAGAGCGAAGCGATAAACGGCTACGGTGTCATTCGGCAGCAGATTGGTCGCAGCCTGGTCATTCTTGTCGCTGGAAGGAGCGGTGGATTTGGGGCGGACCGGCTTGGTTGGGTCGTCCTTCTTCTGGTTCGGATCGCCATTATCGCTGGGAGTCGTGGAGTCACCCGGACCAGTGTTGCCGCCACCCGGTGGTGGGACCGGGGTGATTCCGGCATATCCGCTGCCACCTTTAGGCGTTCCGGAGGAATTCGAGCTGCCACCGCCGAAGAGGAGCACGCCGACGACCACCAGCACCAGCACTCCGCCGACTCCCGCGGCGATGGCGACCAGTTTCGTCTTGTTGCTCCCCGCGCTGGCAGCCTTCTTCTTGCCCTTGGATGCCCCCTCCTTGCCCCCTTTCTTCTCCTTGGATTTCGCCGGAGATTTTTCTTCACCCTCGGCGGAATCCCCCTCCGTGGGCGGCTCCGCCTTGAAGCGATACTTGCACTTGGGACATTCGACCTTGGCCCCGCTTTTCTGATTGGTGACTAGTACCAGGTTCTCGCAACTGGGGCAAGTGACCTTGAAACTGCCGGGCATAACGCCTCCCCGCGGGATGAAGCCCGCCACCCTGCTGTGGCTCCGATCGGCGCACCTGTGAGATCTGCGCACCTTAGAATTGTATCATAGCGGAATGACTCAACCCTGTGAAAGGGATTTTCCTGCCCCTACTTCCTCCGTTCGGTTCCCTCTAAGACTTCCCGCTGCTATCCTTCCCGCCATCCATCGCATCTTTCCTTCTCGCCCCTTGTGTGCCGGCCCAGATCAGGGGGCAGGAGCGGCAGCCAATTGGCGGACGCGGCGGAGGAAGCGGGCCAGATCGCTTTCAAAGCGTTCGGGGAATTGTTCGTGGGGTAAGCCGTCGCACCAGCCGCGGATGCGCCCTTGGGCATCGACCAGCACCAATTTGGACGAATGGATAAACTCCTCGCCCGGAGGCACGTTTGGCCCTTCATTGCGTCCCACGGCTTGTTTGAACTGTTCCCGAATGATGCGGTGGATGGTTTCTTCTTCACCGGTGAGGAAGAGCCAGCGCTGGGGGTCGGCCCCGCGGGCTTGGGCATATTCGTTGAGGGCGCGCAGGTCGTCCCGTTTCGGATCTACAGTGAAGGTGACGAAGCGGACGTTGGGCAGGTCCCGCAGTTCGTGTTGCAGCCGGGCGACAGTGGAAGCCACAGACGGGCAGGGACCAGTGCAACGGGTGAAGATGAACGAAGCAATCCAGACGTGACCGCGCAGGTCCTGATCGGTGACAGTGCGTCCGCTCCGTTCTGTGAGGGCGAAGGGTCCAACCGGCCATTGGGGGTCCGGCAGGTCCTCCGTCTCCGCCGGGGGATTGGTTCCACTCGGAAGGGGACGGCATCCTCCTAATCCCGCGAGGAGCAGCAGCAGGCTGGCCAGGATTAGGATCGGTACGCGGCCCCTTTGCACTCTCCCGCAGCGGTTCACAACTTGCCCCACAACGGGTAGGAGCACGGGAACCCTGACGCCAGCTCCAGCGGGAGATGTCCGCAAGGGGCAGGCTGAGGAGAGAGGGAGACAAGCGGAAGTGGTCGTTTTCGGCGAACGACTGGGCATCGGCGCATTTCCAGACATCGGGGGACTACCAACAGGCATCGAAGACGAGCAGGCCATAGACCAGGGGGACGTACAGGAGCGAGCCGCGGAGCAATTGGCGGGCGGTGGCGTCGTTGCGCTGGTGGGCGAAGCGGAGCGCGGGGTAGAGGAAGAGCAACCCCGCAGCAATCGCTCCCGCGCAGGCCAAGCGGCTGCCCAGGTACCAGGCGGTGCTCCCGCCGACGATTAGCAGCAGCAGGCAGCAGAGCAGGGAAACGGCGGCGGTTTTCTTCCCCTGGGCGTCGTCATTGGGCAGCATGCGGAAGCCGGCGGCGGCATATTCGCGTCGATAGCGCCAGGCGATGGCCATGAAGTGCGGAATCTGCCAGAGGAAGAGAATGGCGAAGAGGCCGGCAGCCGCGAGCAGTCCCTCCGCACCACGGCTCGCGCACCAGCCGATGACCGGCGGCAGGGCGCCCGGCACAGCTCCGACCGCGGTGTTCCAGACCGTCTTCCGCTTGAGCGGCGTGTAGACGAAGACATAGAGGGCGAAGGTGGCCGACGCGGCTGCCACAGCGGCGGGGGTAGTTGTGGACCAGAGCCAGGCCAGACCAATGCCCAGAAGAGCGGCCCCGTAAGCGGCGGCAAACTCTGGCGAAATCCGGCCTGCCGGCAGGGGGCGGTCCCGTGTGCGCGGCATGGAGCCGTCGTAGCGCCGTTCCCACAACTGGTTGAACACGCCGCCCGCTGCCGCCACCAATCCCGCGCCCATGAGCACGTGAACTAGTCCGGCCAGGCGCACCTCCGTCGCTCCCGCTCCGAGCACATATCCCGCTGCCACCGTGAACAAGGCCAAGAGCGTGATCCGTGGCTTGGTCAGTGCCAACAGGTCCGCCCAGCGGCGCACTCCGGCGACGCTCGCTCCCGCGCTGCCGCCCAGGCTCATCACCATCGCCTCAGCTTCGATGGCCCAACTGTGTTGTCTCATTCTTCTTCCCCTGCTGCCGGGACGGCCACGCTCAAAGACCGGCGCAACTCCGGCGATGGACGCGATGCTCCTTCTGGCGAGGAACGGGATTCCAGAGATTCCGGAGAAGCCATTCCTTCGGGGCTAACCCGCCGGGTTCCGATTCCCGCGGGGACGGTGGTCATACCCCGGACCCAGTGCAGGGCCAGGGCCAAACTCAAAACCCACAGCAGGCTGCCCACCAAAGCATGGCCGGTTCGCCAGGCAGCACTGGCCAGAGTGATGGGCGCCAATTCCGGCGGAACGCCCGCGCCATAACGCACCAGCCAGGCTTCCACACCCAGATACACCTGAACCGCCAGCACCAAACCCGCGCCGATCACCAGATACTTTACCCCGCTCCAGGCTTCCCGCACAGCCCGCAGCCGTGTCCCCAGCCAGACCCAGCCGCCCAGCACCGCAAACGCCGTGAGCACGTGCAGCCGCTGGGCCAGAGGGTTCACGTGATGCCGCAGCCATGCTCCCAGGGCGATCTGCACAAACACCAGCACGGCGAGCAGGACGGCGCTGCGGCGGAAAAAGGCCAGGCTCCCCGAAGGCAGGCGCTGCGCGGGGACAGCACCGGCCAGCAAAGCTACGCTCACAAGAAGACCCAGGACGCATTGGGCGAACACGCCGTGAATCGCCGCTAGGTTGGTCCCGGCCAGGGCATCCCAGAGCACACGGAAACCGCCGAGCAGTCCCTGGATCATCACGGCCATCAGTGCCAGGATTCCCAAGAGGCGCACGGCGGCACCCCTCGGACTGCGCCCCACGTCCCACAGACCCAAAGCAAGGCTCAGCAGTCCGGCGAACAATAACCCCACGGTGGCTGAGCGCGGCCACTGCACCGCTTCCGGAGTGACATGCCGTTGGGCCATTAAGGCGCCATGAAACTGCCCGTAGGCCGCCAGCAACAGCAGCAGGGCCGCCAATCCCACCCCACGCAGGAACCGCTGCGGCTGCGTCCACCACAGCCCCAAAGCTAAGACCGCTGTCAGCCCGCCGACTAGAAAGCCAGCGATCCGGTGGCTGTGCTCGATCAGATAACCCGGACTCGGTTCTTGCCAGTCGATCAGGAGCAGGTACCACGGCTCGGTGGGCCAGATGGGATCTGCCATGCCCGCCTGGAAGCTGGTCACGAGTTGCCCCAGGGCCAATAGGCAGCAGGTCGCCCCCACGGTCAGCCAGGCCCAGACGCGCAGGAGGCTAGGCAAGCTTGGGACGGAATCGCTGGGATCGCTTGGCGAGGATGCCAGGCGGTTCATGGCAGCTCTCCACTTTCTGGGTAGACGGCGGCGCGCACCGGGGGCGGCAGCTCCCGCGGGAATGGCAGCGACTGCACCAGGCGGACCAAATCCCACACCTGCCGCTCGCTGTATTCCGGGTGCGCCGGCATTCCCACGGCGGGGATGCCCCAACGGATGCGGGCGTACAAATCCTCGGCCTGTGGCTGGCTCTTGAGCGGGCGCTCCGTCAGGTTCGCCGGGCGTGCCGTGGTTCCCCAAACTTCATAACGCAACTGCGGGCGGCGGCCAAAGTTCCCGTGGCAGCTCTGGCAGGAGTTTTCACCTCCGGCGGTGAACAAGGCGAAGCCTCGTTGCACCGCCTCCTGATAGCGGGGGGAGCCGGGCGGGCCGTCGTCGGGAGGGGAAGGCACCGGGGGAGCTTCTTCGGCGGCTTGCCACTGCCGCAGCACCACTTCGGCCTGCTGGGCCAGCCACGGTCCGATCTCCGGTACGGAACCCTGACCCACGGCCACGAGCGCCTCGAACTCCACCTGCCCTCGGATCGCCAAGTAGGTGACGTAACTCGCCAGCAGGTCCCGGTCCGCCTCCGCCAGCAGGGCGAAGGAAGGCATGGCCGTCCCTTTGAGGCCTTCCCGCAGGGTGCGCAGCAGGTCTTGCCGCCGGGGTTTGCTGTTGCCGCTAGTTGTGAATTTGAACACCCCCTGCCGGAAGTCTCGCGGGTAGGGGATGACCCATTGCCCGGCAGGTCCCCGCCCGTCCCCCGTCAAGTTGTGGCATTGCAGGCAGCGATGGCGGCGATACAACTGCCCCCCCTGGCGCAGGCGCTCCTCGCTCAACCCCAGGCGCTCCAGCACTGCCGCCTGTTGGCTCACCAGATGAGGCCGGGAGGGTGTGCCGAACAACTCCCGCAAGCCTGCATCGATCGCCGCTCGCTGATCCGCCGGAATCTGAAGTGGAGACAGTACCTGGCCTCCCTTAGCCGCCAGAGCTGCCAGTTCCGCTTCCCACTGGCCTGGTTGGGTCGGCTGATCCGGTGCTTGAGACGGCAGGCGGAGCACCAAAGCATCCGTCCGCGAGGGGAAGGCATAGTCGGTTTCCTCCGAAGACGATTGGCAGCCGGAGAGCAGAATCACCAGCGCCAGTGCGAGGGGGGTCAGGCGGCCTGACCGACGAAACTGCCGCTGCCCAGCACCGGTATTTCGGCTACCGGGGCAAGCGGATACGCTCGTCGTCCCCCGCGCTTGCCCTGACCTGGCTGGCACCTCCATCATCGGCTTGACCCCGAAACCCTCGTTCCCCTTTCCCCCTACTTCAAGCGTTGGTTTGCTTTCGGGTGTTCGCTAGGCTCTCAGCTGCTCGCTCTTCCCGGCTGCGGGGAGAAACAACAACGGGCGCCCTTTCTCCGGTGCGCCCGCTGCCCCCGGCTTGATCCCAGCTCTGATAAACGTCCCGCACCACTTCTGCCGCCCGCTGCCGTCACCACCCCACATGCCGGGTGCGGGTCAGATAGTCTGCCAGAACCAGGACGAACAGGATGCCCATCCAGAAGAGCGAGGACAGCGCTGTCAGAATCACGACGCGGTCGCTCTGCCGCAGGTGCATGAAGTAATACGCCACCAGACCGGCTTGTATGCAGGCGATGATGAGCTGCACCGGCAGGGCATACTTTCCTAGTCCCAGACTGGAAAGCCCGATCGAAGCCAAGGCCATCAACACGATGACCAGCCACACGCCCAGCAGCAAGCTGGGGCTGTCGGTCTCCCGGTCGAATTCCAGCGCTCCTGGTTTGAGATGATGCGATTCGTGAGCCATAGTCCTGCGCCTCGCCTGTGGAGTTTGACCAGTTTTCCTTCGATGATCTTGGGGAACCCCTCCGTTTTAGTGGCCTGCCCATCCGGCTCCGGCCAGGTACAGCAGCGGCATGAGGAAGAGCCAGATGCCGTCCACCAGGTGCCAGTAGAGGCTGACGACTTCTACGGTGGAGTAGTTTTCGGGCGGGATGGCGCCGCGGGCGGCTTCGATGATCAGCCACACAATGCATCCCAGGCCGACCAGAATGTGGATGCCGTGGATGCCAGTCATGATGTAGTAAAAGCTCAGGAAGAGCTGGACCTTGCCCGGATCGATGTAGTCGGGGTCCTTGGTGCTCTTGCCGTAGTTGAGCAGAACCAGCTCGGCAGCCCAGTGCTGATGCTTGGGGTGGGCGCTCTGGGCATCCTGCTCGAAGTAAGCTTTGGCCTGTTCCTTGCTCAGCGGCGGTTGCAGCGGGCTGGTCGGAAAGACCGCCTCGAAGGCCGCATTGTATTCGCTGCGGAAGAGCGTGCCGGGGACGTAACGCTCCTCAAAGTCCGCGTTGTACTCGAACCCCTTCATCACCATGAAGGCCCCGCCCAAAAGCAGGGTCAGCACCAGATAGCGGATCAACCCCGCGCGGTCCCCCAGCTTCGCCGCCCGGATGCCGAAGGTGATGGTCATGCTGCTGGTGATCAAAAACAGCGTGTTGATCGTCGCAATCACCCGGTTGAGCTTGGAGCTGGCAAACTCGAACTCGGTGGGGTAGTAGAGCCGGTAGACCGTATAGGCTCCGAACAGGCCGCCGAAGAAGAGAATCTCCGTGGCCAAAAACATCCACATCCCCAGTCGTTCTGAGGCATGCTGCTGCTCGAGGTGATCGAAGTGGTGCTTGAGCACTGAGCTATGCGTGTGGGCCGACAACGTTGCTCTCCTTCTTGCTATCGGGGACAATTCGGGCTTGCTATCTCAGAAAACCGGGAGGTTGTTGTTCTCCGAAACCGGGTTCAGGTCATTATCCCAGAAACTCTGTTGTTCCAGAAACCCTAGGGACTGCCCGCCGACGCTATGTGTGGCTTTTTTCGGTCCGGCAGCAGCCCTGGGCTAGGGTCTGGGGTCATCCTCGGCCAGCAGCGGGGCTTTCGGAGGATCACCCGACCACTTCAGTTTCCTTGGGGGCTGGTCCCGCGGGGTAGGGGTGGCCGGCGTGGGAAGCCGGATCGATCGGTCCGCCTTCTCCCGGTCCTTCCGGCAAGGGCCGCCCCATTTGATCGACGCCAATTGCATATTCGTAAGGTCCGCAGACCACCACCGGGGTTTCCTCGAAGTTATGGATCGATGGCGGGCTGGGCGTCTGCCATTCCAAACCGGTCGCGCTCCAGGGATTGCTTCCCGCCTTGGGACCGTTGAAGAGCGACACAGTCAGGTAGATCGCGGGGAGCAAATAGCCCAGGCCAAGGATGGAGCTGCCCGCTGTGGACATCACGTTGAGAATATGCAGCTCCGCGGGATAGTTCGGATAGCGGCGCGGCATGCCGTGGTAGCCCATGACGAACTGCGGAATGAAGGTCAGGAAGAAGCCGACGATGATGATCATGGCGGCGACGCGGCTCCACCAGTCGGAATACATGCGCCCGAACATCTTCGGCCACCAGTAGTGCAGGGCAGCGAAGTACGCCATGACCATCCCTCCCACCATGACGAAGTGGAAGTGGGCCACCACGAAGTAGGTGTCGTGCAGGTGGATGTCCGTGCCCAAGGTGGCCAGGTACAGACCGGTCAGCCCGCCGATGGTGAACAGGAAGATGAACCCCAGCGAGAAGATCATCGGCGCCTGGAAGGTGATGGAGCCGCGGTAAAGCGTCGCCGTCCAGTTGAACACCTTGATGGCCGACGGCACCGCCACCAGCATGCTGAGGAAGCTGAAGAGCAGGGCCGCGTAGAAGCTGATCCCCGCCACGAACATGTGGTGCGCCCAGAGCAGGAAGCCGACCACCGCAATCCCCATGCTCGACCAGGCCACCGCTGCGTAACCGAAAATGTTTTTGCGGCTGAAGCAGGTGATCACCTCGCTGATAACTCCCATCCCTGGCAGGATCATGATGTACACCGCCGGATGCGAGTAGAACCAGAACAGGTGCTGGAACAGCAGCGGGTCGCCGCCGATGCTCGGATCGAAGATGCCGACGCCCCAAGCCCGCTCCACCATGATCAAGACCAGGGAGATCGCTACCACCGGCGTGGCCAAAAGTTGGATCAGACTGGTGGCATACAGCGCCCAAACGAACAGCGGCAGGCGGTTCCACGTCAGTCCGGGCGCTCGCATCTTGTGGATCGTCACCATGATGTTGAGGCCGGTCATGATCGAGCTGAAGCCGGAGATGAAGGCCCCCAGCACGCCGGGAATGACGCTAGCCTGACTGGCTCGCGTGCTGTACGGCGGATAGAGCGTCCAGCCTGTGTCGATGCCGCCAACCAGCACAGACCAGGCCGCACACGCCGCCCCGATCATGAACACGTACCAGCTCGCCAGGTTCAGCTTCGGGAAGGCCAGGTCCTTCGCCCCGATCATCATCGGGATGAAAAAGTTGCCGAACACCGCAGGAACGGCAGGGATCAGGAAGAAGAAAAGCATGAGCACCCCGTGCGCCGTGAACGCCCGGTTGTACACGTCCTCCGTGACAATGGCCCCATTGGGTGCCAACAGATTGAGCCGCACGACACCGGCGGCGATTCCCCCTCCCACGAAAAAGAGCGTGATCGAGATCAAGTACAGAATCCCGATCCGCTTGTGATCCGTGGTCAACAGCCACGACCAGATGCTGTAGTTGTGATTGAGATAATTCGGCTCCGCCGGAGGAGGTTCCGGAGGCGGAGTAGTGGTGGGAGTAGCCCAAACGGTGGTAGCGCTCATCGATCAGTCCCTCGCTATGCTATGCCGCTCCCGGTAAGGGGCGCGGTTCCCTTCGTTTCGCTATCGTTCCTCAATTTCGCAGTCGTTCCTGCGTCGTTCCCTCACGTATTCCCCATGTCAGCCGGACCGGACCGCATTTGTCGGACTGCCTGAACAAAGGTAGCAGCAACTCCAGCCTTCCTGTGTCGCGGTCCCCAGGCGTGTCCTCCGCGGCTCTCTCCGCTCCCGCTCCAGGATCAGGTAGCGGGGGGCTTGGGGTTGCTCCTCGTCTGTTCCCTGTCTTCCGGTGTTTCTGTCTCAATTCTTTTTTCCTGCCGTCCTCCCTTCTCACTTCTTTTCCTTAGTTGGGGAGATGGGTTCAGGCCGCTCGGTGGGAGCGCCCACGGGGACCGGGAAGTCTTCGGTGCGGTCCGGCGTGGTGCCGCGCTTGAGGCTGCGGATATATTGGACCAGGGCCGCCAGGTCCTCAGCCGTCACCTGCCCTTCGTAGGAGGGCATGATCGGTTCCCAGCCCTCGACGACTTTGGCCCGTGGCTTGAGGATCGACTCGATAATGTACTGTTCGTCGGCGATTTCCGTGCGGTTGCCTTTGAGGGGGACTTTGCTGCCGTAGAGTCCTTCCAGCACGGGGGCACGGGCGGTCGGCTTGGCCGTGTGACAAGTGCTGCACTGCAACTTCAGGAACAATTGCCGGCCTTGGGCGGCTAGAGAGCCGTCCACCGCATTCTCGCTCCCCTGGGGATTTTTCGCGCCCAGAAGGAAGTCTTCAAACTCCTCTTGCGTGACCACGGCTACTTTCCCCACCATCAGGGAGTGCCACGTGCCGCAGTACTGGTCGCAGTAGATGTGGAACTCTCCCAGTTTCGTCGGTTGGAACCAGGAGGTGGTGTAACGTCCAGGCAGAACGTCCATTTTGCTGCGGAAGGCCGGAATGCCGAAGTTGTGAATCACATCTTCCGAGGTCAGAGTGACCTTGATGGGGCGGTTGATGGGCACAACGAGCCGGCCGATGCTGGCACGTTCCGCTTCGGTCATGTTGGCCGGATTGCCGCCGATGATCACCCGCTGGCCCGTCGGATACTGGGCCTTCCACATCCACTGCTTGCCGATGACGAAAATCTCCAGGGCATCTTCCGGCGGATGGAAGGCGTAGTTATACACCGCTACTCCCCAGCCGTAAAAGGTGAAGAAGATGATGGTGGGGATGATGGTCCAGGCAATCTCCAGCCGATGCGAGCCGAGAATGCGAGGCGTGGTGCCGGGCGAGACGGAGCGCCGGTACTTAATGCAGCAGTACACGATGAAGGCGTAGACCAGAAGGCCAGCCGTGGCCGTGGTCAGGGTGATGTACCAGAAGAGGGCTTCAAAGCGGTCCGCCAGAACCGAGGCGCGCTCCGGAATGAAAGGCAGCAGGTAGCTCACGCGGAACCTCCTGACGGCTTGCCGTCACTGGAATCAGGCTGGGGGGATGCCCAGGGGGAGCCAACAGAGGGGCCGACAGCCGGTGGGTTGCGCACCGCGGCGAGGGTTGCAGCGGCCGGCGCCTGGCGACGCTCCCGCCACAGGGCTAGCCCCACCCCCACAATCAGCAGCCCCAGAGTCAGCAGTCCCCCGAATTGCACCACACGCAGCACGTTGAGCGAATATCCTTTGTTCAAGTGATCGAAGCGGTAGCAGAGCAGAATCAAGCGGTCCAGGACCGAACCGCCTTTGCCCTCGGCGGCTTCGATGATCGACAGCCGCAGCGTGGTCGTCGGCACTTTGCGCGTGCCATCCGGCAATTCGATCATGTCGCCCTGGACGGGAATTTCTCCGTCGTATTTGAAACCGTAAAAGTAGCGAGTGGTTAACCCCTGCGGGGACAGCAAGATGATGGCGCTGGGATGGTTGTATTCCTTGTAGGCTTTATCGAACTCGAAGCGGTAGCCGATGGCGTCCATGGTCTGGGCGATGGACTCTTGGCTGCCTGTGAGGAAGCGCCAGCCGCTTTCCGCGCCGGGCCGGCCGTATTCCTGGAGGGTGACCTCTTTTTTGGCGCGGGCCAGGTCGCCGTGCTCCCGGTGGTCGAAGCTCAGGCAGACGACGTGAAATTGCTGGCCCACCGAGAAGTTCTGGGGCATCTCGCGGAGCGTCTCCACCAGGCCGCGCAGAATGAGGTTGCAATTCATCGGGCAGCGGTAGTACATCGGCACCAGAATCGTCGGCTTGCCCGCCATGCACTCCCGGAGGGTGATCGGCTGATCCTGTTCATCTCGCAGGGGCAAATCGAGGGGCACCTGCACGCCGATGCGTTCATCGACTCCGGCTTCCACGCGCGGTTGGGCGCGGGCGATGGCAAAAAGGGCTGCCACCATGAGCACGATCAGTAAGCCGAAGAAACCGCGGAGCATGGAGTTCATCTCGTGGGGTGTCCGTGCTGGAGTCATTGGTTGGGCCGCGGCGCAGGGGCCTGCGGCAGGGTCGGCTCCGGCGAGCGGCTGGAACCCTGGGGCGTCTCACTGCCGGGGGAAGCCGCCTTCTTATCCGGTGCCTTGTCTTCCGGTGTCTTCTTGCCCGTGGACGTAACTGGGGGCGCACTGCCGGGCGGCTTTCCAGAGGGGGCCTGCGCTCCGGAGCGGCGACCTTCGGAGGCCGAGGTCTCCCCCGTTTGGCCCCGGCCGGCGTTAGCTGCGGTGGGCAGTTGCGTCGAACGCCACGGCGCCATCGCTTCCTTGCGCACCGGCAGAAGATTCCTCTCTAGAGAGAGACGCAGGGCCTGATCAATGGTTACACGCGCCACACTCTTGTTGGGGTCCAGCCAGCCGCTGCGGTAAAGGTCCGGCGTGGTGGTCGGCGAGGGACGCAAGTCTTCGGGGTGAATCTCCGGCGAATTGCCGACCGGGGCTTCGGGCCGGGTGATAGCTCGGGCATCGCCCGTGCGGATGCGCAGAGGCTCCAAGCGGGGTTGGTCCACCTCCCCGCCGCGGGTGATCCGGGCCAAGCGCTCCTCGAGCGGGGCCTTGTTCCGCTCGGCCGCCAGGGGATGAGTCTCCGGCTGCGCCGGCTGGGGCGCCAGGTAGTAAAACAGGATCGTCGTGGTCACGAACGCCAGCACGAAAAACAGCACCACCAGAAGCGGAACGCTCCAAACACTGACTGGATCGTACCCGTCCTCCTCGTGACCGCGGGCGATCACTTCGGGGGCAGGCTGCGCCAGGACTGGACCGCCATGCTCCTCGTGGCCCGAACGCTCTGACTCACGGCTCGTCATGATCTTCCCTTCTCCCACAGTTCCCGCTTTGGCTCTGGAACCCTCGGTACTCCTTCCTCCAAGCGGCGGCTTACCGCGGATGGCATTCCGTGTCCCAGAGGATTTCTCTTTCTGCGAACCTTTTTATTCTCCCACCCCCGGCTCATTTTTCCTCCTACGGCTAGGTGTATGGCCTTTGGGGTGAACGTCCGGCTTTCGGGGTCAACGTCCGGCTATGCCGGATCCACTCTAGCCGGTGGGGGCTTGTGTCTGGCCCTTGGGGTCCGTAACGTCAATGTTCCTCCGGTGTCAATGTCCCTCCGGTATGGCATGGGCTTGGTCTCCATGTCCATGTCCGGCTGGGGCGGCATGCTCCGGCTGGTCGGCCACATGGGCGTGGGCTTCCGGCAGCCAGAAGGTTTGCGCCTGGACCACGAGCGACCGCTGCTGGAGGAAGTAGAGCCACAGCCAGCCCCACAGACCGCCCAGGCCGACGATCGCTCCCACATCCATCAGCCAGAAGGGGAAGGTTCCCTCGTGAAGCAGGACCGGTTCAATCCACCACGTCACGTCGATCGCGCAGATCACGCACAGGTAGATGGCCATCAGCCGCAGACGCACCGGATGCAGCTTGATCTTGCGGAACAACAGCAGCACAAACGGCAGGGCAAAGTGGAAGAAGATCAGAATGACCGAGACCCACCACCACAGCCCGTACTGCGGCACGGAACGCTTGAGATAAAAGGGAATCTCCTCCGGCAGGTTGCCGATCCACACCAGCATGAACTGGGAGAACGAGGTGTAGGACCACAGCAAGGTCATGGCCAGCATGAGCGAACCCATATCGAGCTGGAACTTGGGTTTGAGCACCTCGCGGATCGGCGAATAAGGGGAGAAGTAGAGGAAACTCGCCAGGCAGAGGGCGAAGCAGGTCAGGAATTGATTGATGCCGAAGACCACCGGGAACATGGTGGAGGACCAGCTTGGCTCCAGGGACATGACCCAATGGGTCGCCCCTGCGGTCATCGTCAGGGCGTAGATGATGATCCCCGGCCCGGAGATGTTCTTGAGCTTCTCCAGGGCGGCATCGACCTTATCCTGCGCCGCTTGCACTTCCTCCGGATTATTGGGATTGTCCGGAAGGGTAGAGGCCTCCTGGCCCCAGCGGTTGAGCAGGTAAATGAGCGTGCCCCAGATCGCGAACAGAACGATGGCGGTACCGATGAACGCTGGCAGAGAAAGGAAGCTGAAGGTGCCTTTTTCCCGCAGTTCGCGCTCTTTTTCGATCGCCCGGCGGATCATCGCCTTGCCGACATCTTCCGTAAGCTGGCGCTTGTCCGGGTTGCCGGTGGCGAGTTGTTGCTGGGGGCTAGCCGCGGCGCCTTCGGGCGGCTGGGCTTCGTGCGGCTTGGTCCACCAGTAGGGGGACAGGTCCGTGCTGGCAATGTAAGCCCAGGGAATGAACAGCACGACGAAGAGCGGGAAGGTGCGCGTGGCCGCCTCCAGGAACCGACGCAGCAGCACACCCCAGGAGCTTTTGACCAGGTAGGAGATCATCAGCAGGGTCATCGCTCCGATGGGCAGGCTGAGCCAGTAGATGTAACTGGTCAGGAAGGCGGTGGCGAAGCGCTGCTGGGCCGTATGCCGGGCCGGACTGTCGCTGCTGAGAGAGGCTTGGTACGCCACGCCAGTGACCAGATACAAGGCCACTCCGGCGATCAGGGCCGACAAGGCCAGGCGCTTGAGGCTGGCGAAGGCTTCGGGAGCCTCTCCAGGGCCGTTGCCGGTGTTGCCGTTGTTACCCGGCGCTGCGTGCAAGGCGGGATCGTGACTCACTTCTGACCTCCCGCGTCCAGTTGGGAGCGCACATCCGGGGGCAGCCAGTCCGCCGGCAGACGCTGGCTCCATTGCAACACGCGGATATAGGCGATGATCCGCCAGCGATCCGCCGGTGCTATCTGGGCTGCGTAGCTGGGCATGCCCCCATAACCCTTGGTAATCACCTCAAAATAGTAGCCGATCGGAGCTTCCCGCAGAGGGATTTTGATCCCCCACAGGGCATAGCCGCGGGAATATCCCAGGGGAATGTCCGAGGGATTGGGCACGTCGATTTCCTGCGGCGAGACTTTCTCGGTGTGGAAGGAGGTGGGCGTCAAGTAGCCCCGCTCCCAGATTTTCCCCTGTCCATTGCCCAGGGGACCGTGGCACACCGCGCAGTAGATGGTGTAACGCTCCTGGCCTCGACGCAGATCGGCCTCCGTCAGCGGGAAAGGAAACTCCTCCACGTACACCTTCGGTTTGTCTTTGTCTCGCGGATCGAAGCGCGGCGCACCGACCGCCAGGTCCCGATTCTCTATCGGCGTGGGCGTTTTCAGGTCCACGGTCGGATTGGCGGCCAAGGCATAGGCCCGCTGCCATTCTTCCAGCGTCAAGCCGGTAGCGATGGGGTCAGTCTCCAGGTACTGTGCCCGGTGAATGACGCCGCGCTCCAGGGGCCGGGCGGAGCGGCCATCGGCGAAAAAGTCGCTCGGTTCGTAAGGCCGGTAATAGGGCTGGTCGGCCATTTTCTGGCGGCAGCCGCTGGACAGACTCGCCCAGGCGCAAGCGGCCAAAAGCAGCAGACCCGAACGGGGGAGCCGGCGCAGCCGAGCGGCAAAGCGGTCTAAGAGCGGCAATAGCGGCGTCATTCCGGCACCTCCTCAACCGAGAGCGGTTGCAGGCTCTGGAGGAATTCGCGGGTCGCCACCGGATCGAAGCGCGGATCGCTAGCCTCGATGCACAGGAAAAAGCGATCCCGTGTCGCCCGGGCGAACCGTTCGCTATGGAACAGCGGATGGTAATAGCAGGGCAGGCCGCAGATGGCGATCAGCCCGAACAGGCCGGTCAGGGCCGCGGTCAGCACCATCATCTCGAAGGTGACCGGCACAAACGAAGGCCAACTGAAATACGGCCGGCTGCCGATGTTGAGGCTGTAGCCGTAGGCATTGGCCCAGTATTGCATCAGGAAGCCGGAGACGGCGCCGGTCAGGCCGCCCAGGAACATCACGGTGCCCATCTCCGATTTGGGGAAGCCCAGGGCATCGGCGGCTTCCCCCACCGGATAGGGGCTGTAGCAGTCCAGGTAGGTGTACCCCTTCTCTTTGGCACGGCGGGCCGCCTCGACCATCTGCTCGCTGGTTTCAAACTCGGCCAGCAAGCCGTAGAGTTTCGCCGGGGTCAGACCCGCTCCAGAGGGAGTCTCGGCTGGGTTCACGGAGCGTTCTCCATAATCGAGTGGCCACCGCCGCCGCCCTGACGTTTCGGCAGCAGTTCCCGCATTTCCGCCATTGAGATCATCGGCAAGTACCGCACGAATAGGAAAAATAACGTCAGGAACAGGCCCAGGGAGCCGAGCATCGTGGCGTAATCCCACACCGTCGGTGCATAACGGCCCCAGGCCGCCGGAATATATTCGCGACTGAGCGTGATCACGATCACGTACCGCTCAAACCACATGCCAATAAGGACGAAGATCGACACCACCATCAGCCAGAAGTCGCTGCGACGTGCCCGCCGGGACCAGAGAATCTGCGGCACGACCAAATTGCAGAAGATCAAGCACCAATACGACCAGCCGTAAGGGCCGAAGAGCCGCTCGATGGTCGTGCCCCATTCGTAGAGGGAGTGGCCGTACCAGGCCATCCAGACTTCGCTGAAGTAGCCGTAGCACACCAGCATGCCGGTCGCCAGCATCACCTTGCCGCACAAATCCAGATGGTGGTCCGTGATGAAATCTTCCAGGTGGTACCAGCGGCGGACCGGAATGGCCAAAGCCACCACCATGGCAAATCCAGAGAAGATCGCCCCGGCTACGAAGAAGGGGGGGAAGATGGTTGCATGCCAGAGCGGCACGATGGAGACGGCGAAGTCGAAGCTCACCACCGTGTGCACGGACAAGACCAGCGGCGTGGAGAGGCCGGCCAGTAGCAGATACACCTTCTCGTAGCGCCGCCAGTGGATGGCCGAGCCGCGCCATCCCAGCGCTAAAATGCCGTAAATGATCCGCTGGATGCGCTTGGGCGCCGAGTCCCGCAGCGAGGCCAGGTCCGGGATCAGCCCAATGTACCAGAAGACCAGCGAGACGGTGAAATAGGTGGTGACTGCGAACACGTCCCAGGTCAGCGGGCTGCGGAACTGCGGGTAGACACCGGCGACGTTGGGGAAGGGGTAAAGCCAGTAGAAGAACCACGGCCGGCCCATGTGCAGCAGGGGGAACATCCCCGCGCACATGACGGCGAAGATGGTCATAGCTTCCGAGAAGCGGTTGATGCTGGTCCGCCATTTCTGATGCATGAGCAACAAGATGGCGGAGATGAGGGTGCCCGCGTGGCCGATGCCGATCCACCAGACGAAGTTGACGATGGCGAATCCCCAAGCCACGGGAACGTTAATGCCCCAGATGCCCACACCCATGTAGAAGAGCCAGGCGATGGCCACCAGCAGCATCTGGAGCAAGGCGAAGCCAGCGAGAAAGCCGAGCCACCAGCCGCGGGGGTGGGGCTTGAACACCACATCTCCCAGGGCCTCACCCACCGACACCAACGTGTGGGGCCGCTGCACCAGCGGGTGCATCTCCGGTTCCAGCGGCAGCCCAGAGCCGGCCGGCGGGCGCTTGCGGTGATCCAGTTCCACAGTCGTCGCCACGGTCATGCCCCCTTCGGCATGGCGGGATTCGGATTACGCAGCGCCGCCAAATAGGTCAGGCGTGGCCGCGTATTCAGTTCCGCCAGCAAACCATAGTTGGTCGGTTCCTTCTTCCAGCGGGACACTACGCTGTCCGGATCGTTGAGATCACCGAAGACGATGGCTCCGGAGGGGCAGGCCGCCTGGCAGGCCGTCACGATCTCCCCGTCCCGAATGCTCCGCCCTTCGCGCTCCGCCACGATCTCGGCATAGCGAATCCGCTGCACGCAGAATGTGCACTTTTCCATCACGCCGCGGCTGCGGACGGTTACCTCCGGATTGCGCCCCAGCTTGAGGGTACCCGTGGACCAGTCCGAATAGGTCAGGAAGTTGAACCGCCGCACTTTGTACGGGCAGTTGTTGGAGCAGTAGCGGGTGCCGACGCAGCGGTTGTAGGCCATGTCGTTGAGGCCGTCGCTGGAGTGCGCCGTCGCTCCCACCGGGCAGACCACCTCGCAGGGGGCATTTTCGCATTGCACGCACATGCGTGGCTGGAAGTAGGTCTGCAACTGTTCCGGCTTGTCTTCCGGTCCCACGTAGTAACGGTCAATGTTGATCCAGTGCATGAGGCGCCCGCGCGTCACCTCGTACTTGCCGACCACGGGTGTGTTGTTCTCGCTGACACACGCGATGACGCAGGCCGAGCAGCCGCTGCATGCCGATAGGTCCACCGCCATGGCCCAGCGCCGCCGCTGTTCCGGGCGTAGGTCTGGCGCGAGCGTCTCCATCGGGTGGTACATCGTCAGAGGACGCAGGCGGGGATCGTGGTGGTTGTCTTCATCATGCTGATGGGTGTCGGTGCCGTGACCCGCCTTGCCGTTGTGCTCACCCTTATGTCCCTGCTGAGCGTGGTCATGGCCGTTGTGGCTGTGACCGGTGTGGCTGTGGCCGTTATGGCCCGTTGGCGAGTACCCCTTGGGCATGGGGACGTTTTCGTTGATCAGTTCCCATTCGCCTGTGGCCATCGGCGGGATTTTGGCAAACTGGGGGAAGCGGCGGTAGTCGTCCAGGGTGCCGTAGCGGACGGGCTTGCGGTCCATTTCCAGACCGGAGATGGGATCACGCTGGGCAGAGTACCAGCGCCCCTGGACGCAGGCGAGGTAGTAGGTTTGGGATGTGCGTTCCACGGTGGCGCCGCGGCCTCCCCAGGGAGCGTCCGAGGTGCGCAAGGCGTAGGCGTTGAAGCCGCGGACCGGCTTGCCTTCAGCGTTCGGTTCCTGCGGGGAGCTGGCCACGTGCTTGCCGGCCCGCGTGCGTCCAAACCCCAGGTGCACTGTGAGGCAGCCGTCGGCATGGCCAGGCAGAATCCACGCCGGCGCGCGAATTGTCCGGTCCCGATACTTCAATTCCACGACCGTCACTTCCGCTCGGCCATGTTCGCCCCCCGTCCAGCGGAAGTTGACTTTCACGCCGAGCTTTTGCGCCGTGTTCGGACTCATGTACACAGCGTTGTCCCAAGTCATGCGGGTGACCGGCTTGGGGCATTCTTGGAGCCAGCCGTTGTTGGCGTAACGGCCATCGTAAAGCAGCGGATCGGGGCGGAAGTTCAACTCGAATTGCCCCTCGACGGGCGGCCCCGGAGGCACGGAGGCTTGCGCTAGCCAATCCTTCTGAAGAGTCGGCGTGACGGCGGGAGCCTCCGTCCCTGCGACTGTCCCGCGCCGGACCGACTCCTGCCAGAACACCTCGAAGATGCCGCTGCGCTTCTCGGCTTGGAAGCGCTTGCGCCAATAGTCCCGCACAATGTCGTACCCTTCCCGATAGGGGGCGGCGGTGATGTCCGCGAGCAGCTCTAGGGCCGACTTGCCGCCGTAGAGGGGCGCGATCAGTGGCTGCTGGATCGTCACGGTGCCGTCGTGTCCGCGGATGTCCCCCCACGTTTCCAGATAATGTGCCTCCGGAACGTGCCAGGGACAGAGCACCGCTGTCTCGTCCTGATGGGTGCCCAGATGCAACTTGAAAGGCACGGAACGCAGGGCTTCGGCAAAGGGAACATCCGCCGGAGCGGTGTAGGCGGGATTGCTGGAGAGAATGAGCAGAACATCCACCTGCTTCTGCTGCATCTCCGCCACGAGAGTTTTCAGATCGATCCGGCGGGCGGGTTCGGGGAGGACTTCCACCGGTTCGGTGTAACGTACTGTCTTGCCGACCGCGCCCAGGTGGACATGGAGGGCATGGGCTAGGGCGTGCACGGAAGGCGGCAGGTGTTCTCCGACGACGATAGCCACGCGGCCTTGACGGCTCTTGAGGTCCTCGGCGATGGGCCGGACGCTGCTTTGCACCACCGGCGGCAGCGGCCCGGAGGGTGGGACATTCGGCAGCCCCACTTCGCGCGCCACATCACGCAGGAACGACTCTATTATCGAGCTAGGCAGAGCCAGGCGGTGGTCCGCCACCGAGCCAGTGCTGCTGGGCATCGATTCCACGGCGTAGAGCCGGTTCATCTGCTCCGGTTTGACGCCGTCCTGGGGGTCGGTCCGCACCTTGCGCCGCCGGGCAAAGTCGCGGGCATAGCGGACATGGCCGGGGCCGAAGCCGAGGAAGTCCGCATCCAGGGCTAAGACCACGTCCGCCTGAGTGAAGTCGAAGAGGGTGTGGACGAGGCGGCCAAAGGCCAGGCGGCTGCCTTCCCGGACATTCTCCCGGCTGACTGGCTCATGCTGCACCCACTTGGCCTGGGGGAAATCCTGGAGCAGGCGGGTGATAGCCGCACCGAGCGTCGGCGAGGTCACCGTTTCCGTCACAATCCGCAGCCGGACGCTCTTCTTCGGTTCCCCCAGAACGTACAGCTCCTTGCGCACCGCCTGGATCACCTGTTCGTAGCCGATCGGCTGGCCATTATGCGTGGGGGTTTGCGAGCGGTCCGGGTCGTAGAGGTCCAGGAGGCTGGCTTGAGCGATGGCATCGGTGCCGCCCAGGCTGGAGGGGTGGTCGGGGTTGCCTTCGATCTTGGTGGGTCGGCCTTCGTTGCTGCGAACAAGGATGCCGGTGCCGTAGCCTCCCAGCGGATGGGCGGTGGCGAAAAAGAGGGGCACGCCCGGCGTGATCTCGGCGGGTTGTACGGTGTAAGGAAGGATTTTGCGAGCTGGCGCGGGGCGGACGTTGCATCCGGCAGCGCCCGCCAGGGCTAGGGAAGCCCCCATCAGCGTCAGGAAATGGCGGCGGCTGACCTCATCGGTCCATTCCATCGCACCGGGGGGGAATTCGTCCCGCCAAGGCTCCGCTTCAGCGGCAGCGCTCTGACTTTCGCCGGCGGGCACCACCCCCAGTTCCACGCGCTGCTGCTCCGTCCGCTCCTGGCTCATGTCCACCTCTCTCCCGCAATCTCTCGCTTAGGGAAGACTGGCCGCCAAACGCGCGATCCTGTCCTGCCCCGCCTGTGTTCGCTCCTCGTAGGACAACTCACCCTGCTAGTGCTACTGGCTCACCTCCTGAACCTGGCCACGCTCCTAACGGTGGCACATCGAGCAATTCGTCAGCGTGACCTTGTCCCGCACCTTGTACTGTTCCTTGAGTAGTTCTCCCAGTTCCCGCTGGGTGGTGGGGCGGGGTTGGCCGATGAGTTTCTGGGCCGCCTCCGATTCGGGATGGAAGAAGTCTTCCGGCTTCCACACGCCCCCTTTGGCCGGCGTCCAGGTCATGCTGAAGACCTCGCTGCGCGGACGCAGGAAGTTCTCCGGCTGCCGGTGGCAATCGATGCACCACTCCATCAGCAGCGTGGCGTGCTGTTTGGTCAGATTCACCTGGTCCACTCGGCCGTGGCACTCAACGCATCCCACCCCCTTGGCGATGTGGATGGAATGGTTGAAGTACACATAGTGAGGCACGTTGTGCACGCGGTTCCACTCGATCGGTTGATCCCGGCGGTAGCTTTCCCGCACCGGTGCCAGCATATCCGCCCCCTGCCAGATTTGCTGATGGCAATTCATACACGTCTTTGTCGGAGGAATATTGGCCGAGCTGGAGTGCTCCACGGAAGTATGGCAGTAGCGGCAGTCGATGCCGAGCTGGCCCACATGGTGGGCATGGCTAAACGCCACCGGCTGCGGCAAGATTTCATCGACTCCCGTCGCGTAGGAGGACCGGTAGAAGGCGGCCCCCGTCAGACCCGCGGAGCCGAGCAGCAACGGGAAGCCCAGCACGACCACCCGCGCGATCGGATTGACGGCTTTGGGGAAAATCTGCGGCATAGCTGGCCACCTCGAAACACTCCCGGAGGGAGCGGACGCCTGATTCCCGTCCTGCGGAACGACCCCGGCCCTGGCATCGGATCGCTTGCACCGCCGGCTGTTCCGCTTCCAACTTAATCCTCGTCATTCAGACCGCATGCCATCCCCCACTCAAGCCTCCACGCGGCCAGGGGCTATCCTCTGCGGTGGCATGCGCGGTCACCACGTGCTGTCCCACATCATGTAGCGCAAGGCCTGATTGAGGCTCAAGGCAATCAGTAGGCTGGTGGCGCAGAGGGCGGTCCCGGCTAGGGCGTAGCGCTCGCCGCGCAGTCCACCCCGCACGCCTCGGAACAAGCAGAAAAGGCCCAAAGCGAGACCCACCGTGGCCAGAAAACCGCCAAATGGCGTCCACCAGAACACAATCAGGCTGAAAAATCCCATGCCGCACGAAGCCCCGGCCAGGCCGCGTAGCACATACGAAGCGTTGGGATCGTTTCCGTAACGGGACGCTGCCGTAATGTCCGGTTCCACGTCGTTCTCTCCCTGAAGCACCCGACCCCGCGAACCTCGGCACAACAACCGGCTCATCCGCCAGCCGTAGGAATCGAGGCGATTTTCGGTCCGAGATAGCCTAGCCGCTCCCGCCGAGAGCGCGAGCTGAACATTCCTTTTGGGTTGGTTCGACTCCGTCTGGCTGGCTCGACTTCATCTGGCCGGCACAGACCGTGGAGTTTGCTGGGAGGTCTTCCGTCCGCCGGTTCACCTCGTTCGGAGCCTACCCTGCTGCTAGCCGAGAATGCGGTGCCATCTCTCCGGCTGAAAGTCTAACCGTATCTCGCTCCGCGGCGGCAACAGGGGCTTGTGAATTTTGCGACAAGCCTGGCGAAAAAACTCGCCGCGATGGCTGGGTGCACCTCCTGGCTCACCGGCGGCGCACCGGATAAAACCTTCTCGCGGCTTCTCTTGTTCCTCCCGAACCGTCGTGTACGCTCACCTCACACCGCGGCGGCTGCTGCTGGCTTATGCTGGCACGCGGGCAACGTCAACCCTACTTTGCCGCTCTTTTCACAAAGTCACCTTATACCCCCCCTTCCCCTTGGAGCAAGGGGACAAATCTGACTTTTTTATCCGCTTGCTGGCCATTCCACCTCCTTGACCTTTCCAGAAGGGGAGACTCCGGGTTCCAGAGGCGAGACTCTGGGTTTTGATACAACCCTCCCGAAAGTTCGGTACAACCCTTTGAAAGATAGTGGGGAAGTTTCGGGTTTTCAGGTGGGGTAAGATGAGGAATGGCGAGACATCGCGGCAGCAGGGAAGCAGCTTTTCCTCACGAGTGCTGTCCGCTAGGCTGATGGCAGGCGGTAATCTCTCTCGCCTTCTGGCTCATTCTCGTTCTCGTTCCGTCGGGCTGAGGAGAGATTTCCCGTTCGGGGAGGGAAGAGTTTCAACAGAGCCATCCGCTGGGAAAGGGTGGAAGGGTTGGTTCGAACCACCGAGGAAACTGGTGGGTGAGGTTTTCCAGACATTTCCAGGAGGCAGGTTGTGGAAACGATACGTGTCGTCGAGGCGCGGCGTCCGGAGGCGATCGGCCGGGAGGTGTGCATCCGGGGTTGGGTGCGGACGCGGCGAGATTCCAAAGCGGGCTTGAGTTTCATCGAGGTCAATGATGGTTCGTGTTTGGGCAACTTACAGGTGCTGGCGCCGGCGAGTCTGCCTAACTATGAAACAGTCGTCAAGCATCTGCACACCGGGGCGAGCATTCGGGCGCTAGGGGTGATTCAGGCTTCCCCGGCCAAGGGACAGGCCACCGAGCTATTGGCCCAACAGGTGGAATTGCTCGGAGATGCCGACCCCAACACCTACCCGCTTCAGAAGAAGAACCACACTTACGAGTTCCTCCGGACCATTGCCCACCTGCGGCCCCGGACCAACACCTTCGGTGCGGTGACCCGCCTCCGCCACCGCGTTTCCCTGTCCATTCACCAGTTTTTCCACGAGAACGGCTTTTACTACATTCACACCCCCATCATCACCTCCAGCGATTGCGAAGGGGCCGGCGCTCTGTTCCGCGTCACCACCCTGGACCTGGAGCACCTTCCCCGGCAGCAGGGACGGGTGGACTACACCCAGGATTTCTTCGGCAAGCCGACCTATCTGACCGTCAGCGGGCAGTTGCAGGCGGAAGCCTATGCCTGCGCCCTGGGCAAGGTTTACACCTTCGGCCCCACCTTCCGGGCAGAGAACTCCAACACCACCCGCCACCTCGCCGAGTTCTGGATGGTCGAACCGGAAATGGCCTTCTACGAGCTGGCCGACAACATGAACCTAGCCGAAGCCTTCCTCAAGCGCATCATCGCCGATGCTTTGCGGGACTGCGCCGAGGATATGCAGTTTTTCCAGGAGCGGGTCGATCCGCATCTGCTACCCCGGCTTCAACACGTGCTGGAAACTCCCTTCCAGCGGATTAGCTATACCGAAGCCGTGGACATCCTCAGCCGGGCAGGCCGCGTCTGGGAGTTCCCCATCGCATGGGGCAAGGACCTCCAGAGTGAGCACGAGCGCTACTTGGCCGAGGAACACTTCCGCGCCCCGGTCATCCTCTACGACTATCCCCGCACCATCAAGCCGTTCTACATGAAGGTCAACGACGATGGCCGGACCGTGCGGGCGATGGATGTCTTGGTTCCCGGTGTGGGAGAAATCATCGGCGGCAGCCAGCGCGAGGACCGCTACGAGGTCCTGGAAGAACGCTTGCAAGAGCAAGGGCTGGACCGCGAGGCCTATCGCTGGTACCTCGACCTGCGCCGCTATGGCTCCGTTCCCCATTCGGGCTTCGGCTTGGGTCTGGAGCGGACCCTCCTGTTCCTCACCGGCTTGACCAACATCCGCGATGTCATTCCCTTCCCACGCTATCCGGGACACGCTGAGTATTGAAGCCGCGGTGCCCGCCGTTTTCAGAATCTGGTGTCGAAGCTGGAAAGTTGTCGGGGACGCCTCCATACTTCCGTCACGAGGCGAAGGGATCGGTTCGGAGGGGGTTGGGTTCCGTAGCCACGTTAGGGTTTATCTCTGCGGGCATTCCCCGTGCGGGGATTTCCGAGCGAGCTTCGGTGGCCGAGTTGGGGTGGGTGCCCGCAGTGATGTCGAGGGGTGAAGCGGTAAGTTGGCGGGCTTCCACGAAACGCACGCGGACCTGGAGGGACTCCGCCGGGTCTCGGCATACGCCATGGATGAGGTCGAAGCGATCCTCCAGCAAGAGGGTCCAGGGGTTGTGCTGAAGGGGCAAGGTAGACTCGTGGGGTTCGAGGGGTCGTTGAAGGGCGGCGGAGAGGATGAGACGGTCGGCGGCACGCGTGCAGGCCACGTAGAAGATGCGCCATTCTTCCTCGGTGTCGGCCAGGGCATCCCATTTCTGGCCAAGTTGACAGGGCAGAGGGGAGAAGGGAAGCGTTTCCTGGCCCTCCGGGAGCATTTTCCATTCGCTGGGGAGTTGGACGAGGCATCCCAGGGTGCGGTGCCAGCGGACGGGGGCGGTCCAGCCGCTGCGGCGCGCACCGGCCAGGTCCGGCAGGAACACCACTGGAAACTCCAAGCCCTTGGCTTGATGGATGCTCATCAAGCGGACGACATCCGCCTCTTCAGGGACGGTGGCGGCTTGCTCCTCCTTCGGCTGGCGGGCGATGAGGTCCTGGAGGCGGTCGGCGAACTCATGGAGGCCGAAGAGGCCGCCTTGCTCAAACTCGCGGGCCAGATCGAGAATCTTCCAGAGGTTGGCGAGCTTACGTTCCCCCAGCGGCTCGAATTGCAAAGCAGCGTCGTAGGCGGTGTCGGCCACAATCTGCCCTAACAGCCGGGCTAAGGGCAAGCGGTCCTTCTGCCGTTGCCACTGCTGCAAGAGGCGGGCGGCCCGGCGGACCACCTCCTGTTCCGCAGCAGGCAGTTGTTGCTGCCAGGCGGCGTCCCGCAAGCCGCCCCATAAGCCGTCCCGATGCTGGGCCAGGATCGCCAGGCTGTCATCCGACACCTGGAGCAGGGGGGAGCGCAGGGCGCCAGCCAGGGGGATGCTGTCGTGCGGATTCTCGATAGCTCGTACCACGTTGAGGATGTCGTAAATCTCCTGTTGGGCGAAGAAGGCCCACCCGCCGACCAGGTAGTAATCGATCCCCGCTTCCTGGAGGGCGGCTTCGTAGATGTCCACGTGGGTCATGGCGCGGAACAGGAGCACGATGTCCCGCGGTCTCAGGCGGCGCGGCTGGGTGTCCCGGCCCCAGAGCCGGGGAGTCGGATCGGCGAGCAGCTCCTGGATGCGCTGGGCGACGGCGGCGGCCTCCAGGCGGCGCCGCTGCCTCGCCGGACCCTCGTGTTCCCCGTCTTCCTCCCCCTCCTCGCTGGGCTTCTTCCCCGCTTCCTCCTCCTGTTCCTTGCTCTCGGCTTTCCCCTCGGCTTGATCCGCCACCGCCGGTACAACCCAGAGAAACTCGACCGGCACCTCGCTCCCCTCGGTCCTTCGGTGCGCCTCCAACGGTACATACTCGCTCAGATGCTGGCGAAATAGGGCATTGACGAAGTGCAGCACCCCGGCCTGGGAGCGGAAATTGCGTGTCAGATCGAGTCGGCCCTCCGGCGGCATCTGCTGGCGCAACTGGAGAAATAACTCCACCTCCGCACCCCGAAAGCGATAGATCGATTGCTTGTGATCCCCGACGGCGAAGAGCTTGCCGCTCGTCAGTTGATCCCCGCAGAGACACTTGATCAATTCCATCTGGACGGGGTCGGTGTCTTGCAATTCGTCCAGGAGCAGAAAGCGGTACTGATCTTGGAGTTCCTTGCGGATGTTGGGGTGGTCGCGGACCAGGTCGCGGCAGCGCAGGAGGAGATCCTGGAAGCTCAGGGCATCGTCTTGGCTTTTGCGCCGGTGGGCGTCTTTGGCGACCCAGAGAGCGACCGCTAGCCAGTGCTGGCTGATCCGGGCGGCCTGGAGGATTCCCTCGGCCTCGGTTTGCCAGAGCTGGGAGTCGAACGTCTCGGCGTCACGCTTCAGGGCCTCGCGGAAGTCCGCCAGGATTGTCTTGGTTTGTTCCTTGAGAGTGTCATCCGGCCAGTCTTTGCGGGGGATGCCTTGGATGCGGGCGGCCTCGCGGAGGCGATCCAGGGTGTCCGGGGAGGCGGACGGCTGGCTCAGTTCTTTCAGAAGTTGCCCCAGCGTCTGCGCTAGTCGGCCCAGGGAGTTGGAGTGAACCGCGAGCCGGGGCAGCAGCCGTTCGACGGCCACCCAGCGGGGATCGGTTCGCCGCAGGTGCCGGACCCACAGACTCCGCAGATGCACCGCCTGCTCCCGCCAAAACTCGACGATCTCCTCCGGGGAACGTCGCAGCCATTCTTCCCAGGCCGGACAATCCTCTTGCGCGAGCAATCCCTCGATGGCTCGGAGGAGTTCCGAGTAGCTGAAATAGTGCAGAAGTTGGCGCAAACTCTCTGCGGCGGAAGCCTGGGAGTGCAGCAGCAGGCGGGGTAGGGTTTCCCGGATATGTTCCTGCTGCCAGGTGACGGCTTGGAGTTCGTCCAGGACGGTGAAGGAGGGGTCCAGACCCGCGGGGATGGCATAGCGGCGCAGCAGAGCGGAGCAAAACGCGTGGATGGTGGTGATTTGGGCTTGTTCCAGCTCCAGGAGCAGGGTCTGCCAGCGGGCGAATGCCTGCGGATCGTTTTGCTGCCAACTTTGCTGCCAGCGCTGGCGCAATTCCCGCCGGATGCGCTCCCGCATTTCCCGCGCGGCCCGTTCCGTGAAGGTGATGGCCACTATTTGCCGCGGCGTCGCCCCATCCGATTCCAGATGGCTGACGTACCGCTGCGTGAGCACGAATGTTTTCCCGCACCCCGCCCCCGCCGAGAGCACCACCGAGGTATTCCGGCGCGTGATTGCTTCCCGCTGCTGCTCGGTCCACCCACTCATGCCCACATGGCCTCTGCCCGACAGATGGTAGGCTGGGAAGGGAAGGCGGCCGCTCTATCTCACGCCAGGAAACCGCCGGCTTCTCTCAACTGGCGCGACCGTTCCCCCGCCGCTGACCCCTCCCATCATTCTTCCGCCGATTCTTCTGGTTGCTCCTCCGCTGATCCCCTCGCCATTACTCCTTTTGATCCGTCTGCTGATGCTTAACTTGACTCTACTCCACCGGAATCCCGAAGGGGGGATCGCACACCGCTGACTGTAACGCCACTGCCCAACCCCCGCCAAGAGCGATTGGGAGGAACTGTTCGCAAGGGGGCAGCCAGATTTTCTGGGAGTTCCCTGCCGGGCAGCTCTGCTAGTCTGGGGAAACACCTCGCGGCTTCAGCCCCCACCCCCAGAGAATCTAGTTGCACCCCGCCCTGCCCGTTGCTTGACCTGCCTCTTGAGTCCAACACCGCTGCCTCTTACACTGAAATAACGGGGCGATTTTCCTCGGCTCTGGTGAGGGATGTGCCGGATTCAGGCTGGGGATTTCCCGATTTGAAGCGGGAGTTCCGAATCAAAATCCGGATTCCCGAAGTCGGATGGGACTTTCCCCGGCGCGGTTAGTCCCCGGCTGGCGAGGAGCAACCAGCCGCCGGTAGGCACCCGTAGCTCAACTGGACAGAGCATCGGTCTTCGGAACCGAGGGTTGGGGGTTCGACTCCCTCCGGGTGCATTCGGATGCGGGATTATCTTTGCTGGGGGGAAAAGGACTCCGGGAAACAGGACCTACCAGGGAGAAACAAGGACCCCCGTGGCGCAGCCACTTTTTGCCCTGTGGCAGGGCTAGCGCGGTGGAGAGGCCGCGGTGCTGATCCGCTCGGCGCAAAGGCGGTGCTCTGGGCTTTCCTTCGTAGTGCAGAATGGCGGGCAAAATTTTTTCTCTCGCATTCGACCGGTGGATCGGATAAACTAATCTCGACGTATTCGCCGAAAGCGTGAGCTTTTCGGTCCCTCCTGAAGACCCGGACGGAAGCGTCCGGCCTGCCGACTGAACGATGGCATTCCCGCCTGCAAGTTCGTGAGGAACGAGTCATGGATCGCCGTGTGTTGAGTGCCGGTGTGGCAGCCGTGCTGTGGTTGGGGAGCCTGGGGTGGTCCTGGGGGGCGCCGCCGCGGGAGGCGGAGGAACGGCAGCGTGTGATCGGGCAGCCGGTGCGGCTGGTGGTGGCGCCGGAAGCGGTAACGCTCCAGGGTCGGCGCTCCGCCCAGCAGGTGCTCGTCAGCGGCCAGTATGCGGATGGTTCGGTGCGGGACCTGACCCACGCGGCGGCGGTGCGTGTGGAACCGGCGGGGATTGTGGAGGTGCAGGAGGGGCTGTTCCTCCGCCCGCGGCAGAATGGAAGCGCGACGCTGATCGTGCAGGCGGGCAGTCAAACGGTCCGGCTGCCAGTCACTGTGCAGGGGATGGAACAGGACCAGCCGGTGAGTTTCCGGCGGGATGTGGTGGCAGCGCTCAACGTCGGCGGCTGCAATATGGGGGCCTGCCACGGCACACCGAGCGGCAAAAACGGCTTTCGCCTCTCCCTGCGCGGAGATGATCCGAGCTTCGATTATGCCCAACTGACGCGGGAACAATTCGGGCGGCGGACGGGCCGGCACAACGCCGAGCAGAGCCTCATCTTCCTCAAAGGCGTCGGACGCGTGCCCCATGAAGGCGGGCAGCGGTTCAGTCCGTCGAGTCTGGCGGCGGAGATGCTGCTGGCCTGGCTCTCGGAAGGATTGCGGGACGATCCGGCGAACCTGCCCCCCTTGCAGGAGGTGCGGGTGCAACCGGGACCGCGCGTCCAGACGGCGCCGGCCCGCTGGCAGCAACTGGCCGTCCTGGCCCGCTTCGCCGATGGCCACCAGCGCGACGTCACCCGCTTGAGCAACTACTCCAGCAGTGACCCGTCGATTGCGGAGGTCTCTCCGAACGGCCTGGTCGAATTCAAACGCGGCGGGGAAGTGGCCATCCTCGTCCGCTATCTCGACCAACTCGTCTCCGTCCGCCTGACCTATCTGGAACCGAAGGAGGGATTCCGCTGGCCCAACCCGCCGGAGCACAATTTCATCGATAAGCATGTGTACGCCAAGCTGCGGCAGATGAACCTGGCGCCTTCGGAGCTAAGCCGCGATGGGGACTTTGTCCGCCGGGTCTACCTTGATGTGCTCGGCCGACTGCCCACGGTGGCGGAAACTCAAGCCTTCCTCCAGGATCGCGACCCGCGCAAGCGGGAGAAGCTGATCGACCAGCTTCTGGAGATGCCGGAATTCGCGGACTTCTGGGCGCTCAAATGGGCGGATGTGCTCCGCAGCAGCCGCAAGACGATCCAACTCAAGGGCAGCCAAGGGTTGCAAGCCTGGCTGCGCGGCCACCTCTTGCGCAATACCCCCTGGGATGAAGTGGTCCGGGAGCTGCTCACCGCCACGGGGAATACCTTCAGCCATCCGCCGGCCAACTACTACCGAGTGGCCCGCGATCCGCAAAGCCTGGCCGAGACCACAGCTCAGTTGTTCTTCGGCATCCGCCTCCAGTGCGCCAAGTGCCACAATCATCCCTTCGAGCGCTGGACGCAGGACGATTACTACGGTTTTGCGGCCTGGTTTGCCCGCGTGAAATTGCGGCCGGAACCGGTGCTTGGCAGCCGGCCCAATGGCCCTCCAGCGGCGGAAGTGGTTTATGTCGAGCGGTCGGGGGAAGTGACACAACCGCGCAGTGGACGGGTCATGAAGCCGCGCTTCCTCGGCGCCGGCGAAAAGGAGGTGGACCCCAGCCAGGACCGCCGCGACCTCCTAGCCGCCTGGCTCACCGCTCCCGATAACCCCTTCTTCGCCCGCTCCGTCGTCAACCGCGTCTGGTTCCACCTCATGGGCAAGGGGATCGTCGATCCCGTGGACGACTTCCGCGACTCCAATCCCCCCAGCAATGACGAGCTGCTCCGAGCACTGGCTGCCGATTTCGCCGCCCACAAATACGACCTCAAACACCTGATCCGCACCATTCTGAAGTCCCGGACCTACCAGTTGTCGGCCCAGCCCAACGAGTTCAACGCCGATGACGACAAATACTTCTCCAAGGCGGTGACAAAACTGCTGACGGCAGAGCAACTCCTGGACGCCCTGTGCGACCTGACCGGCGTGCCGGAGAAGTTCGCCGGCCTGCCCCTGGGGACGCGCGCCGTGCAACTGCCGGATGGCGAAGTGAACCATCCATTCCTCAAGGCCTTCGGCCAGCCGGCGCGGGAACTGGCCTGCGAATGCGAACGGGAAAGCGAAGGGAACTTGGGCCAAGCGCTGCAACTGATCAACGGGCCGACCGTCAACGAAAAGGTGCGGAATCCCAATAACCGCTTGGGCAAGCTGCTGGCCGCCAATGCCAGCGATGAGGCCATTCTCGATGAGCTGTACCTGGCCGCCTACTGCCGCCTGCCCACGGCGGAGGAACGGAGCAAGGTCCAGGAACACCTGCGCAAAAATCCCGATCGCCGCAAGGCCTGGGAGGATGTGCTCTGGGCCATCATCAACACGCGCGAGTTTCTCTTCCGCCATTGAGCGCTCGCCGTCTCTAGCCGGTGTTGAAGACCCGCTCCTCGGCTCGAAACCTGGACGCTTGGTCTGCTGGAGAGGATAGCAGCCCTACGCTCACGGCTGGCTTCGGCTGGCACGTCCGGTGTCAGACCCCGTTCGGTGTGAGGAGCGGGTTCGGTATAAGGAGCGGGTTCGCGTCCGCTTCGGGGCCAGCCCATTTTTTCCGCGGTATGATAACCAGGACGGGGGAGTAACGAGGACAGCCGAAGGACCGAAGAGGAAACTTCGGGAGGGGAAGCTAGTCCTTGGGGAGGAAAGGGCGGCATGTTCTGGCGCCTGTTCGCCACCTATCTGTTGCTGGTCGCCGCGGTGGTGGGTTTGGTGGGTATTGCTTTATATCAGCGGGCGGAAGTTTTGTTTTACGAGTCGGTGCAGGAAGTGGCGGCGATCGTCGTGGTGGTGCTGGGTCTGGCGGCCGGCGCGGCCTATCTGCTGGCCCGGCGTTTCACCCGCCCGTTGCAGGCCCTAATGGATGGCGCCCGGCGGATCGCCGCCGGCGATTTTCAGCATCAGATTCGCAGCCGGGGACCGCGGGAATTGGCCGCCTTGGCCGAGGCCTTCAACGCCATGAGCCGCCGTTTGGCGGAAACCTTCAACTTGCTGGAACACGACCGGGAACAGCTCCGCGCTATTCTCTCCGGCATGGTCGAAGGCGTGGTGGCCATCGACGAGCAGCACCGGATCGTCTTCGCCAATCAGCGAGCCGGGGAACTCCTGGGTTTCGATCGCAAAGCCGTGGTGCACCAATCCCTGGAGCAGGCGTTGCGCCAGCCGGGGCTGCTGGAGATCATCCATAAGGGTTTGGCGGCTAGCGAGCCGTACCGCGAGGAGCTGGAATGGAAAGGTCCGCCGCCGCGGAGCCTGGGAGTGTACGTCTCCCGCTTTCAGGGCCACGGCATGCCTGGCGCGGTGATTGTCCTGCACGATACCACCGAGCTGCGTCAGGCGGAGCGCTTGCGCCAGGATTTCGTCGCCAACGTTTCCCACGAGTTGAAAACCCCCTTGGCCGTCATCAAATCCAGCGTCGAAACCCTGGTGGACGGAGCGGCGGAAGAACCGGAATCCCGGCATCTGTTCCTCCAGCAGATTGTCCGCGAAGCCGACCGGCTCGAAGAACTGATCAAGGACCTACTCAGCCTGGCGCGGATCGAGTCGGGGCATCTGCGCTTAGAACCGCAAGCCATCCCCCTGGAGCGGGCGATCAGCGAATGCCTGGAGCGGCACCATCCCCGCGCGGAGAGCAAGACGTTGACTTTGGTGGAAAAGCCGCCCAAGGACGGTCCCGCCGATCTCGCGGTCTGGGCGGACCCCGACGCCTTGCGCCAGATACTGGACAACCTCGTGGACAATGCCATCAAATATACTCCCAACGGCGGCCGCATCACCATTCGCTGGAGTGGCACGGCGGATACCGTCAGCTTTGAGGTGGAAGATACGGGTGTCGGTATCCCGGCGGCGGACCTGCCGCGAGTCTTCGAGCGGTTCTACCGGGTGGACAAGGCCCGCAGCCGCGCCGTCGGCGGCACCGGCTTAGGATTAGCTATCGTCAAGCACTTGGTCCAGGCGATGAAAGGCCAGGTGCGCGCCAGTAGTACGGTCGGCAAGGGTACGACCTTCCGGGTGACCCTGCCGCGGGCGCTTCCCTTGACAGCCTCCCCGGCCGAACGGACCAGTGAGCGATCGGTGGCCTCGACCGTAGAGCAGGCTGCCGAGCGTTCCTCTGAGCGGCCTGGTGAGCGTACCTCCGAGCGGATTGCGGACCGGCCTAGTGATCTCTCCGCGGAACAGCCGGCGGGGCAGTCCCCGACCACCACGCCGGTGTAAAAGTTTTAGGGATGGGGTAGGCCCAGCGCCGTGTAGCACCATGTCGATACGGAACAGCAGATCGATACGGAACAGCGGACGGGGAGGGCGGAACGGGGGCCAAGGTGGGATCATGAGTTTGCTATATACGGGTAGTCGGGCAACATCATGAGCGGGGAGTATGCCTGCGATCTGGCCGCGGTGCAAGCGGCGGCGAACCGCCTGCACGGGGTGGTGCATCGCACACCGGTGATGCATTCGCGCAGTTTCGATCAACGGGCGGGCCGGCGCGTTCTCTTCAAGTGCGAGAACCTTCAAAAGGTCGGGGCGTTCAAGTTTCGGGGGGCGTCCAATGCGGTGCGGCTCTTGCCCGAAGCGGCGGCCCGGCGCGGGGTGGTGACGCACTCCAGCGGCAATCATGCCCAGGCGCTAGCCCTGGCGGCCCGGCAACGCGGCATCCCCGCCTATATCGTCATGCCCCATACCGCCCCGCTAGTCAAGCGCCAAGCGGTCGCCGATTATGGCGGGCAGATCACGTTGTGCGAACCGACCCTGGCAGCCCGTGAGGAAGCGGCGGCGCGCATCGCGGCGAGCACCGGAGCCGTGCTCATCCCGCCGTTCGACCATCCCGATGTCATCGCCGGTCAGGGAACGGTCGCACTGGAATTTTTGGAACAAGCCCCGGAGCTGGAGGCGCTGGTGATTCCGATCGGTGGCGGCGGGTTGATCGCTGGCTGCACCATTGCCGCGCAGGGGGTACGTCCTTCGATGCGTATCTTCGGGGCGGAACCGGCGGGGGCGGATGACGCAGCCCGGTCCAAGGCCGCCGGTCAATGGCTGCCGCAGCTCCAGCCCCAATCCATCGCCGATGGCTTGCTCACCAGCACCGGGCAGCTCACCTGGCCGGTCATCCGTGACCGGGTCGAGCGGGTCTTCACGGTCGGCGACGATGAAATCCGGGCGGCCATGCGCTTCCTTTGGGAACGCCTCAAGTTGATCGTGGAACCGAGCGGGGCGGTGCCGGCGGCGGTGGTCCTCAGCGAAGCCTTCCGTGCCTTGCCGGGTCTTTCCACCGTCGGCGTCGTTCTCAGCGGCGGCAACGTCACCCTCGACCGCCTCTACTGGTGAACCCGGTTCCCTGACTTTGGTGCACCTGGTTCCTCCCTGGGTTGAAGTCGAAAAGGACTTGGAATCCTGGGGGAAAGAATGGGGGCGAGAGTGCAGCGGGAAACGTCTCGGAGTCGAGAGAGAAGGGAGATGGTCAAGGGAAGAGAAGGGAGATAGAAGGGGGATAGGCCCTGTGCTGCAAAAGGCGTGGGGGAATTAGCACGAGTGCACGCGCATGCATCGGGAAGCAGCGGCGAGTCATGATCCGTTCCGTGTGGAGGCGCCCTGGGGGCTATACCTGGTCACCGGGGTGGTGACGGGTTTGCTGCTGGCGGACCTCTGGCCGTGGGTGGCGGAACAGCTCACGTCCTGGGGCATCAGCAGTTACACCTGGCCGCGGACCGTGGGGGGCATGCGCTGGGCGATGCTAGCGGCTTTGCTCGGCGGTGGGCGGATTCTGTATTTGTCGCTGGAAGCCCTTCTGCGGGGGCGCGTGGGGGTGGACCTGGCGCTGGCCGTCGCGGTGCTGGCGGCCTTGGCCTTGGGTGAAGTGCTGGTCGCCGCGGAGGTGACCGCCATCGGCCTAATCGGGGAATGCCTGGAAGCCTGGGTGTTTGGCCGGACGCAACGGGCGTTGGGCCGCCTGGCGGAGTTGTTTCCGCGCCGCTGCTGGGTGCTGCGGGATGGGCAGGAAGTGCGGGCGTATGTGGCCGATGTGCAGGTGGGCGATTGCGTGGTGGTCAAGCCGGGCGGGCGAGTGCCGGTGGATGGAGTCGTGGTAGCGGGCCGGGCGGCGGTCGATGTCAGTGCTTTGACCGGTGAAAGCGTGCCGGTGGAAAAACAGGAGGGGGACAAAGTCCTGGCCGGCAGTATTGTCTGCGACGCGCCCCTGACCATTGAGGCCCGCCAGACAGGCAAGGACACTGTCGCCGGCCGACTTATCGAACTGACCGTGCAGGCCCTGCGGGACAAAGCCCCCCTAGAACGGCAAGCGGACCGCTGGGCGCGCTACTTCCTCCCCCTGGTCGTGGCCCTGGCCCTTCTCACCTTCGCCGCCAATCTGCTCTTGCAGCGCTGGTCCGCCCCTAGTGCTCCTGATCTACCCCCGCCGAGTTGGCGTGCCGCGGCGATCAGCGCTCTGTATCCCGCCCTGGGCGTGCTGGTAGTGGCTTGCCCCTGCGCGCTTGTGCTGGCGACTCCGGCAGCGGTCATCGCGGCTCTGGGACGCCTGGCGGGCAGCGGTGTCCTGCTCAAAGGCGGTTCGGCCCTGGAACGTCTGGCTTCGGCCCAAGTCTGGGCTTGCGACAAGACCGGCACTCTGACCGAGGGACGGCTGAATGTGGTTTATCTGCAACCCCTCGCTCCGGACGTGGATGAAGGCGAACTTCTGCGGCAAGCGGCCCTGGCTGAGCAGGGAAGCGAACACCCCTTGGCACAGGCGGTGCTGGCTGCGGCCCGGCAGCGCGGCTGGAGTCCGGACAGCAGTGTCACTCCGGTGTCCACCCAGCCGGGCGGCGGAGTCATTGCGACGACCGCGGAGGGCAGCCGCCTGGCCGTCGGCAATCTCCGCTTCCTCACCGCCCTGGGTTGCATCGCGGAAGACCAGGTCCGGCACGCTCTGGATCAGGCCGATGCCCGCGGGCAGATCGCCTTGCTCGTCGCCCGGAACCAGACCATTCTGGGACTGATCGGCCTCCAGGACCGCCTCCGCTCCGAAGCCGCCCCGGTTTTGGCGGAACTGCGCGAGCTGGGCTTTTCTCCCCTGGCCTTGTTGACGGGGGATCGCCAGGCGGTGGCGGCGGCGATCGCCGCGGAGCTGCCGGTCACGGAAGTCCACGCCGACATGCTACCGGCGGACAAGGCAGCTTGGGTGGCCGAGCATGCGGCACGGGGCGTTGTCTTTCTCGGCGATGGGATCAACGATGCCCCGGCCCTGGCCCGTGCCACCGTCGGCATAGCGGTGGGCAGCGGGACCGACCTGGCTGCTCAGGCGGGCGACATCGTCCTGATGGGCGAGCCGCTGCGCCCCTTGCCCTTTCTCGTTCGCCTGTCTCGCCAGACGGTGCGCATCATCCGCCAGAATCTTTACGTCTTCGCCTTCGGCGTCAATCTGGCGGGCGTATTGCTAACGGGCTGGCTCTGGCCCTGGTTCGCGCCGCATCCGGAAGCCCTCCTCCAGGCGCCGCTTTTGGGCGTGATTTATCACCAACTCGGCTCGCTGCTGGTGCTCCTCAATGCGATGCGTCTGCTGGCATTTGAACGGCCCGCGACGACCGCGTGGGGACGGTGGCTCCAACGGCTGCGGGCGTGGGAGCGCCGCTGGCACAACTGGTCGGTGGAAGAACTGCTGCACGCGGCCGCCCATCATTGGCGTGTCCTATTGCTCGGCGCAGGATTGCTCGGCGGCGGACTGTGGGCCGGTTCCACCCTGACGGCGATTGCTACGGATGAGGTGGGGATCGTCCTGCGCTGGGGCCGGCCCGTAGCGGAATTGACACCGGGATTGCACCTGCGCTGGCCCTGGCCGGTGGAAACGGTGCTCCGCCTGCCGCCGGATCGGACACGCACCGTGACCCTGGGCTTCCGCGAACTTGGCGCGGCATCCAGCCGCCAACCCGTGGCGGACCCCGCCTTCACCTGGTCCAGCGCGCATGGCGGACCGATCGTACCCCGGACCGACGAAGCCCTCATGATCACCGCCGATGGCGAACTCATCGAAGTCTTCGCCACGCTGCGTTACCGGGTTGCGCACCCGCAACGCTTCCTCTTTGAAGTCGCGTCCGCGGACCACCTGCTGCGCGGGGAACTGGAAGCCCAACTTCGGGAACTGTTCGCCCTCCGTTCGTTCCAGGAAATTCTGACGCGGCGGCGCGGCGAGTTGGAAGCGGAGGCCCTTCAGCGTCTGCGCCGCCGGCTGGCCCAGCTCGACGCAGCCAGTTTCGGCCTCGCCATCGAGGGTCTGACTTTGCACGATCTGCACCCCCCGCCGGAAGTCGTGCCGGCGTATCACGCCGTGGCGCGGGCCATTCAGGAGCGGGACCGTCTCATCAACGAAGCTCGCACTGATGCCCTGCGCCTGGTCCGCCGCGCCGGGGAAGAGGCGGAGCGGCTGCTGCGGCAGGCCGAAGCGGAGGCCGAGGCCCGCCGGCAAGCGGCCCAAGCGGATCACGACGCCTTCCTCGCCTGGGTCCGCGCCCGCCAGGCCCTTTCGCCCCACCAGGAGGAACAACTGGCCCAGGAGCGCCGCCGCCGCTTACAACAGGGGGAATCGCCCGCCGAAGTGGAAGCCGATCTGGAGCGCCGCCGCCAGCATCTGCTCGCCCAGCGCCGCTTCCTCATCGACACCCGCCTGGCCCTTTGGGCTGCCGCTGACGCCCTGCGCCAACGCGACAAAATCCTCCTCGACGACGGCCTACCTGCTGGCAAACGCCAGCTCTTCCTCCTCGACCCCGAACTGCTCCCCCTCCCCCAGCAGCCCCCCGCCGCGGATCACCCCCCCTCCTCACGCTGAGAGTTTCTTGCCCTCCGGCCTCCTGCACCGCTCGCCATTTCTCCCCCAGGGATCCGCTGGGCGTTGGCCTGTCGCCCCACGTTGGCCCGTCACCATTTCTCCAAAGAGACCAGGTTGACGATGCCCAGAATCAGGTTCACTACATCGAGATTGATGATGAGAAGGATTTGCAGGATGGCCAGGAGGCGAGGCGGCGGACCGTGATAATCGACACTCAACATTTGGCTGCCGCGGACAATGGCCACGATGCTCCAGCCCAGAGCCAGATAAACTCCCGGCCACAAACAGCAGAGAAAAACGCTGAAGAGCACCGCCACGGCGACGTTGAGGATGGCGCAGATGCCGCCTGCGAGCAGCAGACCGCCGACAAGAGTGCGGTTGGAAGTACGCTGGGAAGAAGGGGGAACAGAAGGCGGACTGATCGGGATGGCGGCGGGGGCAGGGTTGACCGTCTGGCGGGCCACAAAGAGCAACTGGCACACCGGGCAGCGCACCCAGCGGTGCAGGGCACGCCAGGCCAGGGGAAGCGAACTGGAACAGCGGGGGCAGGCGGCATGCCACTCCGCCGGACTGGAGGGAGCGGCCAACTCCACCTCCTCCTCGCGCGGCAGGTGGCCCTGGGTGCGACATTGCGGGCAGATAAAGGGTCGGCCGCTGTCACTTTCCGCATACTCATAAAGTTGCCTGCACCCCGGACAGGAAAATGCGGGCATGACACCCTCTGGAAGAATCCCTCCGTCATCGGTTGCCGTTGCCTCATGATACCGGCTGGAAATGACAGCCACAAGGTCCGGAGACTCTACCCAAGGACAAGGAGAGGAGGCTATATCAAAAGCCCGTTGGGCTAGGGGGGTTCCTCATTTCAAAGGAGCTGCGGGGAAGAAAGGCGAGGTCATCATGATCACGGGGCGGGCGGGGTGCCGTCGAGAGCGGCGGCGAGCCAGGCGGCGAAGCGTTCCGGCTCGTTGATCTTGCCTTCATCGTAAGCTCCCCACACCCGGACGCCGCCATCAGGAAGCACGTGCATGACCACATACAGCGGGAGTTGGTCATTGCCGAAAAGGTCGATTTTGAAGAGGCGGTTGGCTTGGGCTTCGCGGGTGCGGTCATAACTGCCGGGGTCGACGGCGTAGAGGGAGGCGGGGATTTCGTCGGTGTAAAGCTGCACGCGGTGATAGCGTTCCAGCAATTGGCGGATGCGCGGCTGGGTGAAGACCTGGAACTCATTGTACTTGCAGTTGGTGCAGGTCACGCCGGTGAAGTCCAGGAACAGGGGCTGGGGCCGGCCGCTCTTGCGGGCTTCCTGAACGAGGCGCTGGACGCTCTCCGGCAGGTCGTAGGACCAGGGCAGCTCGCCTTCCCGGCTCGGTTCAGGGAGCAGGAAAGCATCGATCCAGGCGAAGACGGCGCCGCGGGGCCGCTGGGGCTTGCCATCGGGGCCGACAAACAGCGCTGGGGTCAGGTAGGCTGCCAGGCTCAGAAAGCCCAGGGCCAGGAGCAGGCGCGGCACGCCGATGGGATGGCTTTCCTCATCGTGCGGCAGGCGGAACAGGCCGAGCAGGTACAAGCCGCAGACGGCGCTCAAAGCGATCCAGCCCGCCAGCACAGCGTCGTAGGTGCAATAAGCCGCTTCGGGCAGCCAGCGCAGCTCCGCCGTGCGCAGGAACTTGGCAGCGGCGGCCAGCTCCAAAAATCCCATGACCACCTTGATCGTGTCCAGCCACTGTCCGGAGCGCGGCAGGCGGCGCAGCAAACTCGGAAACAACGCCAGAAGGAAAAACGGAGCGGCGAAGGCCCCGGAAAAGGCCAACGCCCCCAGCATCAGCTCCCCGGAACTGAACTGGCCCGAGGCGCTCAGACCCGCAAAGCCCCCCAGAAACGGCGCCACACAGGTGAAACCGACCAGCGTGAACGCGATCGCCCCGAAGATGGTTCCCAGGATGCCGCCCCCGCTTTGCTTGTGCTGCAAATAGCGCAAAAGCACGCTTTCCCCGCCGCTGCGCCGGACCCACGCGTACAGAAGAATGGCGACGGCGGCCCCACCACCTCCCAGCAGCAGCGCCGCCTCCAGGCCATAGCGGTCGACCAGGCGCGGGGCCAGCACCAGGGCCGCCATCCCGCCCCCCAATAGCAGCACCGTCGAGAGCGTCACCTCATACATCCCGAACAAACTCAGGGCGAAAACCACAAACAGCAGGCACAGCCCCAGGTTCATCCACGGATCGGTGCTCAGCTCGACGAAGGTGGAAAGCAGGAAGAAGGCCGACACGCCCAGAACGGCGATGATCGTGAGACAGTACACCCCGGCCAGCAGCAAGGTCCGCCGCGGCGACTGCTCCCCTTGCTTGAGGAAAATGCTGACCGTGATCGGAATCATGGGGAAGACACAGGGCGTCAGCAGCGTGATCAACCCCCAAGCGGCGGCGGTCAGAAGAAAGCCCCACAGACCGGTACGGCGTCCACTTTCCCCCGCTGTATCCTCAGCAAACCGCAGGGCTTGGCGCAGAGCGTCCAACTCGGCTTCGTACTGTTCCACGGGCTTGGCGGGGCGCAGGCGGGAGGTGGGACCCGACGGAGAAGGTCCCGGCGAAGGGGCCGGAGGCAACGGCCCCGTTCCTGGACCCGGCGTGGGACCACCAGGGGCGGGCGACGGAGCTGGCCCCGACGGCGCGAGCGGTCCCACCACCTTTTCCACCGCGGCCCGGTAGGCTTCCTCAACTGCAACCGCCGGCTCATCGCGCACTTCCAACTCCGCCACGGGCAGGTCCCGCCCATCTGGACGGCTGTTGACGCAACCGTAGTCATTGCACACCGACAGCAGCGTCAGCCGATCGAGCTTGACGGCATGCCGGCCCGCCGGGGCCTGGGGGGAAACCACCGCTTTCAACTCCCACGTCACCGGAGTCGGACTGTACTGAATGGTTTGCAGCGGATCGTCCGGCTCGGTCTTGGTCTTCCAGGGATGATTGGGGGGATCGGCGGGGGGCGTCACGAAGATGAGCACACCCGGCGGCGGCGCCACCAGCTTGGTGACAGACGCCTGTCCTGTCTTGGGAGCGATGGGATAGGTCCAGGCGCCGGGCTTGGGAGCCACCGTCAGGCGATAGGTGACGGTCTGGCCTCGGCGGGCTTGCGCCGGCACGATCTCCGCCTTGACTTCGGCAATGTCGGCGAACTTCCGCGGCACCTGAGCGGTCGCAGACACATCCAGACCCAGCAGCCCCGCCAGTGCACCGAACCAGAGCCATCGGTTTCCCATCATTCCGAACTCTCCCGTCGATTCTGCTCCCCCGGACGCCAAACTCCGGGCCGCGGCGGTCGGGGTCTCACTCTCTTTGCCCGTAGGGTGTGGAAGCCCGTGGGGGCGCGGAAAGCTTCATTTGCGCGCCGGGGACTTTTCCAGCACGCGGCGGACCTCCTCGGCGTAGCGCTCTTCCACAGGCAGCGGCGGGCCATCCAGGATTGTCAAGGCCGCTTCCACAGCGACTTCCTTGGCTGGGAAACAGGTGCTCGCATCACAAATGTTGAGCCGAACCCTGGGAAGCCGGACAGTCACCGGACCCGGACGGGCCTGCGGATGAACCACGGCGGCGCGGGTGTAAGTGACCGTCCCCGTACAGTAACGCAGGCTCTGGATGCCGGCTTGCGGTTCCGCCTTGACCCGGACGTTTTTCGGGTCTTCCACCGTACCGACGAAAATTACCTCCTGCGGATCGGGGAAGCGGAGGTCGTTGACTAAGGCGGCGGCCTGTGGATCGCTCTGCCGCGTCGGATAGGTATAGTAACCCTCCTGCAACTGGAGGGTCAGGGTGAACGTGACGGTTTGCCCCCGCCGGGCTTGCGCGGGAGTGAAAGACGCCTCCAGGCGGCTGACCGCTTTCTCGAACCACTTCTGCGCTGTCATCGCTGAGAAAGAAGAAGGGGAAGGGGCGCTCAGCCGGGGAATCCCTGCTGCACTCAACAGGGCAGTGCTGAGCACCAGAACCGCCAAACTGAGGGAGGCCGCGCCTCCTCCTCCGCGCCCCGCCGCTGGTTGCTTGGAATGGCTCCCCATCGCTGGCGCCTCCATGACACGCTTGCGCTGATTCCCACCGCTCCTCTTCCGCCTGCTCGGCCTCTGCTGCCGGCTCCCGCGGCGGACCCTCTCCCACTGCGGGGGCGGGCGCAACAACCTGGCGGAGCGGACGAGGCTCACGCGTGCAGCTCGACCACGGTGCGGCTATCGTTGCGGGTATCCGATTCCACCCGTCCATCCCGCAGCCGCACGACCCGCCGTGCCCAGGCTGCGATGTCATTTTCGTGGGTCACCATGATGATGGTTTTCCCCAGGCGGTTGAGTTCGCGCAGCATCTGCATGATTTCGATGCTGGTGCGGGTGTCGAGGTTACCGGTCGGTTCGTCGCCGAGGATAAGGTGGGGGTTGTTGACCAGGCTGCGGGCGATAGCCACGCGCTGCTGCTGCCCGCCGGACAATTGCAGCGGCCGGTGATCCAGCCGATCCCCCAAGCCCACCATCTCCGCCAGGGCAATGCAATGCTGCCGCGTCCGCTCGTCCAGCCGGACCCCCTGATACAGCAACGGCAGTTCGATGTTTTCTACCACGGTGTACTGCGGCAGCAAATTGTAAGATTGAAAGATAAACCCCAGGTAAGAGCTGCGGATTTCGGACAACTGATCGTCATCCATTTGGGACACATCCATGCCGGCCAGATAGTAGCGCCCGCTGGTGGGCCGGTCCAGGCAGCCAAGGATGTTGAGCAGCGTGGATTTGCCGGAACCGGACGGCCCCATCAGGGCGATAAAGTCCCCCTCGTCAAACGACAGGTTCAAACCCTTGAGGACGTGGACCGTCTGCGTGCCCATGTAGTAGTTTTTGACCAGGTCCACGAGTTGCACGAGGGCAGGCATGCGATGATTCCCACAGGGCCAAGCGGTGAAGGGCAGGGACGGCGGGGGAAGCCCGGAGGCCGGGGCGCGGGGAAAGCCTACAGTCCCGGCGCGCCCGCCGGCGGAGGACCGGAGAAGCCGCCGCCTTTCTTGCCGCCTTTGAAACCTTTGCCGCCGGGAGCAGCCCCTGGAACGCTCCCATTCGGTCCGCCGGGAGCGCCGCCGGGAGCGCCGCCGTTGGGGCCGCCGTTCCCTTCTCCGCCGCCTTTCTCTCCCCGTTCCCGCATCCCTTTCTTGGTGTTCTCCAGTCCTTCGCGGGTCCGGGTCTTGCTATCGCCAAGCAGCACGCGAGGGTTGATCACCACCTGTTCCCCTTCGCTTAGTCCGGAGCGGATTTCGACCATCCTCTCGTTGTAGAGGCCGAGGGTAACCTGGCGACGTTCGTAACCGTTGTCCGTTTTGACGAATACCTCCCTCACCGCGCCCATCTCCGCGCCGCCGATGATCGCCTGGATTGGCACGACCAGTACCGGTTCCTTGGAGGCTTCCACGTGGATGGTCACCTCAGCAGTCATATCGGGCTTGAGGATTTCCCCTTCCAGAGGGGCAATCCGGCCGTCCGGCAGCAATTCCCCTTCGATGCGGACATTGGTCTGGTACACCTTGACGTCGGAGAACCAGGAGTCCGCCTGGCTGGCAACGGCCGAGACGGAACGGACATAGCCGACGAATTGCCGGTCGGGCATGGCGTCGATGCGGATGTAAGCCCGCTGGCCGTCAGCGATCTTGCGGTACTCGTACTGGCGGAAGCGGTGGCGCAGGTCTTCCACGATTTCCGGGCGGGTGGCTACCATGCGGCCCAGGAGGTGGGGATTGGTCAGCAGGCCGATCTGGGTGAACTCCACGATGCGGGTCGGCACCCGAATTTCTCCCCGCAGGCGCGAGACCATCGCCTCGTGCACTTTGGTATTGACCTGCATGACGCTCAGATTGGGAATCCGCAGGAGTTTCTGCCCTTCTTTGACCTGGGCCCCCTGTTCGATCAGGCCGTCAGTACTGCTGCTGAAGCGGCGGGTTTCGTTCTTGAAGTACACGACCATGGAGCCATCCTGGATGTCCTCCGGGGCGTGGATGCGGCATTCCCGGCGCTGGCGGCGGATGTCCTCCAGCTTTTCCAATTCCTGTTCGTAGATGGAGGTGGTGGTCTCCATTTCGGTGCGGTATTGGATTTCTAGGGCTTCCGCTTCCAGGCGGGCTTGTTCCAGGGCGCGGCGGGCGTTGTCCCGTTCGCTGGTCAACTGGGTGATTTTCTGCCGCCGGTCGTGGGAGATGAGGAGCTTGCGCTGGGCTTCCAGGCTGCGGAGTTTTTCCAGGGCGCTGTCGAGCTTGGAGCGTTCCGCCTGGGCTTGCGCCGGACTCATGTAGGCCATTTTGACCATGCGCTCAGCCCAGTGCACCCGTTCGCGGTATTGTTCCACATCGGAGCGGGCCAGGGAGATTTGGCCGGTCAGGTCGTCGAGTTGCTGTTGGAAGGCACCGCCTTCCACTAAGGAGGCCGGCAGGCTGGCCAGGGCCGCCAGGGGCAGCCGCTTGGGGTCCACGTTCAGGCCGGTGAGTTTGTCCAGCTCGATTTGGGCCAGCAGGTAAGCTGCCTCTTTTTCCGCGATGAGGCTTTCGTTCTTTTTGATCTGGATTTCGTAGTCCTTTTCGGCTTTCACCTTGGCCGCCAGGGCGCGTTTGACCACGACGCTTTGGTTATCCTCTTGTTCCTTGAGGGCGGAATCATCGAGGATCATGAGGAGCTGGCCGGGGCGGACGCGGGCGCCATCTTCGATGACCCAGTTGATGGAGGTAGCAAAGCCGCGGCTGCCGGCGCGCACCCGGCAGACTAAGTCCCGATTGTCCGCCGACTCCAGCGTTCCTTTCTCCACCACCGTTACGTGGAGGAACTCTTTCTTGACCGTGTAGAGCAGGACGCCTTCTGGGGCGGCTTCGGGCCGGGTGTAGTAGTAGGTGGTTCCGGCGATGCTGCCGAGGAGGAGGAAGCCAGCGAAAAGCCAGAGGGGCCGACGGCGGCTGGACGCCGGGGGCGGCAAGCGCGGCGGGTTACTGGGCGGGGCGGGGAGCAGTGGGGAGTGGCTCGGCGGCAGGCCGGGGGAGGGGGAGCCGCTCGGCAGGCCAACGGCGGGGAACGGCTCGGACCGGCTCATCGATTCCGTGCTCGGCGTCATCGTTCCAGACTCCTCGCTCGTCCAGGTGCAACAATTCCAAATCCAGGTAGAGTTGCATCCGGGCCGTCAGATAGCTGACCCACAGAGTGAACAACTGGTTCTGAGCCGCGAGCAGGCTGCTTTGCGTTTGCAGAACCTGTTGTGTCAGGGCGGCGGCACTGCCAGCGTCGGTCCGGGCCTGCGGGTCCGGCGGCTGCAACAGCACCGCCTGGGCGTTGTCCACCTGCGAGTAGCCTAGCTCCACCACCCGTTGCTGAATCCGGTATAGCTCTGCCAACGTGCGCAACTGGCGAATGTCTGCACGCACGTCATTGGCAATGTTGTCCTCGAAGGCCATCAGGGTGCGCCGCTGCCGTTGATAGCTGATCAGCGCCGCCCGGTAGTTGTTCCGCTCCGCTCGGCGGACCAGGGGCAACTCGGCCCGGAAGGTCAATTGGTGGCGGGTTCGGTCGGCGGCGAAGGCAAACGGCCGACTTTCCCCCGCGGGGGTGCTTGCTGTCATATCATAGCGAACATCGAACACCCCTTGCAAGGAATTTGCCTGGACCGCAATCTGCCGCCAGGCATCGACCACCAGGGCGCGGGCGTTCATCAGGTCCAGCCGGTGGGTCAATGCCGTGGCCATGCCCGCCGCGTATGCCTCGTCCAGCGGCGCTTGCAGCACATCCACCCCGTCCACCACCACCGGCGGCAAAGCCGGCCACTGCCCCCGCACCCGCTCCAAACGTTCCCCCCGCGCCTCCAGCACCACCTGATAAAAACTGTTGACCACCTCCCGGAACGCTACCGCCTGCACACTTTCCCGCTGCGGGCCTTTCTCCTTCAACCACGGCTGCTGCTCGTATTGCCGCACCGCCCGCTCGAACGTTCCCAGGGCCAGCTCATTCTCCAATGCCTCCAGCCGGGCCGCCTCCTCGGCCGGTTCCGCTTCCCCCTTTTGCTGCCGCTCCGCCCGGCGATTGAGCAACTCCGTCCGCTCCCGCCGCAATCGGGCCATCCGTTCTTGCCACTGGTCCTCGGTCAGCCGCCGCCATGACTCCCAGCGACTCTCTATACCGCGGGCAAACTGGGTTCCTTTCACCAGGGCCGACTCCGTCAGCAAGCGCCGCCACCGCTCCCGGAACCGCTCCACCGGTTCCTGGGGATCAAACTGCCGTGCCGCCTCCTCCACCGCCCGCAGGTCCGCATAGATCGCCTCGAACCGTCCCAACTGCTCCCGAATGGGCCGCAGCGGCTCGTCGTCCAGCTCCAGCGCCACCGTCAGCGGCAAACCCAATTGCAGCTTGAAATTGTCCAACTGATCTAAATACTGCCGCAAACCCGGCGCACCTCCACCCCCGTTGAGCAGATTCGCCCGGCTGCTGAGCATCGACACTTCCACCTGACCCACTTGCAAATCCGACTGCTGGCCCCCTTCCCGAAACGCCCGGTACAACCGCAACAGCCGCTCCAACTCCGCCACATTCTTCCGCTGATTGGCTATCTGCGCCGCCTGCTGCAACAATTGCAGAAACCCCACGCTCGGCGAGGTCAAATTTCCCCCGATCCCGCGTCCCAAATTCGGCGCCAGACCTTGCAGTCCGTAAGGATTGTTCGTCAGTCCGCCTCCTGCCGCCACCGACACATAGTAAATCTTGCGAAAGCGCGCATACGACCGCATTGCATACACCAGGTTCCGCTCCGCCGCTGTCAAATTCTCCAAATTCACCGCCAAACCCCCGCCGCGCAAAAACGGCTGGAGCACGCTCAACGTCAAATTCGACACCGCGATGTCCGGACGGTTGGAACCCAGGTCGATGACCACCTGATTCGCCAGTTGGATCAAAAGCGCTGCCCCGCTCGGAAAGCGCTTGCTCACGCCCGCCGTCGTATTGATGTCCCACAGCTCCCCGCCGCCCAAATCCTGCCCGATCGACCGGCGGAACACCTGCTCCGCGAAAAACGCTTGGGCCGCAAAATTGAACCGCGACAGCGTCACTTGCAGCGCCGCCAAATACAAATCCTCCCGCCGGTCTTGAAATTCCCGGCTGTTGAGCAAACCCAGCTCCACCGCCTGGTGCAGCTTGATGCGGTACCCCCGCTGCTCGCTCCGCAGCGCCCGCTGATAATCCGCTGCCTCCGCCTCTCCCCCCCGCGGAGGAGCCGCCTTCTTCTCCTCGCCTGCGTCTTCCGCTCCCGCTCCACCTTCTCCGCCGTTCGCTTCCCCAGGGACCGCCTCCTCCGGCATAACCCATCCCCCCGCTGGCCGGACTTCCTCTCCCCCCTCCGCTCGATTGGCTGCATCCCACTGCGCCAACAGCGCCAAATACCCCGTCCCCTCGTAACGCCCCACCCCGCTCTTCTTCCCCGGCCGCTGCGGATTCGGCGACAGCAAGCGCGCTGCATAATCATCGGGGGGATACGGCGGATGGTCCGGCGAATACGGATCGGCAAAGCGCGACCGCGGGTCCGGATACACGTGCCAATTCTGCACTGCCCATTCCGGAAATACATTCTTCTGCGTCAATATCCCTTCCACGTCAGCGTCGGCCCGCTCCCGGAAAAATTGCCGCGTGCACCCCACCGCCAACATCGCCGCCACGGCCACAGCCACCCAACCGCGCTTACCCCTTCTGCTTCTCATGTCGCCTCCTGCGGCGCCCCTCCGTCCGGCGCTTTTCGCACCCTTGTTATCGACCGCACAACTTGCCCAGATTCAAGCGAATTGCCGCGAAATCCCCGGACGGGCCAAACACGGACCCCCCCTTTTTCGTCCTCCCGGCACGCCTTGGCTTTTGCGGGGAAATCCAGAATGCCCCCCAAAGATGCGCGGAAGAAAACTCTCACGCTGGGAAGCTCGGTGATAAGAACGGTATGATAACCCGAAAGGCGGTGGAAAGGATCAGTATTCCGCCCGGCGGAACTCCCAAGCGGCCAGCACCAGCACGACCAGGCCGAAGAGCAGGGAGGACAGCACGGACAATTCCGGCACGACGGCTCCTCGCGCACACGCCGCTTCCCACTCCGGGACCGGAGCGGCTACGCCCTCCGCCCGCAGCGCCTCGTAAAACAGCCCGCTCCCATCCAGCGGCTTGGGCAACAGCCAATAGCCCACCTCCACCAACAGCGGCGTCAGCGTGGACCACTCCACCGCCTCCAGCGTCAGGAATGTATGCCGCGTGATATTCATCGCCCAACATAGCACCCAGAACAAGAGTGTGCCAAAGAGCGGAACCATAACACCGCGGCTACATACAGCAAGCATCACGCTGAATGCGTAGAACACCGAAAAATTCATCAGCAAAATAGGCAAAGCGAACCAATAACGGACTTCCCAAATACCAGTCTTTAATCCTATAGAAAACCATGTTGCGAATATAAAAAGAAATGCATGAAATCCCACAAAGAGGACAACGCCCAGATACTTGCCCGTCAGCAAGGCCCAGCGCGGCGTGGGCCGGGCCAAGAGCACACTGATCGACTGCGGCTCCAAAAACTGTGGCAGATACGCCGCTGTCCACAGCAGCGCCAGCAGTACTCCCACCGTGTCCGCCAGCACGCCAGCCAGCCAAACCTGGAACCAATGCACCGCATCTGCCCGGCTCCGCCCCACAGGAAAACGCACCAACCCAAACCCCAGCGACACCTCGCCCGACACGACTCGAATCCCCTCGGCCCGCACCTCCTCCCCCGCCTCCGCTGCCGGGACATACATCGGCAACTCAAACGGATGGCTAGCCGAATATTCATCTCCAGTGACAGATAAACTTAAGCAAAGTAAAGTGCATAAAAAAGTCAAACCGAGCATCACCCATAACAAACGAGATGCCAGAGATTGACGATAAGTATCCCATATCATCCAACGAACTGTGCGTATAGCCAGAGGCAAGGCCGTCATATAGCAATCCTCTGTTCGTAAATAGCCATCAATTTTTTCTCCAAGGTATCATACTCCAGATGGTTCGATTGCAACTCAGCCATTGTCCCCGTAAAGGCGAGTCTGCCAGCGACCAAAACTGCCACCCGGTCGCACAACTGCTCGATCTCCGCCAGGGTATGCGAAACCATCAGCACCGTCTTTCCCTGCTGCCGCATCGCTGTCACCACCTGCCGCAGTAACTGCCGTCCTGCCAGGTCCAGCCCCTCCGTCGGCTCATCGAGCACCAAAAGCTCCGGTTCCGCGAGCAACGCCTGGGCCAATCCTAGCCGCTGGAGCATCCCCTTGCTATAAGTGCGGATCGCCTCATGTTGCCGATCGGCCAAGCCCACGCGCCGCAATTCTTCCTCCACTCGCCGCCGCAATTCCGCCCCCGCTAAGCCTGTCAAACCACCATAAAGATACAATATCTCCGAAGCTGTCAAATAGTATGGAAATGCATGATTCTCATGCATATATCCAACACGAGATAATGTATGTATGTCATGAGCTGGACGGCCCAGACGATAAATCTGCCCGGCACTGGGATAGGTGAGCGAAAGTAAGAGCTTCAGCAGCGTCGTCTTTCCCGCGCGATTTGGGCCGATGAGTCCGAAAACCGAGCCGTAAGGAACGGACAGCGTGATGTCCTCCACCGCCGTCACCCGCCGCCAACCTGTCGGCCCGACCGGATAGAACTTGCTGACATGTTCCCAATGAACAGCACAATTCACATTGCGCTCCATTTTTGTATGGTATTCCTATTCGATGAGAGTGACAGATACACCTGACTTGAATATCCGTTGCATGCAATTGCGCAAGCGGTCGATACGCTGCTGATACGTTCCCGTGATGATTTGATCGTCAGGAATAGTCGTCGCTCCCATCTCGCCTGTGCCGCCGTAGGCCGCCACATTCGCTAGAAACTGTAACGCAGTTGTTCGGAAGGTCGAGTTGTTCAGCGGATCGAACAAATCGCCGAACGCCACGGCATACACCCGCGCCGGCGCATTCGGTAGACTCAACCCGCTGTCCACACCCGAAGCATTCGTCGTGGCCATCGGCTTGACAATCTGCTGCACCACGGCATACGCCGTATTCATGGAATCTGCTCCACCATCGCCTACACCATATACTGAATCTGTAGATTCATAGTAGCTATCATATCCCCGCATCCGGAAGTTGAATACTCGTACCGTATTAGGTACACCGTCAGTTTCAAAGATAACTACTTTAGCGGCACCACGACGGCCGCGAATGGTTCCATAGGTACTTGCTGGCAAATACGTCGATGGAGACAACAAATTGAAAGCGTAAGAGAAGCCAGTAACTGGGTCTGTACTACCAGCAGCGTTAGGTATTTCTGCCCGACTGATAGTGTCAGAAAAACTCAAGTTGTATGGACGAATCTCTGATGTTGTATTACCACTATTGATAGCATTGAGTAATGATCTCGGATAGAATAATGCATTTTTTAATGCAGTGTAATCTTGTCCCATGGGTACACGAATGCCGTTCTGATGTGAAGCGGCGAAAAAGACAAGACCGAAATTGTCATTGGGACGATTGTTCCGCAAGTCATCAACTACAGAGTTCATACCGGCCTTAAGTTGCCAGCATTGAGATTCATAGCATGTTCCAGGGAGCCAATTGACGTTGGAACTTACCTGGTATCTTTGAGCGATGAACGCTACCATGCTGAGAGGACCGAACCAAAAATGCAAGCGGGGCCGATTCGGGGAATCGTCATAGCGCATATATGGACGTGCACTAGGCCAGTTATTCGATGGCCCGGTCCACGTATTGAGATTATTCTGGTAGATACTTGTTGCCGCAATTGACCAACTATCACCAAGACCATACAAATAACCACTATTTATATAATTCCATCCTAATACGAAATCAATATAATTCTTCCAAAATACTTTATCTAATCTTTGTTCTGTCGTACCAGATGAAGTATTAACATCATCTGGTATCGATGTATAATATACAATTCGACCTGCTCGGAGATTAGGTGGCAGTACTTGTGGGTCACTCTTAATCCATTTCAAGACTGCTGTATAATTGATTCGCCAATTGGGATTTGAGGTCGTACCAAATCCAGCCACAGTCAATTGATTCGCAGCGTTATTAAGCAATACCTGATTGATGCCTTCAAAACCCGTGCTTGCCCCCGGAGATGTACTGGGATTATTATCCACCTGAGGATCGAAGGGATTACCGTTTCGGTTCAGGAAATACCGGCGGCGCCAATCTCCCGGCACATAGTTGGCATCTCCTGGACTACCGACTGGAGCACGGGGGTCAGGAGGCCAGATGAAAAAGGTCTTGCCCCAATACCCCGGTCCCATGGAGTAGCCCTTGAAGCGGTCCTGGGGGGGAACGAGAGTCGAAAAGCTACCAGGATTCAGCGGCGGACCGTTTCCCTTCGCGGCTCGATAGGCGACAATATCCAAATCATATCCATATTGTTCCCAAATGGGATCGCGGAATCGATCAATCGTTGTAATGACAGTTGTTCCACTGGTTCCGCCACGGACATTAGAACCACTAATATTATAACCTAATAGCTCAATCAAAGTCGTTGCAGGCTTAGTTGAAGTACTGCTAGTGCTCCATGTTGTATCTGTTTTATTAATAGAACCATCAGCACGGCGCCAGCGATCACCCACATAGGTGATACCACCGGAATCTGTCATGTACTGGAAGTTGTACGGGGCGGGTGTGGGACCACGGCTGTTGGTGGTGTCAAAGGCATCGTAACCGGTGAAATCGTAGGTCGGCGGTGTGTAGGTATCGGAATTGGCCCCGCTTTCTGGAGGATTCCAACGATGGAAAGCATTGCGGAGATTGGCGGGATTGACCGCCACGGCGGGCGTCGTAGGATTGCTCAGATTGGCGGGGTCGAAGTAAAAGTTGCGGATGATGGGGGGACCGCCAGGAGTGTAAATGGTGAAATTGTTTCTGGCGTAAGTATAAGCCCCAGAAGAGTAGTTCGTTGTTGATATTAACCGAGATTGAATCGTAGAATTGCTGTAATGTCCGAAGCGTGGAATCAAGGTATCTGGATTGTGTGATCTTGAGCCATAATTGAATAACGAGCTGAATTGCATAGAGCCGGTCATATCCAATACAAAGGCAATATCACGCGGTCGATAGACAGCCGTGGCGACGGCATAGGTTGTCATTGTGTTGACACCAAGGATCCTCATGAAATAGGTGGATTGGGGTGCCGTCATGCGGACACGCATTGCGGTCCAAGAACCGCTCGGTGGGGTGGGATTCTCAGCGGCGTTGTACCATGTCGAGACGCGAAACTGTTGACTTACCGGATCATAAAGATATTGCCCAACATCGATCCGCTCGATTTGAGCAAGTGTAAATTGTTCGTTCCGATGGAAGTTACTGGTGGCAGCATCGCGAGCGACAGCAACGGCTTGGGCCAAGTTGCTGTTGACCACGCCCGGACGGTTGCTGAGTTGACGGGTGCCTGCAAGAGCAGCGATGTCAGCAGCGTTCTGAGCATGGGTGCGGGAGATGGCCAACATGCCAAGATCGACAGCCAACGCCACGAAGGCGAATAGCCCGATGATGCAGATGGCAATCACTGGGATGGCGATCCCGCGACGCGCCTGTGATTTCTGCCGACAGATCATAGCTAATCTCCTGGTGAATATATCATCCTTCTGCGGCTGACATACCTGTTATTTCAATCTGTATCGTAGCTGGCATCAACAGGAGATTCGGTAAAATACTCCTGAATTCACCTCGGATAGTCACTGCAATTTTTTCTGTATAGTCCGCTTGGCTCCAAGGCACACGATTCGGGTCGCTCGGATTGAAGGGATCTGGGTATGTTCCAGGAGTCTTAGATTTTGGCCGAATAACAGGTGGATCTAGATAAAGACCTGTATTATCTACCGGATAGACGGCGACTTGGAAGTTGACAAGTTGGCCGTGAGCGCCGGCCATGCGTTCGCGGGCATAATTTTGGACGGAGAGAAAGGTTGTGCCTGTGGCATTGGTGTAGTTTGTTGTATCAAAATTACTGGGTTTATCTAGATTGACAGCGGCGTAGCGAGCGGCATCACGAGCGGCATTATGTGTGATGTGCATGACAAACAAAAAGCGTGCGTATTCAAAGATGCCGAATAAGAGCATCGCCAGTACGGTGATGACGAGGGCCATTTCCACAATGGCCGCACCTTTACGTTTTTGCAAATTATGGGTGGTGTTGACTTTCATGGTTATCACCAGGTTGGTAATCGATCATTGATGCTAAATCGCTCGTCGATTAACATTCGCCAGTGGGCGGTGAATTGCACTTGCGTTGGGTTGATCAGTCCGAGGTTGATGAGTCGCACTCGGGACCACGGGACGGTGACCCGGACGAAGAATGTCTGTCCGCGCTCTCCCTGGTAGGGTTCGGTGCGGCTGGTGTCTCCACTGGTAAATTGGAATTCAACGGCGACATCCGTGGGTTGGAGTTGGGCGAGTCCGCCAGCGCGAAGGGCTTGGTAGACCGTGCTGGCGACATTGGGGACGCCGGTGGCGCGGTGGATGTCCACGACTTGACCACTGGAGTTGATGGTATAAGCCTGTGCAGCAAGGCGTGCGCCTTCCCGTGCGGCATGGCTGACGACTTGCGTGACATAGATCAGCCGTCCGACTTCCCACAGGCCGATGATGGTGGGAAGGAGGATGGCGACGGTGACTACGGCCATTTCCACGGCCGAGACGCCGCGGCGGGCTTGCAGGTGTCGTCGGGCTAGCATGGGTCCACACCGTGGGCGACAGGTCTGTGGGATTTTCCGCCAAAAGACAGGGCGTGCCGGTGCGATCCGCACACCGTCTCCAACCTAGAACGGAGAAATCTGCGGGTCAAATGCTCGCGGCAAGGCCGAGAGGTTGGAGGGCGGAAAATGGGCAGGAAAACCTGGATTTTTCGGGGGAGAGGAGGAATTTCCGGGCCGGTCGATATTGGTGCTGTTTGCCTGCGCCTTTTTTTTCAGCCAGAAAGAAAGCGCGGACTGGGGAGGTGCTCTGCTGTGGAGGGCAGCTTGAGGCGTCCGAGAAGTGCCGGAGCAGTCAGTGGAATCACGGTTGGAGGGAGCGGGGGGCGATGACGGCGATGTCGCAGAGTCCCCACGGTGTGATGCCGAGGATTTTGTCAAGCCAAGGGTGGCCGTAGCTGCGGCGGAGGGAGACGGTTTCCACAATCATCAGGCTTGGCGGCAGGGCGTTGCGGAAGCCCGCTAAAGCTTCGCGGTGGGTAAAGAGGATGACGGTGCGGGGCCGGAAGTGGCAGGCGACGTACAGATGATTGACATCCCGCGTGCGGACGGAGCGCAGGTCGGAGCGGTCGAGGTAGAAGGCGATGGAATCGCAATTGCGTGAGAAGCAAACGATAGTTTGACTTTTATCTGCGACGAATGGATCAATCAGTTCTGGCCGTCCATAAGGAGATCGTTCGCGCGCATAAAGCGGGATGAGGACGTGGAAGGCGCAGGCCAGGAGGAGGGCCATCGCAGCGAGGCTGAGGCGCGGCAGAAGGAGTTGATGCCAGCGATAGCGGACGGCGGCGGCGCCGAGAGCCAGGCAGAGAGGGGGGTAGGCCGGCAGGATGTAGGTGGGGAGTTTGCTGCCGGAACAACTGAAGAAGAGGAGGCACCACAGAGCGGTGATGAGCCAGAAAAACTCGGGCAAAGCGGGGCGGCTGGGGTCGTGGGCGGGCCGCAGAAAGAGGCGGAACAGGTGGACCACAAACAACGGCGTCGCAGGGAGCAGGCCGGCTAGCAGGAGGGGCAAGTAATACCACACCGGTTCGAGATGATCGAAGGGCTGGAGGAAGCGCAGGACATTGTGCTGCCAGAAGAAGTGGAACAAAAAGCGGGGTTGCTGGAGGTAGATAGCCACATACCACGGCAAGTTGACAACAGCGACAATGGCGAAGAAGAGCAGGTACCAAACGGGGCGGACGGCCGCAGGAGGGGGAGTGGCGCGACTAGCTCCGGGGCCGTGTGTCAAGAAGGTGAAAATCCAGAGGGGGATGAAGAGGAGGATTTCCGCAATCGGGCCTTTGGTGAGGAAGCCCAGGCCGGAGGCCACGGCGGCGGCGAGCCAGTAGCCGGGGCGGAAGCGGCCGGTGCGGACGGCTTCATAACCGCAGAGGAGGGACAGGGTGATGCAGAGGGTCAAAAGTCCATCGAGGAGCAAGAGGCGGGCCACAGCACAGTAGCCGGGTGCCAGGGTCAGGATCAGGGCGGCCCAAAACGCGGCTTTTTCTCCGACACTGCGGCGGCCGAGAAAATAGACGCTCAGGATGGTCAAATGTACGGCCAAGGCGGGAACCAGGCGAGCCGAGGCGGCACTGACACCGAAAAGCCAGTAGGACAGGGCGGTCAGCCAGTACATCAGCGGCGGTTTGTCCAGGTACGGCTCTCCTTGCAGGGTCGGAACGATCCATTGGCCCTGTTGCAGCATCTCTTTGGGAATCTGGGCGTAGCGGCCCTCGTCGGGTTCGAGCAGGTGGAAGTCCAGCGTCGGATAGAGGAGGGCCGCGGGGAGCAGGAGGAGCACCAGGGCCGAGGCGAGGCGCGGCGCGGTGTCCGGGCAAGGACGGCTGGGGCACAGGACGGCTGTGACCAGGTGCCGCAAGACATGCAGCGGTGTGACCGGAGCAAGCGTAGCATCCATGCCGGTTCCTCCTCAACCGTGGCGGGCATCATGAGGGCGCGAGGCGGAAGGTGTCAAGGGTGATCCGTGGGGAGCCGGCCGCCGGTTACGATGGAGAAGTCAGGGCGGCTTGGTCCCTTGGGCGTGGCTACGGCGTGATCAGGCGTGGTCAAAGGATGACCAGCGGGGGAGGGCCTGATCCTTCGGACTGGAGCGTAGAATAGTGGGGTGAGTGATGAAAGATGCCCGGGCTGGTTCTTACGGCTTGGGAATTGCACATTTCACCCCTGGCCTGAGATGGGGGGAATTCCCCACAGGTTTACCGATTGGAGGTTACTTGGCACAAGGAGCTGAAACGATGGGGAAAGGCAAGCGTGTGAGCGGTGTACTGGCCGCAGCTCTCGGTGTGGCAGCCGCGGTGGGACTGGGACTGGGGCGGGGTCAAGCCGTCGGGCAGCAAGAGGATGCGGCGAAGCTCTGGCAGACCACGGTGGAGAAGGCCGTGGCGTTTCTGCGCAAAAGCCAGAATGAGAACGGGAGCTGGAGCCGGGAGCCGATGAGCCGGGGCATTACCGGCATCGTGGTGACGGGCCTGATCCGCACCGGTTATGGGCCGGAGGACCCGACGACCGCCAAGGGTTTGAAGTATATCGAGTCCCTGGTGAACGCGAAGTCGGGGCATATTGCCGGGGATGACGCCAAAGCGACGTTGATCAACTATGTGACGAGCGTCAATGTGATGGCACTGGCAGCGGCGAAGCGGGAGGAGAAGTACCGGGCAGTGATTGGCAATGCGGTGAAGTACCTCAAGTCGTATCAGTGGGATGAGGCGCGGGGGGTGACGCCGGACCATACCTACTATGGCGGGGCCGGCTATGCCGGGGACAAGTCGCGGCCGGACCTGTCCAACACGGCCTTTTTCCTGGAAGCGCTCAAGGAGGCGGGGGTGGACAAGAACGATCCGGCGTTCAAAAAGGCGCTCGTTTTCGTCAGCCGGTGTCAGAACTTCAAGAGCGAATTTAACACAGCAGAATGGGCCGGGAAGTACAACGACGGCAGCTTCATCTATACGGGAGCCAATCAGGGAGAGAACCGCCGCACGGACGACACCAAGGGGGATTTGGCGGGCTACGGCAGCATGACCTACGCCGGGATCAAGAGCATGATTTACTGCGGGGTGAGTAAGGACGATCCGCGGATGAAGAAGGCCCTGGAGTGGATTGCCAAGAATTACACGCTCGACGCCAATCCGGGGATGCCTGCCGCCAACAGCCAGCGTGGCCTGTATTACTACTATCACACGTTTGCCAAGTGCATGGATGCCTTGGGTGAAGATACGTTCACCGATGCGCAAGGTGTCAAGCACGACTGGCGGGCCGACCTGCTGGCAGCGCTGGCCAAACGCCAGCGGCCCGATGGAAGCTGGGTCAATGAGAACGACCGCTGGATGGAAGGGGATCCGAATCTGGTTACCGGCTATGCCTTGATGGCCCTGTCGTACTGCAAGCCGAAGAAGTGAGGCGAAAGGCCTCCCTGGAACTGACCGCTGGCCGTCCGTCACTTGTCGGTCTCGGATTTCGGGCCGCGAGCGAGTCCGGTGGGGAGAGGCGGCGGTTTCCTTCCTCAAGATAATCCCTCCGCAGGGCCATCCTTATCTCAGGATAAGCGGTGCAGGCTCCGCAAGCTGCCGAACAGGACGCCCCCCATTGCAGGCAGGGGGCGTTTCCTGTTTGATAGCAGTATGCGATGGGATAGCGTTCTTCGAGGACGGCGCGGCCTCCCGTTCGGGCGGTTCCTGGGGCTGCTCCTGCTGGCGGGGGTATGGGAGTTGGCCTCAGGGGGGATGGGGTCGGTTCCCCCGGTGTCGGCCCATCCCCTGGCGGAGGTCCGTTTTGACCGCACGATTGCCGTGCGCTTATCGGCGGCGGGGGTGGACGTCACGTACACGCTGGATGTCAGCGTGCTTGGGATGCATCTGGACGCGGCCCGGCGGCTGGCACCGGAGGAAATCGCCCGCATGGAGCGGACCTGGCGCGGCTATGCCACGGCCTACGCCCGGAAGGCCGTGGAGGAAGTGCAGGGGCGGTTGCAGGTCCGGGTGGATGGCCAGCCGTTGGCACTGGAGTTGATCCACTGGGACGTGACGCTGAGCGATCACCCGACATGCCGGTACCTGCTGCGGGGCCGCTGGCCGAACGGAGGGCGGCAACGCCTCGTGGAGATCGAGGACCGGACATTTGAGGAGTATCCCGGCCTGGTGCATCTGACGGTGGCGGCCCGCGGGACGGAAGGGGAGGTGGAGATTGTGGACCTGGAGGAACCGCCGCTGCGGTTGCGTTCCCGGCCGATCGAGCAGTTGTCCGCAGAGGAGGCGCTCCAGGCGCGGCGCGCGCGGGCGGAGGTGCTCCTGCCGGCGGAGCGGCCGGCACCGCCTTCCGCGGGGCCTTCCTCCGCTGTACCAGAGCTAGGGCCATCCGAGCTTTCCACGGAGCCGCTGCCGGAGGGTCCGTCTTCCAGTCTCTGGGCGGACTTGCACGAACGGGGGCTGCTTGCCCTGTTCGATTCGCACCTCGGTTGGGGTATTTTGCTGTTGGCGGCGTTTCTCTTCGGAGCGGCGCATGCCTTCACGCCCGGCCACGGCAAAACCCTGGTGGCGGCCTATCTCATCGGCGAACGGGGGACGGTCCGCCACGCTTGCCTGCTGGCTTTGGCTACCACGATCGCCCACACCGGCTCGGTGTTCCTGGTGGCGATTGTTCTGTGGCTGATCTACGGGACGCAAATCCCGGCTCTGGCCCACGGCCTATTGCAATTGGCCGCTGGGCTTCTCGTGGTGGGGGTGGGCCTGTGGCTTCTCTCGCGCCGCCTCGCCGGTCAAGCCGATCACTTCCACCTCTTCGGCGGCCATCACCATCACCACCATCATCACCATCACCAGGGCCATCATCATCACGACCATCACCACCACTCGCACTCTCTTTCCTCTCCTCTTTCCCCCCCTCCGGCCCATGCTCAGTCCGCTTCTCAGGTCCATGAGCGGGTCCATGCTTCTGGCCGGGATCAGTCGCCGAGCGAGGCGCCGGAAGACTCGCCTGCCCAGGGGCATCCTTCCACCCCTGCCCGTGATGAGCCGCATTCAACCGGCCCAAGTTCGCCTCCCTCTGGTTCCTCTCCGCTTCCTGGTTCCTCACCGTTCTCCGATGCGCCCGCATTTGCTTCACCGGAGGGAAGCCGCCGTCCGCAGGCAGGTCCACCGTCCTCGACGGCGAAGAAGGATGAGGGGACGATCGGCTGGCTGCGCGTGGTGTTGATGGGTTTGGGGGGCGGACTGGTGCCGTGCTGGGACGCCGTGCTGTTGCTGGTGGCGGCGTCGGCGCTGGGACGGCTGGATGCGGCGATTCCGCTGTTGCTGGCTTTCAGTCTGGGATTGGGGGCGGTGCTGGTGGGTTTGGGTGTGGCGGTAGTGTATGCTCTGCGGGCCGGGCAGCATCGTTTCTCCGAGAGCCGGTGGTTCCGGATGCTGCCGACGTTCAGTGCGGCGCTTTTGGTCGGCCTGGGTTTGTGGCTGTGCCAGAATGCTTTGGGGCTGCTCGGCGGCCGTGTGGGCTGATCGGCCTCCTTCCCCTTGCCAGCGGAAAGTGAGATCAGACTCATGCGCGTGGTGGAACTGGAAGCGTTGCAGGTGCGGATTCCCTTGAAGCGCCGGGTGACACACGCTTCACACAGCCGCAGCGAGACGGAGAACCTGGTGGTCCGCTGCATTCTCTCCGATGGTTCCGTGGGCTACGGGGAAGGGGTGCCGCGGGAGTATGTGACCGGCGAGACGATCGACACGTGCTGGGAACTGCTGCGGCGCAGTGCGCTGGAGGAACAACTGGGGGAGGAGATTCCGGACTTTGTGGCGGGGGTCCGGCTGGCGGAGCGCTTGCAAATCGCGCCGGTGGAGGAGGATGAGCGGCAGATTATCGGCAAGGCCACACGCTGTGCGGTGGAGCTGGCCCTGCTGGACGCCTGCGGGCGAGCTTTTGGCGAACCGCTGAGCCGGGTGGCGGAAATCCTCGCACCGGAGCTGTACCAGTTCCGCCCCCAGGTGCGTTATAGCGGCATTCTGGCCAATCCCCGCGGCTGGAAGCGCCGGCTGTATCCGTTGGTGTACCGCTGGACCGGTTTTGAACACGTCAAGGTGAAGGTTGGCATCAAGGGGGAAGACGAGGTCAAGCGGCTGAGTGTGCTGCGGCGCTATCTGGGGCGGCGGATCGATCTGCGGGTGGACGCCAACGAGGCCTGGTCGGCGGGGGAAGTCATTGAGCGTATCCGCGAGTTGGAGCCGTTCGGCATCAGTTGCGTGGAGCAGCCGGTGGCGCAGGAAGAGGTGTCCTGCCTGGCGGAAGTGCGGCGGCAGGTGCGCATTCCCATCATGCTGGATGAATCGGTTTGCAGCCTGCGGGATGCGGAGCTGGCCATTCGCCACGGTTGGTGCGACCTGTTCAACATCCGGCTGTCGAAGTGCGGGGGGTTCATTCCTTCGCTGCGGCTGGTGCAATTGGCCCGGCAGCATGGACTGGGATGCCAGTTGGGCTGCCAGGTGGGGGAGACGGCAATCCTATCGGCGGCGGGGCGGCATTTTGCGACGAGTGTGGGCGGCCTGCGCTATCTGGAGGGCAGCTACGATCGGTATCTGGTACGGGAATGGCTGAGCCGGGAGGACATCACCATCGGCTGGGGGGGGCGGGCGCCGGCCCTGGCGGGCTGCGGTCTGGGGGTGACAATCGAACCGCAGCGGCTGGCTGTAGTGGCTGTCCGGCGCGAGATGCTCATCGGTTGCGGCCGTAAGAGTGAGTGATGGTCCTCCTGGTCGGAGCGGCAGCGCAATGGCAGCATCGGCGGCGTGGGGTTCGCTGATCGGGGGAATCGGAGGCCGGGGCGGGGAGGCCGGGGCGGCCAGCGGAGCGCTCGTGGGCACCTTCCGGGCGTCGGACGGCTATCGATTTTATTACCGGTACTATCCGGCGAGCGGGGAGCGTCCACGCGGACGGCTGGTCTGGCTCCACGGCATCCGCAGCCACGGAGGCTGGTATGAGCGCTCCTGCCGCCGGTGGGCCGAAGCCGGGTACGAGACGTACTTTCTGGACCGGCGGGGGGCGGGCTGGAACACGCCCTGGCGCGGGGATGCGCCGAGTTTCCGCCGTCTGCTCGACGACGTGGCCGAGTTTGTCCAGCACCTGCGGCAGGACCGGCCCTGGCTGCCCCTGATCCTGGGCGGTATCTCCTGGGGCGGCAAGCTAGCTTTGGCCTTGCCCTACCGCAAGCCGGGATTGGTCCAGGCCGTGGTGCTTCTCTGTCCGGGCCTGAAGCCGCGGGTCCAACCGCCGGCAATGCAGCGCCTGCGAATCGCCTTGGCCGCCCATCTGCGCCCGGAGAAACGCTTCCCAATTCCTCTGAACGAGCCGGAGTTGTTCACCGCCGATCCCGCCGCGCAGCGGTACATCGCCGCGGATCGCTACGGTTTGCAGCAGGCGACGGCCCGCTTCCTCTTCCAGAGCTTTGCCTTGGATGTGTATCTGCGCCGGGCGCGGAAGCACGTCCAGGTGCCGGTGTATTTAGCCCTGGCGGGGCAGGACCGGATCATCGACAATGCGGCGACACGTGCCTTCCTGGCAGCAGTGCCCGGCCCGCTGACTGTCCGCGAGTATCCCCAGGCGCACCACACCCTAGAGTTCGAGGCGGCGGACCACCCCTGGTGGGACGACCTGGCGCAGTGGCTGGCCCAACAGGGCGATGGTCTGACAGGGGAGAACTGGCCCGCCGGCGCCTCCGCGGCGCCTGACCCCGCCGCACCCGCTACCACACCAGCACCAAAATGACAAACCCCAGAAAGAGCGTCAGGGTGATCCCCAGGACCCACGCCGCCGTCTGCGACGGCTTGCGCCGCTCCAAGGCCCGCTCCAGTTCGTGGAGATGCTGCCGGTGCCGCTTGCGGGCCACCTCGTGCCGTTGCTTGCGGATGCTCCGGTTCACCGCTGGCCTCCTCCCTCGTGCCTCGTACCTCACACTGGCCGCTGCGGACGGTTCCTTCCCCTCCGCCGCCACGACCGGGAAGACCATGACTGCTCCGGATAGTCACTCCCCTTCCACTATAACCCCCGCTCCATTCCCCTGTCAAAAGGGCAGACGGGGAGAGTCCCTCCGGACCGGAGGCAGACCGCTCAGAGGTCAGAAGGCCGGCGGACGTGGCGGGCAGAAAGCGGCATACAATGGCCGGGGAGGCAGGATTCCTGCCTTTGTTCTGTCACCTTCGCCCATGTCCGTGCAGGAGGAGACGTGCGATGAAGTGCCTCATCTGTTGGGCGCCGCTGTTGGGGCGCATTGGTCTGTCCGCCATCTTTCTGCTCAGCGGGGTCAACAAGATCACGAACTGGGAGCAAACGGCCCAATACATGCAAGCCCAGGGGATGCCGCTGGTGCCGCTGTTTCTGGTCGGGGCGATCGTGCTGGAGCTGGCCGGCGGCCTGTCGGTGCTCCTCGGCTTCCACGCCCGCCTTGGGGCCGCCCTGCTCATCCTCTTCCTGATCCCCGCCACGCTGATCTTCCACAATTTCTGGGCCTTGCAAGGTCAGGAACAGCAATTGCAAATGATCATGTTCCTGAAGAATGTGGCCATCCTCGGCGGCCTCTTGCTCATCGTCGGCATGGGACCGGGACCGATCAGTCTCGACAACCGCTGTGCCCGCTGTGCTCCGGCGGCGGAGTCTGCCGCAGCCGTTCCTTCCCCCGCTTCTCCGCCAGCAGGAAGTGGAAGCTGAAGGGCTGCCCCCTCGTCCCGTGCGCTTTTCCTCCAGGGCTGATGGGCGTGGCCTGATCTCCAGGGCTAATGGCGTGGCCCGATGCTGCGGAAATACCGATGGCTCTGGTTTCTGGGGCAACGGCGGCCAAGGGCGGTTATCCCGTAGCCTGGAGGGAGAAGCAGGTCTTATACTGCCAGGGAAGAGTTGGATCCAGCCAGGGGTGCCGCCCCGTTGCGGGGGCGAATTGAGGCAAGTGCCAGCAACTTTTCCGTCTCAGGGAGAGTGTTCATGAAGCGGTGGAGTTTTCATGCCGGTGTGGTGGTTCTGGTCGGGGCAGTCCTGTGGGTGCCGGTGGGGGAGCGAGCCGTAGGGCAGGGGCAGGCGGCGCAGAAAGCGGTTCAACCGGCCCAGAAGGGGACCCAGCCGCCGAAGAAGAAGGCCGGGCCGGAGCCGCCGGCCACCGATCCCAAGACGATGAAAGTGGCCAAGGGTTTCCGCGTCGAGCTGCTCTATTCGGTGCCGAAGAATGAGCAAGGCTCCTGGGTGTGCCTGTGCGTGGACCCCAAAGGGCGGCTGATTGTTTCGGATCAATACGGTCCGCTGTATCGGGTCACCCCGCCGCCGCTCGGCCAGAGCGAAGGGACGAAGGTGGAGAAGGTCCCGGCGCCCATTGGCAGCGCCCAGGGACTGCTGTGGGCCTTCGATTCCCTCTATGTGGTGGTCAACGCTGCCAACGCCGGCTTGTACCGGGTCACCTCCTCGCGGCAGGACGACACGCTGGACCAGGTGGAATTGTTGCGGCGCTTCGAGGGGGGCGGCGGAGAGCACGGCCCCCATGCCGTCGTCCTTCACCCTGATGGCAAGCGGCTGACCGTGGTCTGCGGCAACCAGACACGCCTGACTCGCTACGACACCACCCGCGTCCCGCCGGTCTGGGGGGAGGATCATCTGCTGCCCCGCCTGCCCGATGGCAACGGCTTCATGAAAGGCGTGCTGGGACCGGGCGGCGCCATCTATCACGTCTCCCCCGATGGCAAACACTGGGAGTTGTTCAGCGTCGGCTTCCGCAATCAATACGACGTGGCCTATCACAAAAACGGCGACCTGTTCACCTACGACGCCGACATGGAATGGGACATGAACACGCCCTGGTACCGGCCCACGCGTGTCTGTCTGATCACCAGCGGCAGCGAGTTCGGCTGGCGCAACGGCGCGGGGAAGTATCCGCCGTACTATCCTGACAATCTGCCGCCAGTGCTCAACGTCGGTCCCGGCTCGCCGACCGGCGTCTGCTTCGGCTATCAGGCCCGCTTCCCCCGCAAGTACCAGGAGGCGCTCTTCATCTGCGACTGGAGCTACGGCAAACTCTACGCCGTCCATCTGAAACCCCAGGGAAGCGCCTACACCGGCGAGCTGGAAGAGTTCATCTCCGGTACTCCCCTGCCCCTGACCGATGTCGTGATCAACCCTCACGACGGGGCCATGTATTTCACCATCGGCGGGCGGCGGACCAAGTCCGGCTTGTATCGCGTGACCTATGTGGGAGACGCCGCTTCCGGTTCGTCCAATCCTGGTTCCGGTTCGTCGAATGCCGGAGCGAATTCGGGTTCCGCGAATGCGGGAGCGGAAGAGGCCCGCGCCGCGGCGGCCCGGCAAACCCGCCTGGAGCTGGAACGCTACCATGCCCCGGTCGGAGAGGCCGCGGTGACAGCAGCGTGGAAGGAACTCAATAACCCGGACCGCTTCATCCAGTTTGCCGCTCGCGTGGTGCTGGAACATCAGGACCCCAAACTCTGGGCGGAAAAAGCCCTGGCGGAAACCGACCCGGTCAAGGCGGCCCACGCCCTGCTGGCTCTGATTCGCGTCTCCGCCCCCTGCCCGGAACATACGCGGGAGAAAAAGGTGAAAGGGGACCCCGCCCTGCGCGGCAAAATCCTCCAGGCCCTGGCCCGCATCAACTGGTCGGACCTGACCACGGCCCAGCGGCTGGACCTGATCCGCGTTTATCATGTGCTGTTCAACCGTTTCGGCCCCCCCACGGCCCAGGAACGCGAGGCGTACCTCCAGAAGTACCGGCCGCTCTTCCCCACCGGCGATCGCTACGTGGACGGCGAGCTGCTCCAGGTGCTGGTCTATCTCCAGGATGAGACGGCGGCCCCGAAGGCGATGAAGCTGCTGGCCCAAGCCCCGACGCAGGAGGAGCAACTGGAATATGTCCGCGCCCTGCGCATGCTGCGGGCCGGTTGGACGCCCGAATTGCGGCGGCAGTATTTCCTCTGGTTCGTCAAGGCGGCCAATTACAAGGGCGGGGCCAGCTTTGCGAACTTCCTCAAGCTGATCAAGGCGGATGCCGTGGCCACGCTCTCGCCGGCGGAACAGCAAGCCCTGGCCGACATCCTCCAGGCCAATCCCGCGACGATCAAGCTGCCGGAGGAGGCCCCGCGCCCCTTCGTCAAAGCCTGGACGATGGAGGACCTGACGCCGTTGCTGGATCAAGGTTTGCAACGGGGCCGCAACTTTGACCGCGGCCGCCGCATCTTCGCCACCGCCAAATGCTTCGCCTGCCACCGCTTCGACAACGAAGGCGGCAGCGTCGGGCCGGACCTGACCGGCGTCGCCGGACGCTTCAGCCCTCGCGACCTCCTCGAATCCATCCTCGAACCCAGCAAGGAAATCAGCGACCAGTACCAGGCCGTCGAAATCCTCACCAAAGATGAACGCGTCGTCGTCGGCCGCATCGTCAACCTCAACAACGACGTCGTCATGGTCAACACCGACATGCTCAATCCCGGTTCCACCGTCGCGGTCAACCGGAACAACATCGAGAGCATGAAGCCCTCGAAAATCTCCATGATGCCGGCCGGCCTGCTCGACACCTACAAGCCGGAGGAAATCCTTGATCTGCTCGCCTACATGCTGTCCCGCGGCGACCGGCAGCATCCGATGTTCCGGCCCTGACGCTCCGCCTTTCTTTCACTCCGCCGGCGTCATTCCGCCGGGGAGCATCCGCTGGTCCGGCCCTGACGCTCTGCTTCCCCGCTCGGTTTTCGGCTGGGCCTGTTTTGCTCTCCTCCCTCCTCCACCCGCCGCCGGGCGCGCTCTTCAGGTGAAGAGCCGGGCTAGCGCGGCATCGGGCCAGGCTTCGAGCTGGGCCAGCAGTCCGCTGAGGAAGCACCAGGACGGGCCGGTGAGGGGCCGGCGGATCAGCGCCTGGAACTGCGCCGGAGTGGGGCGGGCTTTTTGGCCTTGCTGGTAGGCCTGGAGGTAGCGGCGGATGGCGGCGGCGGGAGTGCCGGTGAGCGCCTGGATGCGGTCGGGAGTGTGCCCCTGGAGATAGAGGGCGAGGATGAGCTGGGGCCGGCCGGCGGCGAGGGCGCGGGGCTGAATCAGAAAGCGATAGGGGCGGAGCAGGAAGCGCAGCCCGGCAGGACAGGCCCGTTCCCGACGCAGGGTCAGCCCGACGCGCGCCGTCGCATACATCTCCCGGATCGAGGCATCGCCTGGCTTCCCCTGGCCCTCCGCCTCGGAGCTTCGGCGCAGGCAGAGCGGTGCCGTCACGTCTTCGGCATGCCGCCCCTGTAAGAGGCGGTCCAAATCGGCTGCCTGCCGCTGTCCCGCGAGGCGCAACACCGCATCGACCAGCCGGGATGGACCGGAGGTGATGGTGCCATCTGGCAGTTGCAGCCCGCGCAGCAGAATGCCGCCCCAGCCTTGGCCGTCGCTGAAGGTGATGTCCAAACCTTTGAAGGAGCCGCCGCGGTAAGCCTCCCCCATGCGGTGAAAGTACCACCGGCCCGGCTCCCGTTGCAGAGGATGGCGGTGGCAGAAGGGATCAGGATGGCTGGCACTGTACCAGTAAAACTCGATCTCGACGAGGCGGCAGGGCTGGCCAAGCACCTCCAGCCGGGCCTGGAAGAGGAGCCGTTCGGCAGCCTGGGCGAAATGCCGCTGGGGATCCTCGGTCGGCCAGGGCGGCGGGGGAACGAGCGAAGGCCGGGGGGGTGTCATGGGGCTGTCGCAGGCGCTGGGGCTTCGGGTGTGCCAGGACGGTCAGAGGATGCGCAGTTGGGAGAGCCAGTCGGCTTCGCGGGCGATCTGCTCGTCGGTCAGTCCGCTGGGACGGTAGAGGGTGGCGGTGACCGATCGGCCGCTGGTTAAGTCCGCGGCGGAGACGTGGATGCAGCCGTTGGCTTGCACCGTGCAGCGGACGCGGATGGGCGAACCCTGGGGCAGCCCCGGCGGCAGGTCCTCGATCCAGCATTCCCCCACCGGAATGCAGGCGTCGGCCTGATGCGCTTCCCCTTGCAAAATGCGCACCCGCACGCGGGATTGGTTCTCCCGAACCGTGTAATACACATGCTCCGCGCTCGCCGGCAGTTGCGTGTTCTTCCCAATGAGCTTGTGGTGAATCCGGTCCGGACCGTTGCGGACCTCCACGCCGAGACTGTGGGCGTTGACGTGGATTTCCACGATCTCGTCCCAGCGGAAGCCGGCGGCGGACTCCCCGGACCCCGGGCGCAATGAAGGCGCGGCAGGAAACAGTTGGCGCCGGGCACCCAGGATGCCGGCATGCAGGGCGGCGCCGCGCGCCACCACCTCGCTGACCGCCAGAGAACGGTTCGGGTCCCGCCCGCTCAGCTCCCGCAGCATCCGCGTCACCGCCGGCATGTGCGTGCTGCCCCCGACCAAGAGCACCTGGTCCACCTGCTCCCAGTCTAAATGGGCTTGCTGCAAGAGTTGCTGGACCGTCAGACGCGTGCGCAGGAGGAGGTCCTGGGTGAGCTGTTCCAGGTCGGCCCGCGTGACCGGCAAAGTCAATCTCTGGCCAGCATAATTGAGCGTGAAGGTCGTCTGCTCGATTTTGGAAAGAGTACGCTTGACCCGTTCCGCATTCGCGAGCAATTGGGCGCAGGATTGGGGATCATCCCGCGGATCGGCGTGGAAGTGCTGGAGGAATTGTTCCGCCGCCCAGTTCGCCAGGCGTTCGTCCCAGTCGCGCCCTCCCAGGCGGACATCCCCTTCGATGGCCAGGACCTGGAAGCGCTGCCGGGCTAGCTTCACCAATGTGACGTCGAAGGTGCCGCCGCCGAGATCGTAGATCATGACAATGCGCGGTCGGTCCGACGAATTCCCAGAGTCGGAGGCGTCCAGCGGGCGGGGATGGAACCAGCCGCTCTGGCAGGCGTAAGCCAAGGCCGCAGCAGTCGGCTCGTCCAAAATGTCCAGCACCGGCAGGCCGGCAATGCGCCCGGCGTTGAGCGTGGCTTGCCGCCGCGTGTCGTCGTAATAGGCCGGCACCGTGATGACGCATCCCTCGATCGGACCGAGGGCGGCCTGGGCATCCTGCGCCAGCTTCTTGAGAAGGATCGCCGAAAGAGTTTCTGGACGAAAAGTGCGACCCGCGACGGGTCGATCATATTCCGGCCGGCCCATGAAGCGCTTGACCAGCGTGGCGACCCGCTCCGGTTGCTCCAGGGCCATGTCCAGCGCCGCTTGGCCCACCACCGCGCTGCCATCCGGCGCCAGATAAATCGCCGACGGTGTGAGAATCTCCCCGTCCCGATTCGGCACCATCTGCGGGCGGCCGCTCTCATCCACCGTGGCCATCGCCGAATAAGTCGTGCCCAAATCGATGCCCAGCCACATAGGGACGCACCATCCCGCTTTCCTCACGTTGCGGAAACCCGCGTCTTCACCGCTTGTGCGTATTGTACCTCAAGGCCAGGGCCAAAGTGAGGCGGAAGACAGACTTCCGAGCCACGGCCAGCGTGAGGCAGAGGAACCCCTTCCCCCCTGGGAGCGGCCCGCGACAGGAAAAGCCGGGTCAGGAGGCGGTCCCCTGCCGCTTCGGCCTGACATACCTCCCACTATGACACCCATCCGTCACAGAATCTGCCGCCGCCAGGATCGCCGGAATTGCCTTTTCGCTTGTTGGCCTGATGGCTGCGGGTTACACTGAAGGGGTCAATTCCATCTCACGCTCAAGTCTTGGGAGAGGTGAGCCATGCAGCGGCGACTTCCTCTGGCGGGGGTGTGGTTCGGTCTGGTCGTGGCTTTTCTGCTCAGTGAGGGGTCAGGTCGGGGACAACCCAATGAGCCAGCGGGGAAGGCAAAACTTCGTCGGTTGCCCCAGGAGGTGGTCCAGCGATGGCGTGCGGCGGGTGCGGAGGCGGGCTGGCTCCGCGTCAACGAATATGGATTCATTCAGTTCTTGGAAGAGCAGGAGGCGCAGGCGGGAGACCTGCCGGGGTTCAGGTTTCGGACTCGGCCAGGGGACGGCGTAGTAGGCAAGCTCCCCGCTCCCGGCGCACCCTTTGGGCTAGACCTGCGCGGCTCCACAATCACGGACACAAGGCTGAAGGAGATAGCCCAACTCCAAAATCTGCAATCGCTGAACCTGATGAAAACTCGGATCACGGATGCGGGATTGAAGGAGATTGCCCAACTGAAAAACCTGCACACCCTGAATCTGTGGGGCACTCGGATCAGCGACACAGGGCTGAAGAAGCTGATCGAGCTGAAAAACCTGCAATGGCTGAGCCTGAGCTTGACCCAGATCACCGACGCCGGACTCAAAGAACTAGTACACCTCCAAAACCTGCAAACGCTGGACCTGAGCGGAACCAAAATCACGGACGCCGGACTCAAAGAACTGACTCAACTCCAAAACCTGCAATGGCTGAGCCTGAGCTTGACCCAGATCACTAACGCCGGACTCAAAGAACTAGCACAACTCCAAAACCTGCAAGCGCTGAGCCTGAGCTTTACCCCGATCACCGACGCCGGACTCCAACACCTGGCCAAACTCCAAAAACTGCAAACGCTGTACCTGTTCGGCACCAAGATCACCGACGCCGGACTCAAACACCTGACCCCACTCCAAAACCTGCAATGGCTAGACCTGCACAGCACCCGGATCACCGACGCCGGACTGCAACACCTGACCCACCTCAAAAACCTGCAAACGCTGAACCTAGACGATACCCCGATCACTGATGCGGGACTCAGAGAACTGACCCACCTCCAAAACCTGCAAACGCTGAACCTATGCGGCACCCCGATCACCGACGCCGCACTCAAACACCTGGCTAAACTCCAAAACCTGCAAACGCTGGACCTGAGCTTTACCCCCATCACCGACGCCGGACTCCAACACCTAGCCAAACTCCAAAACCTGCAAACACTGTACCTGTTCGGCACCCAGATCACCGACGCCGGACTCAAACACCTGACCCCACTCCAAAACCTGCAAGAGCTGTACCTGAGCCGTACCCGGATTACCGACGCCGGACTCAAAGAACTGACCCAACTCAAAAACCTGCAAAGACTGAAACTGGGTGGCACCCAAATCACCGACGTCGGACTCAGAGAACTCAGCGGCTTGAAGCTGCGGGAATTGATCATCCCGGATGAGGCGCAAACGAACCTCGGATTGAAGCACTACCTGGCGGCCATGCAACCGCCGACCCGTCTTAGTCTTTCAGGTTGGAAGATTACCGACACGGGACTGAAAGAACTGACCCAACTCAAAAACCTGCTAGAGCTGGACCTGGGCAGCACCAAAATCACCGACGCCGGACTCAAAGAACTGACTCAACTCCAAAACCTGCAATGGCTGGACCTGAGCGGAACCAAAATCACCGACGCCGGACTCCCACACCTCGTACAACTCCAAAACCTGCAAGGGTTGAACCTGGGCAGCACCAAAATCACCGACACTGGACTCAAAGAGCTGACCCAACTCCAAAACCTGCAAGCGCTGTGGCTCGACAACACCCGGATCACCGACACTGGACTCAAAGAGCTGACCCAACTCCAAAACCTGCAAGCGCTGTGGCTCGACAGCACCCGGATCACCGACGCCGGACTCAAAGAACTGACCCAACTCCAAAACCTGCAATTGCTGTACCTGAGCAGAACCAAAATCACCGACACCGGACTCAAAGAACTAGCACAACTCCAAAACCTGCAAGAGCTGGACCTGAAGCGCACCCCGATCACGGACGCCGGACTCCCACACCTCGTACAACTCCAAAACCTGCAAGGGTTGTACCTGTATGGCACCCGTGTCACGGTTGCAGGGGTTCGGGAACTGCGAAAAGCCTTGCCGGGCTGTATAATCTTGCGTTGATCCAGCACGCGACGCAGGAGTGCTGCCAGATCCTCCGTTGATCCAGCATATGGCGCGAGACGGGGGCAGCCGAAGGAGGTTTGCGCTGGGTCTTTGACTACGACCCAGTCGGTGAGCGCACGCAGGTGTCATGACCACGGTCGATGTGGGAGTCGCGCTGGTCCCAGGCCACGGTCGATGTGATAGGTGACCGCGGCGTGTCCAAATGACGGGGACCGCGGCGTGTCTATCCTCGATACCCGCCGTGTACGACTACCCTCTCGGCCGGCTTCGCCTCTCCCCCTCTGCTGAGGGTTGTCCTGACTCATCTCCGCGGAAGAATGCCCCCTCGGAAGAAGCCACGGGCCGAGAAAGCCGCGGTCCGAGAGGGCGGAACGAAAAAACCGGGGGGCCGCCTCCGGTCTGGATTGCGAGGGTACAGAAGGCCCTTGCCGGCCCAACGGCCGGGACAGGGGCGCCGCCCGGCGACGGGGGAAACCCGCCGAGCGGCGGTGGGAATCCGCCGAGAAAACGGGTTGCGTTCAGGAAGCAGCGGGGGGATTGTCCGCGTCGCTGGGAAGCTGGATGAGGGGTCCGGCCGCTCCGGTTCCGCCGCGCAGTTCCCGCTTGCTTTCCCGGCTGCGGCTGGGCGCTTCGCCGCTGTCCTCCGCGGGGGCGGCCGCCTCCTGGCTTCCCTGGCCGTCGTCTACCTGGCGCATGGACAGGCCGATCTTGCGCTCCTTGGGATCGACCCGCAGGACCTTGACCTCGACTTCCTGGCCCACCTGCACGACTTCCTCCGGGCTTTCCACCTTGTGGTCGGCCAGCTCGGAGATGTGCAGCAGCCCTTCCAGACCCGGTTCCAGCTCGACGAACACCCCGAAGTTCGTCAGTTTGGTGACCCGGCCCCGGCACTTCTGCCCCGGCTTGTACCGGCTGGGAATGTCCGTCTCCCACGGATCGGGACTCATCTGCTTCAAGCCTAACCCGACCCGCTTGCGTTCCTGGTCGACGTTGAGGACCACGCAGGTGATCTGCTGCCCCTTCTGGAGCAGCTCCGCGGGATTGGACACTTTGCGGACATGGCTCATGTCGCTGACATGGAGCAGTCCTTCGATTCCCTCCTCGATCTCGATGAAGGCCCCGTAGCTGGTCAGGTTGCGCACCGTACCCGTGACGATGGTGCCCGGCGGATACTTGCGCGTGACCTCATCCCAGGGATTGACCTGGCACTGCTTGATGCCCAGGGAGATTTCCTTTTTCTCGTGATTGATGGCCAGCACCTGGACTTCGACCTTGTCGCCGATGTTGACCACCTCGCGGGGATCGTTGATCCGCTTGACCCAGGACATCTCGGAGATGTGGACCAGTCCTTCGATACCGGGTTCGAGCTTGACGAAAGCGCCATAGGGCATGATGTTGACCACCTCGCCGATATGGCGGCTGCCCACGGGGTATTTCTGCTCGATGTTTTCCCAGGGGCTGGGGGTCTTGTGCTTGAGGGAGAGGGCGATTTTTTCCTTTTCGCGGTCGATGTGCAGGATGTAGACTTCGATTTCCTGATCGAGTTTGACGACGTCGTGGGGGTTAGTGACACGTTGCCAGCCCATGTCGGTGACGTGGAGCAAGCCGTCGAGGCCGCCCAGATCGACGAAGGCGCCGAACTCGGCGATGTTTTTGACCACGCCTTTGCGGATTTGCCCTTCTTGCAGCTCGGCCAGCAGTTTTTCCTTTTGGATTTTGCGGCGATCCTCGATGAGTTTGCGGCGGCTGACCACGATGTTGCGCCGGGACTCGTCGATTTTGAGAATGACGCACTCGATGGTCTTGCCGATGTATTCGTCCAGGGATTGGGGCCGGCGGATGTCCACCTGGGAAGACGGGAGGAAGGCGTTGACACCGATGTTGACCAGCAGACCACCTTTGACTTTTTTCAGGACGGTGCCGCTGACCACATCTCCTTCCTTGCATTTTTCCAAAAACAGGCTCCATTCCTTTTGGCGCTTGGCCTTGCGGTAGGACAGCGGGATGGTGCCTTCGTCGGTTTCGGTGTCCTCAATGAGCACCTCGACGGTGTCGCCCGGCTGGGGCAGGTGGAGCACGCCGGTCTCGTCCCGCCATTCTTCCGCCTTGACAACGCCTTCCGATTTGTAGCCGATGTCTACGACCACTTCGTCGCCGCGAATTTCCAGGACTTTGCCGGTGACGACCTTGTTCGGTTCAAAATCCCGCTCTTGGTTAAACAGCCATTCGGGGAGGGCTTGCTCGAACTGTTGGTCGGTCTGTTGAATGACCTCTTCTCCGAGGTCGATTTCACGAAGCAGCTTGCGGTTTGGCATAAACAATAGTTGGGGGAAAAAGGAGGTTTTTGGGGGAAAGTACCGCCTTTGGCCTCCGCGGGAGTTTTTGCTCCGGTTCTGGAGCCAGACTCGCTCCAGAGGGCAGGGCGGAACCTCCCCGGGCGCGGTCCGCTCGGCGACCGCCGCCGAGGACAGCAGACGCACGCGAAGTCTGGGAATTATATGATCTGGCAGAGGGGGAAGGAAGGGACTTATTCTATCTCGCAGGGGCAGGGGGAAGGGGAGGAGCGAGCGGGGCGGCGGGAGCGAGGGGTGCGGGAGGTGTCCGATCAGGGTGGGATGCAGAGATGGGCGGTCGCGTGGAGTGGCTCTTAGCGGTGCAGGGATTGTGGCGGCAGAAGGTGCGGAGCCTGCTGACGCTGTTGGGGATCGCCTTGGGGTCGCTGGCTTTGGCCTTTAGTCTGTCGTTGACGTTGGGGCTGCGGGCGTTCATTGCGCGGGAGTTTCACAGCCGGGCGGAGTTTTGGCGGGTGCTGGTTCATGCGGACCCGGCGGAGGGGGATGTGGCGGCGGCACCGGCGGCGGTGGTGACGATCCGCGGCCAGGTGTCCCCGGAGCGGCGGGAGCGGTTGCAGGCGGCGCTGGCGGAACGGTATTTTGCCCGGCATCCCCGGCGGGGACAACGGATGCTGACGCCGGAGTTGCTGGCGGAAGTGGCGAGCTGGCCCGATGTGGAAGCGGTGCAGGCCTACCGCAGCGTGGAGGCACGCCTGAGTCTGCCGGGCAGCGACGCGGTGGCCCTGGGCACCCTCATCTGCGGCCCGCTGGAGGAACTCTCCCCGCGGCTCCTCTGCGGACGTTTGCCTCAGCCGGGGGCGCGGGAAGTCGTGGTCAACGAACTGATGCTCTACGACCTGGGCCGGGGAAGTGATGCCGACCTGCCCGCTCTGCTGGGCGGCGAGGTGGAGGTGGTCCTGGGGCGCGTGCGGCAGTCCCCCCCGCTGGCGTTGGCCCGCGTCCTGAGCGGACGGCTCCTCGGCGATGACCTAACCCGCACCCAACTGGAAGCTCTGGAGCATCTCGCCGAGCAACTGCCCCAGCGTCTGGAGCATTTCACGCTGACCGCGGCGGAGCGGGCCGCCCTGCACGCCCTGCTGGCTCCCTCGGCGGCCAACGCCCCGGCCACCGATGCCACCACCACCGTACGCAGCCGCTTGCGTATCTGCGGCGTGGTCCGCCTCCTGACCCGCGAGGAACGCAAGCGCCGCACCCCCCTGGACAACTGGGAGCTGGCGCGCGGCGATCTGTTTCTGGCTCCCGATCCTGGCGAGGAACTGCTCCAGGCGCTGCCCTGGATTCGGGAAGGGGACCTGGGGGCGGCCCTGCTGCGCATTCGGCCCGGCGGGGATGTGCTCGGCGTGGTCCAGGCCGTGGAAGCGAAACATCTGCGTACCATCTCGGCGGCCAAATGGTTCGCCAGCGCTCAGCGTGAAGTCGCTTTGATCGCCACGGGACTCAATCTCTTCGCCTTCCTCGCGCTGGGGGTGGCAGCGGTCGGCATTGCCAATACCCTGGTGACCAACGTGCTGGAGCGGACGCGAGAGATCGGCATCCTGCGTTCGGTTGGCGCGACGCAAGGGCAGGTGCAACGGCTGTTCCTGCGGGAAGGGGCCTTGCTGGGAGCGATCGGGGGTGCGCTGGGTCTGTTCTTGGCTTGGCTGCTCATGTGGCCGGCGGACGCCTGGCTGCGCGCCCAGGTGGCTCAACTGGCGAGTGAGGAAAAGCTCCTCTCCGAATCCCTCTTTGTCACCCCCTGGTGGCTGGGGCCGGCGACCTGGTTGTTCGTCCTCCTCTGGACGCTCCTGGCCGCCGCCTATCCCGCCCGCCGTGCCGCCCGCCTTGACCCCGTCCAGGCCCTGCGTTACGAGTGATTCCCGCTGCTGCGAGTGATTCCCGCTGCCGTCGAGGGCCGTCTTCTTCCCGTGCCTGGGCTTCTCTCCCGAAAAAAAGCGAGGCGAGCCGATTGGCCCGCCCGATGGGGATGGTGAGCTTGGGTTGTCAGAGCTGTGATCGGGGATGGTTCAGGGTTGGCGGAGGAGCGGTCAGATGACCTCCGGCAGGGGCTTGGCTTCGACCAGGTGCTGGGGTCGGCCGGTGGGGTCGAGCACGGTGGTGGTGGAGGGGTCGAGACCGAGGTTGTGGTAGAGGGTGGCGACGATCTCGGCGTAGTGGACGGGGCGGTCTTTGGCGTAGCCGCCGGTGCGGTCGGTGCTGCCGATGACTTGCCCGGTGCGCATGCCGCCGCCGGCCAGGATGGCACAACTGACCGGTGCCCAGTGGTCGCGCCCGGCGTCCTTGTTGATGCGGGGGGTCCGGCCAAACTCACCCCAGGCGATGACGGTGACATCATCGAGCAGGCCGCGGGCGTCCAGGTCCTCCACCAGGGCGGTGAGGCATTGGTCGAGTTTGCCGCCGTGATCGCGGACCAGGTCGAAGTTTTTGCCGTGGCTGTCCCAGCGGCCGTAGCTGAGGGAAACGACCCGCGCTCCGGCTTCGATCAGGCGGCGGGCGATGAGCAAGTGTTCGTTGACGGTCGGCGCGCCGTCGTACTGGTACTTGTACGGCTTGCCGTCCCCGTAGCGCTGCCGCACTTTCGGACTTTCCCGCGACAGGTCGAGGGCTTCGACCAGCCTGGAGGAGGTCAGGATTTCCAGCGCCCGCTGCGTGTTGTTGTCCGCCGCTTCCAGGACGCCGGAGTGGTCGAGCTGCCGCTTGAGCTGATCGAAGGCCCGCAGGAGGGTCTTGCGTTCCGGCAGGTGGTCGCGGTTGGCGGTGTTGAGGACCATGTTGGCCATGTCCGGTCCGCTGGGGCGGAAGGCGGCGAAGGTGGGTCCGAGGAAGCCGGGCTGTCCCGGATCGCTCCAGGGCATGTGCTGGGTGCGCTCGGCCAGGCCGATGAAGGGCGGCACGCTGGGATCCACCGCTCCTTGCAAGCGCGCCACCACGCTGCCGATGCTGGGGCGCCCGCCCATGTTGGCCAACGAATTGGCCGGCCAGCCGGTGGTGCACATGATCGCGTCATGCCGGTCCTGCAAGCCGACCACGCTGCGGATGAACACAAACTTGTGCGCCAGTTGGGCGATCCGCGGGAAGCATTCGCCGATCTGGATGCCGGGCACGCTCGTGGCAATGGGCTGGAACTCGCCGCGAATCTCCGCCGGTGCTTCCGTCTTGATGTCCCACATGTCCTGGTGCGGTGGTCCGCCGCCGAGGAAGATGTGGATCAAACCCTTGTGCCGCGTGCGGGGGAACGGGTCCTGGGCGGCTTCGGCCCGGAGCAGATCGCTCAACGTCAAATGCAGCGCCCCGAAACTTACCGCGCCGATCTGCAAAAACGCCCGGCGGCTGACACCATCACAAAACCGCGTCGTTCCGATGGGAATGCTGAGCATGGCGGGATCCCCTCCTTTGCCAATAGGCCCACTGGGGACGAGAAAAACAGGCGGGACACAATGGGGTGGGACGGATCGGATCGCCCCGATCACGCTAAAAAATACCATACACTGGAGCAGCAGGGGTTGCAATATAAAAAAAGAGAAAAAGTCAGGTGGGGCAGGGGAACAATCAACATCGGAGAAAATCCCCACGGGCGAGGGACTGAGGATGCGCGTGCCGGAAGATGTGCTCAACCGCTTGCGGCAGTTTGATACGCCCACGATCTGCAATGTGCTGGAGCTGTTCGACTACCGCCCGCGGACGGCGGGGTACATGGACAGCCGGATTCGGGCCTGTTTCCCGCAGCTTCCGCCGATGGTGGGTTTCGCGACGACGGCGACCTTCCGAGCCGCCGCTCCGCCCCGCAGCGGAGATACCTACATGGGCCTGAGCGAACAGGTGGAGCGGATCGCTGCCCTGGACGGCCCCAAGGTCGTCGTCTTCCAGGACCTGGATGATCCGCCGGTGGCCGCTACCTTCGGCGAGGTGATGTGCACCACGTACAAGGCCTTCGGCTGCGTCGGCATCATCACCAGCGGGGCCGGACGCGACCTCGACCAGATCGAAAAACTCCAGTTCCCCTGCTTCACCAGCGGTACCATCTGTTCCCACGGCTACACCCAGATCGTGGCCCTGGATTGCCCCGTGCGCGTCGGCGGCGTCTGGGTGCATCCTGGCGATCTGCTCCACGGGGACCGCAACGGCGTGACCACCATCCCGCTGGAGCTGGCCGGGTGGGTCGCGGACGCCTGCCCGGAGTTCCTCGCCGCCGAGGCCGTCATTCTCGAATATCTCCAGGCCGGGCACGTGACCCCCGCGGGCTTCGCCAAGGCCCGCGATGAATGCAAACGCCGCATCCACGAGCTGGGGAAAAAACTCCGCGACCACGCCGCCCGCCTGCAAATCCTCTGATCCGCCGCCTCCTGGACGATCCTCCGCGTTGCCGTCTGCTTGTCCCTCCTCGCCGGTTGCCTCATCGGCCTGCCCCTCCTTGGCCCCGCCGGTGGCGGAGTTGTTGCCGAAAGGAAGCTGGCGGATTGGCCCGATAAATCGCAAGTGATCGGCTCACGGAATTTTCCGGCATTTTTCACTTGCATAGTCCCACGGAGATTGATAAGTTGCAAACTAACTATTCCTTCGCTTCAGCCGGAATCCGGGAGTCACTATGAAACTTTGGAGGAGTGCGGGGGCCGGAGTGCTGGTGCTGGCCCTGGGTTGCCTGGGTTGCTCCTCTGGGGAGCGATTGCATCCGGTCAGCGGCAAAGTCCTGTACAAAGGCAAGCCCTTGGCCGGAGCCTTGGTCACGTTGCATCCCCAAGGAAGCAGCGATCCCCGCGTAGAGCGCCCCAACGGCTTCACCCAGGAGGATGGAACTTTCACGGTTTCCACGGGTCAAAAACCGGGGGCGCCGGCAGGCCAGTACCTCGTGACGGTCATCTGCTCCCGGACGGTTCAACCCGAAGGCCAAGGGAAGATCATCAACACAGGCGGCGACGACAGCGTGGATATTCTCGGCGGGGTCTACGCCAACCCGAATACCTCGAAGATCACCGTCCAGGTCCAGCCGGGAAACAACAGCTTGCCCCCGATTGAACTGCAATAGGCTCCCACAGACCGCGGGTGGCTGCCGCGTGCTTTCTCTTTATCCTTGTTGTATCGCTCTATGGAGTAAGGAGGTATCATGACCGCCCGGTTATCGTCCTTGGGACGCCGAGGGTTCACCCTCATCGAACTTCTGGTAGTGATCGCGATCATTGCGATCCTGATCGGCTTGCTGTTGCCCGCGGTGCAGAAGGTGCGGGAAGCAGCGGCGCGAATGAGCTGCTCGAACAATCTCAAGCAGATCGGCCTGGCCCTGCACAATTATCACGATGCCTACGGCTATCTGCCGCCCTGGGGTTTTGACTTCAATCCCGCGCCGTCTGGCAATCCGCTTGGAGCGCAGACGCAAGGGCACTCCGCCCTCATGCAAATCCTGCCGTATATGGAGCAGGAGAACATCATCCGCACGGCGAACACGCAGTTATCGGTGATCGATCCGCGGAACTGGCCGCCGGCGTGGGGAACGCAGGCTTCTGCCTCCGCCAAGGTCAAAAGCTATCTTTGCCCTTCTGCTCCCGACCGGGAGATCGACTACGCTCCGTACTTTGTCTCCCTGGGGTTGCCCAATCGTGGGCCGTTCACTCTTGGCGGCACGGACTATGTGCCGGTGCGCGGCTACCACAACAACTTCCGCAATGCTTGCGCCCCGACCAGCCCGCTCGCCCCTTCCACCGGCAGCAGTCCGGGCAATGACACCGGCGGCGCCTTCGGCATCAAAGGACTGATGACGCCCAATGGCCTGACCATCGGCAAAATCTCCATCGTGCACATCACCGATGGCGCCTCGAACACCATCCTGATGGCGGAAAGTGCCGGCCGGCATCAGGTCTATGCCCGCAATCGTCCGGTCAGCCCCAACACGCCGGGTTCCGCGGGCTGGGCGCTCAATGCCGCCTTCTTCGATTACAATGCAGCGATCCTGGTGCGGGGCTACAGCGCGGACGGCCTGATCCGCGACGGCGGCTGCTGCGCCATCAATTGCACCAACGGCGGAGGTGCGGCCAACTATCAGATGTACTCCTTCCACAGCGGCGGCATCAACGCCCTGCGCGGGGACGGCTCCGTCCACTTCATCCGCGACTCCATCGCCTCTGGCATCGTCGCCGCTCTGGTCAGCCGCAATGGCGGGGAAGTCAACGTCAACATCGACTGACCGCCATTCCGTTTTCCTCGGCTAGGAGAGCCTCCTTCGGCTGGTCCTGGAAAAGATCGAACTTCCTTCTTTCCCCAGGAAGGAGGAAGTTTTTTCTTTTGCTGGGTCGAAACAGTGCGGGTTATCCTGCGGTTCCCTCCGGCGACGCATCCTCCGGGCGGCTGAACGCCTCGTAGACCTGCACGAGACGCTGCCCCAGGAGCCGGCGGTCGAAGCGTTGCAGGGCGGTTTGCCGCGCCGCTTGGCCCAGACGCTGCCGCAATTCCCCATCCTGGATCAGGCGGTAGAGGGCGGCGGCCAGACTTCCGGCATCCCCCGGCGGCACGCTCAGGGCATCGACGCCGTCCGCCATCAGTTCCGCTGCTCCGGCTGTGCGACTGGCAATCACCGCCCGGCCGCAAGCCATCGCCTCGGCAATGGTCCGCCCGAACGGCTCCGGCTGCGTGCTGGCATGGACCACAATGTCCAAACCCCGATACACCGGCGGCAGGTCCAACTGGAACGGAACGAGATGACAATAGCCGGTCAGTCCGAGCGCCTCGATGCGCTGCCGCAGCTCTTCGACGGAAAATTGCGAGCCGGCGGTGCGGTAGATCGGGCCGCCGATGAGGAAGAAGCGGGCGTGGTGCACCCCCGCCGCCAGCAGCCGGGCCGCCGCTTCCAGAAACACCTCCTGCCCCTTCCAGCGGGCATAGGTGGCGACCAGGCCGACCCGCACCGCGGCGCTGGGCAGCGAAGCCCCACCCAGGAAGGCGTCCCAATTCCGGGCCGGTCCGGCGGGTGTGAAATGCTCCGTATCGATGCCGTTGTAGATGGTCTCGATGGCGGCTTGAGGGAAGAGGCGGCGGGCATCCTCGGCCACCGCCTGGGAAATGGCGAGGATCCGCTGCGGGGGACGCGCCAAATACGGCAACGTTCGGCCCAGGACCGGACGCCGTGAGAGGAAGTCCCGCAGATGCCAGAGGACGGCGCAGCCCGGCGGCGCCGCCCCGCGGGCCAGCAAGTGGCACTTCAAACCGTTGGAATGGAGCAGGCGGGGCCGCCACTGAAAGAGCTGCCGCCGCAAGCGCCGCTGGTAAGCGGGCAGGGCCGCCGCCGCTTTCAGCAAGGCGTAGCTCCAGGCCGCGCCTTGCCGCCACTTCCCCCGCCCGGCCCCGAGCCAAAACGACTCCCCCAGCCGTGCCACCGCCTCCGGCCAGGGCAGCACCGCCACCGGCACCTCCTGCCGCCGCAACTCCTCCGCCAAAGGCCCTTCCTCCCCGGCGATGACCCCGATCGGCCAATCCGGGCGAAGCTGCCGCAGCACGGCTGCCATGTCCAGCAGGCTGCGCTCCGCGCCCCCAAGCTGGCCCGCCGACGTCAAAAACACCACCGGCATCCGCGACGGCATCACCCCTCCTGCCACGGCAGCGTCCCGAACCCTAGGGGCAATCTTTCCCGCATCCGCAACGCCAGGGGTTCACGGACAGACATTCCAGGACATGATTAAGTCATTTGATGACAATTTAATGACATCTAAAGACAATATGCAGTCATTTGATGCTATCATAAAGTCACTTTATGACATATTAAAGTCATTGAGTGTCAGTACAAAGTCATTTTGTGACAGCAGTAAGTCATTATTTTTACAGTGTGAGTTTCTGGCGCTGGACGAGGTCGGCCAGGACAAGCAGGGCGAGGAGGTGCAGGCCGCCGATGCCAGGGTCGCCTTGCTGGAAGCGGTGCCAGAGCTGGCGGACAGCGCGGGGGTCGAAGCCGAGGCGGTGCCAGAGGGCCGATGGCAGGAGGCGTTCCTGGGCGTGCGGAGCGAGGGGGCCGCGGAGCCAATCCGTCCAGGGGAAGGTGAAGCCGCGCTTGGGCCGGCGCAGAACCGCGGGCGGCAGGCGCGCTCCGACCGCGTCCGCCAAGAGCCGCTTCGGCAGTCTGGGGTCGCACTTCCACTCCACCGGCAACGGCAGCACCGCTTCCACCACCAGGTGATCCAAAAGCGGCACGCGCAGCTCCAGGGCATGGACCAGGCTGAAGACATCCGCATCCCGCAGGAGCATGTGCCGTAGATAGCCGTTCAGTTCCAGGGACGAGACGCTGTCACCATCGGTCTGGTGTGGCTGAAGGGCGGCGAGGACCGGCTGGGGCAGGCCGCTGTGCGGATCGCATTCCGGGGGCAAAGGCCAGAGCGCCCGGCGTTGCCACGGCAGGAACAGCTCGCGGCGCAGCAGATAGACCGCCATCAGATTGGCGGGGCGCTGGAACAACTCGGCCAGTTTGAACAGGCGGCGGGACGGCTGCCACTGGCTCCAGCGGCGCACCCAGCGGACCGCGAGGCGCCATCGCACCAGCCGCCGCTGCCAACGCACCCCCCGCGGCACATCCCGGAAACTCGCGTAACCCCCGAATAGCTCATCCCCGCCCAGACCGCTCAGCGCTACCTTCAAGCCAGCCTGCCGCGCCGCACGCGACACATACCAGGTGTTGAACCCGTCCACGGTCGGCTGATCCATCGCGGCCAGCACCGCCTCCAGGTCCCGGCCAATGTCCCCGGCGGCTACGCGGATCGTGCCATGTTCCGTCTGCAACTGGCGGGCGATCTCCTCGGCCTCGGCACTCTCGTCCCACTGCGGCAGGTCGAACCCGACGTTCACCGTGCGGATGCGCCCCGCGGCACCCTCTGCCGCCAGAGCGGCCACCGCCGCCGAATCCACACCGCTGGACAAAAACACCCCCACCGGCACATCCGCCGCCAAATGCTGCTGCACCGCTTCCTGCAACACTTGCCGAAGCCGTGTCACGGCCGCCGGACGGTCCAGCGTTGGATCGAGCGCTGCCTTCCCTGGCCAGGGCCAATACCGCCGCCGGGACAACTCCCGGCCTTCCCAGTCGCAACTCAGCACAAGGCCCGGTTCCCACAGACGGACGCCCTCCACATGGGCCGCTTCGCCCCAAACTGCTCCCTGGGCCAGGAACGACTCCACCGCGGCCAGGGAGAGGCGGCGCGGGACCAGCTCCCCTCCGGCAGCGAGCAACGCCCGCACTTCCGAAGCAAATAGCAATCCCCCCTGCGGCGCACGCGCCAAATACAGCGGCTTGATCCCCAGCCGATCTCGGACCAGAATGACCTGCCGCCGCCCCAGATCGGCCAGGGCGAAGGCGAACATGCCGCGCAGCCGTTCGGCGAAGCTTTCCCCCCAGAGGCGATAGGCCAGCAGGATCGCTTCGGTATCCGTGGCTGTCCGCACAGGCAGGCCGTGGGCTGCCGCTTCCGCCGCCAGAGCGCGATAGTTGTAGATTTCCCCGTTGAAGGTGATCCAGAGCTTCTCCGAGGCTCGGTCCGTGGAGGGAAGCGTGGGAGATGTCTGCGGGGAGAGCGCGTGGCACATCGGCTGGCGCCCCTGCGGCGAGAGGTCCACAATGGCCAGGCGGGTATGGACGAGCACCAGCGGCGGTGCCCGGCCCGCCGGATCCGCGAGCACTTCCAGACCCCAGTCATCCGGCCCGCGGTGACGCAAGGCCTCGAGCATGCGCTGGGCTGCTGGCCGAGCCAACTCTTCCGGTACTCCCAGAATGCCGGCGATGCCGCACATGGCCTACTTCAGAAGCTGCTGGTATGCCTCGGCAATCTGCCGCGCGTGCACGGACCAGTGAAAACGCTGGGCTTGGCTCCGGCGCTGTTCCCGCCGCACGAGCGTATCGGGTTCGGACAGCACTTGACAGACGGCTGTCACAAAAGCGCGGATGTCTCCCGGCGGGCAGTAGCAGGCCGCCGCGCCGCCGACTTCCCGCAGGGCCGGCAGGTCCGAGGCGACCACCGCCGTCCCGCAGGCCAGCGCTTCGAGCACGGGCAAGCCGAAACCCTCCGCCGCACTGGGAAACAGCAGCACCGCCGCTTTCCGGTACAGCGCCGCCAACTCCCGCCGACTCAGTCCCCGCACCTGCTGCACAGCTCCTTCCAGGCCTAAACGCCGCAACTGCTCCCGCTGCTCCCCCGTCCATTCCCCCCCGGCCTGGATCAGGCGCATGTTTTTCCACCGTTGCCGCACCTGGGCGAACACTGCCAACAGCACATCGATCCGCTTGCGGGCAATCGTGCTGCCGACATGCAAGATATACGGCTGATTTTCATATTGCAGGAAAGACTCATTTTCCAAGTGAATCTCCATGTATTCTGGGGCCACCCCCAAGGGTACGACATGGAGGCGATCGGGCTGGACCCAGCCGCGGGCGAGCAACTCCTCGGCGGTCTGGCGGCTGTTGGTGAAGACGAGGGCGGCACGCCGCAGCCCGGTGAGGATCCAGCGGGCCAGGCGGGTCAGCAGGAGGCGGCGCCGCGGAGTTTCCTCCGAAAGCGGCAGCAGACAGCGGAAGATGTCAATGTCATGACAGTACACGCCCGCACGGCCATACGGCACCGCATGCACCAGATGGGCGTAACTGTGATCCACGATGTGGACGGCATCCACCTGGCGGCTCAGGCGGCGCACCTGGCGCGGCAGGACGACATACCGGTTCCAGAAGCGGTCGGCATTGAAAGCCCAGCGGCTCGACGGCTGCCAGCGCCCCAGATAGCGCCGGAAGGCCGGGGCTGCTTCCACCGCCTCGATTTCCGCAGGAAGATGGGCCAAAAGTGCATCGGCGCACAGGTCCATGCTCGGCCAATTCTCGGCCCGGTAATCCCGCACAACGCCCAGGCGCAGCGACCGAACCTTGTCAGTCATGGCAGGGCAGGTCCAGCAACTGCTGGAAGAAGCGGAGGTGCTGCCGGGCGGCCACCGGCCAGGCATAGCGCTGGCAGGTCCGCTCCCGCCCTGCCGCGGCCAGTTCCCGCCGCCGCGCCGGACTTTCCAGCAAGCCGGCCAAACCCGCGACCCACGCCGCTGCATCCGCCTCCGGCAGAACCAAGCCCGCATCGCCGACCACATAGGGAATCTCGCCGGAGTCGCTGCCGGCCACGGGTACGCCGCAGGCCATCGCCTCGATGAGCATCCGCCCGAATTGTTCCTTCCAGCGCGGCGTCGTCTGGCTCGGCGCGGCTAGCACATCCATCGCATTGAGGTAGCGCGGCACCGCCTGGTGTGCCACGCCGGTCACCACTTGCGCCCGTTCCGCTCCCTGCCGCTCGGCCCAACGCCGCAGGCAGCCTTCCAGGGGGCCGCCGCCGACAAACAACGCCCGCCACGCCACGCGCAGCCGTTCCAACACCCGCAGCAGAAATAAAATCCCCTTCTCCGCCACGAATCGGCCCAAATACCCCACCACCGGCGGCCCGCCCTCCGCCCAACCCAACTGACGCCGCACGGACACACCCGCTTCCCGCTCCGGATGAAACACCAACGTATCCACACCCAGCGGGATGACACAATGCGGCCGATCGCAATAACCCGCCCGCATACTGAGTGTGTGATCTACACTATAACCTGCGGCTATCCAGCCATGACAATGATTCACACTATAACACTCAATCCAACTGAACGGCGGAGGATAACTTTTGCTGATATTTTGAAATGTGTAATAAACCAATTTCCCCGAACGCTGCCAGAGAGAAATCTGCAAGCTCGAGAGCACGAACGGTTCCTCCCAGCAGTGCACAATGTCCCATTTTTGCGCCAGCAATTCTCGGACCCGGTGGTGATAGAGCAAGAGGTGCGGTCGGCGTGTGAAGTAGGCGGAAAGCGGCTGCAAGCGGCAGCTTTCGTCCGGGACATTCTCCAGATGAATGGGCCGCAAATCTCCATACACAAATCTTGGTGCCGCGACAGTTACGTCCCATGCACCGTTCCCTTGCTGCATCAATTCATGAGGTAAACGGCGATTGAAGGCCACGACGTAAGAGTGCCCAATCGTGAGCAGGCGGCGGACGGAGGGCATGGTTTTAGACCAGCAAGCGGGTTAGCAGGCAGTCCCAGCGGAACAGTTCCTGATAGAGTTGCTGGCCGTGGAGGGTGAGTTCCGCGCGCCGGCGGGCATCGCCGAGGAGCTGAGTGGCGAGTTCCAGCAAGTCCTCCGTCCGGGGTGCCGCGGCGATAGACGGCAGGCGGACGGACCAGAACGGCTCACTCAGCGGGCCGAGGTTGGTTGCCAAGGGAATGCCGCCGCAGAGGGCCGCCATCGCGGTGGTCCGCCGGCTGCTCACCCCGTCCGGGTACGGCTGCAAGAGCAGGCAGCAGCGCTGGAGCCAGGCCGCCAATGCCGCCGGCGGCAACACGCCGGGGACCACCAGGCGGTCCGCCCATCCCACGCCGCGCTCCTGCCACTGCCGAGCGAGTGACTCCGACCCACGACCAAGCAGCACCATCTTAGCTCGTGGATAACAGGGAAGCAATTTCCGCCCGGCCGCCTCCAGCACCGACTCGGCCCACGGGCCATACGCCCCCAGATGCCCCAGCCACACCTCCCCATCGTCCTCCGCGGGCAGAGACGCTCCCGCCGGCGCCACCCCTTCCAGATTCGACGGCACCGGCAGCCACTCACTCGCCACCCGCTGGGGACCGACCCGCCGCAGGACCCGCTTCCACGCCCACGCCGTCACAAATATCCGCGAAGCACTCTGCGCAATCATCCGTGCCATCATGTGTGTCACAAAGGCTAAAACCATATACTGAGGTTTGTATAAAGAAAAAGGAAAAACCACTTCGTGGAATATGACCCAAAGCGGAGCGATCGACCGCCCCCAGCGGCCGAGAGAGCTAGCCAGCGGCAGGTTCATCGCCTTGTAGCCAAAGGCGTGCGGCGTGTATTGCAGCAGCAAACGGTCCGGCCGAAGTTGCCGCAAGACGCGCTCCGTCCGACCGAGTCCTGACAGGCGGAATGCCTGGGGAATCCGCAGGACGCGCACGCCATTGCCGCTTTGTTCGCTTTCCTCCTCCGCCGACGAGGCCATGACAGTGACATCTTGATCGCACTGAACAAGCCGGGCTGCCAATTGGGCCGAGTAATCCCCGACCCCGCCGCACTCTGGAGGATACTCGCCTGTGAGGATGACCCAGTGATGTCGCATGAACTCTTATAATGATTTCCGCTGAAGTAGTTGGTGATAGATTTGCACAGTTTCCTGAGCGGTTTTTTGCCAGGAGAAGTGTTGAGATCGTTGTTGCGCGCGTTGTTGCAATTGGCGGCGGTAGTCCGGATCGGCAGCCACTTGTCGCAGCAGGCCGATCAGTTCCTGCGGGGAGTCGAGGGCGAAGGTTGCGCCGCCATCGCCGAGGATTTCCGGCAGAGCGGTAGCGCGGGCCGCCAGCACGGGGCAGCCCACCGCCATCGCTTCGCACAGTTGCAGGCCGAAGCCTTCGTAGCGGCTGGGATAGACGAAAGCCAAGGCGCCCGCGTAGAGGGCGTGGAGGACGGCGTCCGGCACGAAGCCGAGCAGGCGCACCTGGGCTGGGCCACCGAGTTTCTCGGCCAGCGCTCGCAGGGCTTGCTGTTGTGGCGCCGTGCCCCCGGCTAAAACCAGCTCCGTCTGCGGCAGGGCAGCCTGGGCGAACGCCTCCAGCAAAAACAGCACATTTTTGCGCCCCTCCCAACCGCCGGCGTAGAGAAAATAGGGCCGCTCTAGCCCCCACTGCGCGAGCACCGCTCGAACCGCTTCGGTTTCCATGCGGCATTGGAACTGCGGGTCCGCCGCTTCGTAAATCACGCTCACCTTCTCCGGCGGCACGCCCAAAACCCGCACGAGGTCCTCCCGTGCATGCCGGCTGACCGTGAGGATGTGATGAGCACGGGACCGGCAGGACCATAAGGTCCAACGCAGGCGCAACGCGGACCAGGACCAGCGCTCGCGCCACGGCGCTTGCCGCAGATAGTACGCCGGATCGATGGCGTCATGCAGGGTGAGCAGGCGCGGGCAAGGGGTGGACCAAGGCAGGCCGAAGTTCATCGGGCAATGGAACAGGTCGATCCGATCGCGGCGGAGTTGCCGGGGCAGCCAGAGGTTTTCCCAGAGCACGTAGCGCATCGGCGGAGCGAGACGGAGTTCGTAGCTTCCCGGCGGCAGGCGAGCCAAATGATCGGGATGAAGCGGCGCTCGTGTGTACAGAACGGGGCGAACCCCTTGCGCCGGCAGGGCCGCCAGCAGATTGACCGTGTAACGGTTCCACCCCCGGCGATTGCCATCAGCCAGCAGATAGGCGTTGAAGCCGACTCTCAGCACGCTGTCACTCTGGCTGTTCCTTCACTCCCGGCGGACATAGAGGGTCCAGCGCGGGCCGCGCGCCAGCAGGACCCACTCCGGGGAAGGCGGTTGTTCCGGCGCTCCTGGAGGACGGGCTACGAGGCGGACGTCGTAGCGCCGCACTGCCCCAGCCAGGTCCGCGTTCACAGCTTCCCAGGCCGCCAGCCGCTCGGCCAAGCGCTGCGCTCGGACCGCCGCCGAACGGGCTTCTGCGCCCCAGCGGTTGCGTGCCAACTGCTCCCGCTGCTCCGCCTCGAACTGCGCCCGCGACTGCCCCAGCAGGCACGCGTTGAGGGCCAAGCGCTCGGATAGCTCCGCCTCGCGGATTGGGCTAAGCACGGCGGTGTATCCGGCCAGAGGCCGCAGACCTGCATCGATCGCCGCCAAATACTGAAAGTCCGGGTCACCGGCCACTGTGCCTCCCGCCGGCAGGGCGCAGTTCGCCCTTTGGAAGTGATAATCCTGTGTCACCTGCTGGATGTGCTGGTTTTCGGGGAGCAGGCTGCACGCCCGCGCCCAGAGGACCAGGGCGAGCAGAACCGCCGCGGTTATCCCGCTTTTTGCCAGCGTCCCGCCCCAGCGCTGCACCAGGGGAAAGCAATTCGCCAGGTCGGCCAGCAGGAAGATCACGAGCAGGGACAAGGCCGGACCCAGGGCGAAGTTCCAGTGGAAGTTCTCGATTTGCAGGCCGGTCAGAAGGGTGTGATGGAGCAGCAGCAGGGCAGCAGTGGCGAGGCAAGCCAGGAAGCGCACCTCCCGGCCTCGCCGCCAGACCCACACCCAGGCTGCGGCCACAAGCAGCAGGCTCAAGCGGGGCAGGAGCAGCTCGCTGCCGCGGGGTACCGGCAGGAACTTGTCTGTGCGCAGGAGCCAATCGGCACCGTACTGCTGGCGGAATTGCACCGCGCCGGCCAGGGCGGGCAGACCCAGCAGCAGGCCCAGTCCCAGGATTTTCACGTAAGTGACAGCCCGATGTCGATCGGCGAGGCAAGCCAGCAGCAGGCCCGCCACGGCGGTGGTCCAGAAGTAAAAGTAAATGTGGAAGAGCAGGCCGCAACTGGTCCCCGCCGCCAGGATGCGCCCCCGGCTCGGTTGCTCCGCCGCCCGGCTCGCCAGCAGCAGAAAGGCAAGCCACCACGGCCAGCTCAGCAGCGGGTTCCAAATGCGCCATTGGGGTAGAGAAGCGGCGGTGGGAGTGGGGCCGAGGTCCGCCCCGCTCAGATGCCGCACGCCGGTCTTGAGCAAGGCATACCCTAGCTGGCCCTGCAACACCCCCGGATCGCAAAGCACCAGGAGCGTGGCCCAGGCCGCCGCCCACGGGCGCAGCTTCCAGCGCAGTGCGGCATACCACAAAAGCGCCGCCGCTATCCCGCCCCACAGCCGCCAGGCCAAACCCAAAGACCACGGACTCCCGCCTAAGACACGCAGCAGTACGATCCCCGGCACGACGGAGAGCGGCTGGTAATACGTCGGCCCGCCGGTTGCCGGATCAGCCAAACGCCAGGGATGCTCGCGGTAGGCTTTGGCCCCCACCGGCAGGTAGAAAGCCAGCTCGTCGTAATCGGCGATCCAGGAGCACTGGCCCCGCCAGCCGTACGGAAGTGTCGCCAGAGTGACAGCGAGAAGCAAGCCCGGAAGCACGGCGGGCAGCTCCCGGCGGATCACCTCGGCCGCGCTCATAGCAATCCCTCCTGGCGCAGCAGCTCGGCCAGGCCGCGGGCGAGATCGCGGGACGGCGTCCAGCCAAGCAGGTGGCGCAAACGGGTGACGTCGGCTTGCAGATGAGGCCGTTCCACCGGCCGGACCTTCGCCGGGTCCGTCTGGATGTTCACCGGCTGTCCGCGGAGTTGTCCCAGGAGGGCCAGCACCTCCTGCATAGAAACCGCCACGCCGCTGCCGATGTTGACCGTGGTCACACCCGGCGGGCAGCGCTCCACGAGTTCTACCACCGCCCGGGCGGCGTCTGCCACCGGCACCAGGTCCCGCTTCGGCCACAGATTGCCCAAGCGCAGCGGCTCCTCCGGCGCCCGCCGCAGTTGCTCCAGGATTTCGGGCAAAATGTGCGGGTTGGTCTCCCGCGGACCGTACAGATTGAACAGGCGGCCAATGACAAAAACGGCGCAAGGCCGCTCCCGCGCTTCCAGGGCCAGCAACTGCTCCCCCATGAGCTTGGAAAGGCCGTAGAGCGTGAACGGGCCGAGAGGGGAAGCGTCTTCCTGATGGGGTTGATCACTGGGCGCGTACACCTCGCCGGTGCTGGCGAAGAAGAAGCGTTCCGCCGCCGCGGCCCGCGCCGCCGCCAGGACGCATTGCGTGCCCAGGACGTTGAGGCGGATGGTACCCACCGGGTCCGCCTGGCAGGCCGGGATGTAATGGAGGGCCGCCAGATGTACGACCGCCGCCGGGCGGTGCTGGACCAGGAGCGCCCGCAGCGCTGCCGCTTCGCATAGGTCCTGCTCGACGAGGGTGAAGTGCGGGTGGGCCGCGCACGCCGCCGCCAACTCTCGCTTCCCACCGGAGAAGTTGTCCACCCCCACGACGGGCACGCCTTGCGCCAAGAGCCGCTCGGCGACATGCGAACCGAGAAAGCCCGCCACCCCCGTCACCACCCACGGACGTGGCGGCTGACGCCGGCTGCCCCCCTCAGCGGACATCGAACACCCTCTCCCGGCGGGCATTGAAGCAGATAGGGAGCAGCAGCAAATGGGAATGCCATGACATGGTCACTGTAACTTTAACCCAGGAAGTGCTGCTCAGGTTGATTCGGTTCCCCTGAATGATGTTGGGACGGTCAGAGGCGATGGTTTTCATCGCTCGGCGAGCATTTGCTGGTAAAGGGCTTCCAGGGCGGATCCGGTGACTTGCGGGTGGCAGTGGGTTTCCAGCAGTTGCCGGGCGGCGGCACGCTGCCGGTTCTGCGCCGCGGGGTCCTTCAGCAGGGCGACAGTGCGTTCGATCAAGCCGGCGTCCTCGTCACAGATGCCGGCCTGGAGGCCGTCCTGGGCGGGCAGACCCTCCACCCCTTCCGCGGTCGTGACCACCGGCACGCCGTAAGCGAACGCTTCCAGAATCTTGATCTTCATGCCGCTGCCGCGCGCCGGAGCGTACAGCAACACGGCGGTCCGCTCGAAATAGGGCCGGGTGTCCGGTACGTTTTCCTCGATACTGACATCGGGCTGTCCCAAATAGCCGCGCAGGACGCTTTTGGCGTTCCAGCCCACGATTTGCAGGCGGGCCGTCGGCACACGCTTTTTGATCGCTGGCCAAAGCCGATCCAGCAGGCGGCGGGCGGCCGAGGAAGTCGGATACCACCCCATGTTCCCGATGATGCTGACGACCGGTTCGCCGGAGCGCTGGTCATCCGCTATGTACGGGTACAGGCTGGCGTCCAGGCCGACGGGGATGGTGGTGATCCGCGCTTGGGGATTGAGCTGGCGAATGCGGGGGACTAGGCGCTCGGTGCAGGCACGGAAATGCCGCAGACGGCGCAGAAGGCGACGTTCCGCCTGAAGCATCAGGGCGCGGTCGAAGCGGCCCCGCAGGGTGTCGGGATGCACCTGTTCCAGGTCGATCTGGACCAGATGATGGACGTTGACCAGGGCGCGCTCGCAGTGCTCTAAGCCCAGCCAGCCGGACCAGAGCTGCTCCAGATGGAGGATGTCGAAGCCGCGGGCCAGTTCCGCGCGCAGGTCCTCCTGGAGGGTCTCGGAGAACATGTAGGAGTAGGGGCGGCGCAGGGTGGCCAGCTTGGCCCGCCAGCCCCGGCGCTGGGGGAAAGGGTAGAGGCGCAGATCATACTGCGGCGCGGGGAAGAGCTGCCGGGCCTCTTCCATCTCGCTGGCCTTGCTACAGGCGGCCAGGGCCGTCACCTGATGTCCACGGGCTGTCAGCTCCCGCAACAGCACGTAGAACCAGCGCGCCGCCGCATTGCCGAATGGCACCGGCGCTTCGATCATCACCAGAACGATCCGCAGCGGAGACATCGGAAGGACGCCGGAGGCCGAGTCAGGAGCTGGTCAGGACAGCCGTGCGGAAATCGCGAGCCATGTCCGCCCAGGTGTAAGAGCGCAGCGTGGCGGAGAAGGAGCGGACGCAAGCGGCGTATTCCTCCCGCCGGGGGAGCCAAGAGCGCAGGCGGTCCGCCAAATCGGCCTCGTCCTCTGGATCAGCCAGGATCAGGTCGTGTAGCTCCGGCGGGTAGCGTTCGCTGATGCCGGCGCGGATGGAGACCAAGGCGGGCAAGCCCCGGCACAGGGCCTCGTGCGCCGCGAGATTGTAGGCATCGTAACGGGACGGTGCCACGAGAATGTCACAGGCAGCCAGTAACTGCGGCACATCCCGCCGCCGGCCCAGAAAGCGGATCGACCCCGCCAGTCCCTCTGCGCCTGCCCGTTGTTCCCACAGCCGCCGCTGGGACCCTTCCCCGATCACCAGCAGCTCGGCGTCCCATCCCCCCTGCTGGTGCAGCCGCCGCCAGGCCGCATAAAGCACGTCGAAGCCTTTACACTGGTCGCTCAACTGTCCGATGAAGGCGGCACGCGGACGCTCGGACCAGCCGAACTGCCGCAGCACCGCTTCGCGTTCCCCGACAGTCACGAGAGGAAGCTCCTGCGGATCGCACCCCAGATACACGACCGAGACGCGTTCGGGAGAGACCCCCAGTTTCTCCACCAGCTCACGCGCCGTTTGGCGGCTATTGCACACCAGCCGGCGTGTCTGCGGGAACAGGCGGCGCTCTGCGGCGCAATCCCAGCGGTGGGTGTAGCGCATCTTCCAGCGTTGCAGCAACGAGCCGTAAGCCGCCGGAGCGTAGGCCGTGTGCAAGTAGTGGACCCAGTTGACATCCGGCCAGGGACAATTCATGCCGTTGACCACGACGCGCCAGCCTTGGGGCGCCAAGCGCTGGGCCAGGCGCCGTCCGCTCCAGGCCAACAGCGGGCGGCCCAAAAGATGCCGCCCCGCAGGCCGCGGCACGCGCTGGACGCGCACCTGAGGTAGCGTCAGCAGGGTGTCATCGACCTGATGGGCGACCACCTGCACGGCTTCTTCCGCCGCCAGATGCCGCGCCAGCTCCAGATTGGCCCGGTCCATCCCGCCGTGGAACGCCAGGTCCCCCGCCACGATCAGCCAGCCGGCCGGTTTCTCCACGCCGTCTGCACCTCCCGCACCCGTGCGAGCACTCCCATCTGCGCTAGCATCAGCACTGATCCTGGCACTGACGAGAGCAAGCCCGTGCCGATAAAGGCCGTCGCCCAGCTCACGAGCGCCAGGGCGTGCATGAAGACCACGGCCAGGCCGAAACTCGCCTCCAGGCGCAGCGGCGGCGGCCGGCCCAGCAGCCACAGCAGAAACCCCAGCCACAATCCCACACCCAGCCAGCCTTGATCGACCAGCAGGCGGCTGAACTCGTTTTCCAGGCCGATGGCCTGCGGCGCCCGATCCGCCAAAAAATACGGAATGCTCGTGCCATACGCCGACCCCAGCCCCGCCCCCGCCGGATAACGCAGCAGCAACTCCAGAAACGACTCATTGGCACTCAGGCGCACGCGCCGTTCCACTTGCTCCGTGTCCAGCAGTTCCTTGGCTCGCTGGAAACGTTCGCTCTGTTCCAACAGGATCAGTCCCAGTCCGGCGAGTCCGACAGCGAGCAGTCCCACGCCGGCATGGAAGCGGGCCAAGCCCCAGGCCGCCGGGAGCATGAGTAAGGCCAAAGCCGCCGGCTGCCGCGCCCCGCAGAGCAGAATCCCCACCACTGCCGCGAACAGGCCGCTGGCTGCCAACAGCCGTTCCCCCCACCGCACCCCCACGCCAAAGGTCCGCTCCACCAAAAGCGGCAGCGTCCAGAGCATCGTCCCGCCATAAGCATGGGCACTCAGGAAGAAGGACGGCACGCGATGATAGCCGGCCGAGCCTACATCCCGCGATATGTAAATAATCTGGGTCACAGCATTGAATGGATATAACGCTTCCACACCGGCGTAATACACATACAAGCCGCCGCCCAGGGCGAGCAGATTCAGCACTGCCAGGGCGCGGGCCAACTGCACCAGCTCAGCCGCTGTCAATTGACTGGCCACCAGCAGCACGGGTACAAACCACACCGTCGCCCGCAAAGCTACGAGTTGGACCAGGAAATCATTGACAGGTACGAACACCAGCATCCCCGGCCAGAGCAGAAGCAGCCCCACCCAGCCGCTGAGCGCCCACCGGCTCAACTGCCCCACTCGCGCCGAATGGCCGAGCACAAACCCCAAATACAACCCCAAGATCGCTGCATCAAACAGGAATGTTGTGTACACACTTAGATAATTGGCACGAATATATCCATGAAAGTAACCGATCGTGATCACGCAGATCAGCCCGCCGCCCAGCGACCGCAGCGTCACGAGCAGCGCCGCTCCGAATGCCAGTATGGGAAGGGCGATCAGTGTCATAGTTCTGTCAAACCGCCCTCGGCGAAGAGCGACCTGCGGTGCGTTCCGGCTTGCTTTGCTTCGCCCGCGGGGTCTGCATTGTCTTCCCCCAGGGATCGTGTTTTTACCGGCGCGATGTCCGGACTGAGTGCCGCACTGCCGCCAGCGTCTGGTAGAGCCGCGCCAATTGCTCTGTGGGATTGCAGAGGGCGCGCGCTCGCGCCGGGCCGGCTTGGCTTAACCTTTGCCGCAGGGACGGATCGGCCATCAGGGCGCACAGCGCCTCGGCCACGGCTGCACTGTCACCCGGCGGACAAAGGATACCGCAGTCGTCCGTCACGATCTCGACGGCACCCCCAAAGCGGCTCGTGATCACCGGCAGCCCGGCGCGGAGCGCTTCCACCAGGGCCAGGCCGAACCCTTCGGGTTGGACATTCGGCTGGCAGTAGAGATTGGCGGCGGCCAGCAACGCCGGCACATCCGCACGCTGGCCAAGGAAGCGGACCCGTTCGGCAATCCCCCGCCGCTGAGCATCTGCCCGCAGTTCGGCAAGCCACTGCACCTCCTCCCGCCGCTGAGCACCTCCGGCGATCCAGCATTCCCACCCCGGCTGCGCGCGCAAGCGCCCCAAGGCTTCCAGGAGTACGGCGTGCCCCTTGAGTGGTTCGATCCGAGCGGCCATGAGAATCACAATGGCGTCGGGGTCCGTACCGAAACTAGCCCGCAGGCGCCGCCGGGCTTCCTCCGAAATCGCGGCTTCCTCGGACAGTGGCAGTGGCGGATAAATCACCGTGACGGGAACCTGAGGCCAGAGCTGCGCGGCGGAATCCGCGGTGAAGCGGCTGTTGGCCAGCAGATGATCGGGTGGAGTGCGGGCGGCGAAGCAGTTGAGCCAGTGGCGGGAATCGAGCCAGCCGTGAAGGCAATGCACCAGGGGCAGACCCACGCGCCGGACCACTGGGGCGAAAACAACGTGCGGCCAGGAACCATGAGTGACGACCACGTCGATGGTCCCTTCCGCCAGGAAGCGCCGCAAGCGCTGCCGCGTCCGCAGGACGGTCCAGGGCCGGCTCAGCCGCACGGGACCCAGGTCCAGCACGCCGACCCCCACGGCCCGTAGCTCCTGTTCTAGTCGGCCCGCAAAGCAGAGGCCGAAGTGCAGCTCCATCGCCGGGCAGAGATGCCGCTGCCGGGCCAGTGTCAGTAAATAGGTCTCGATGCCGCCGAAGAGATTGCCGGCGTTCAGATGCAGCACGCGGAGCAGGCCGTCCTCCGGAACCATCAGGGGCACTCGGCGAACCTTCTGCACAGGGCGGGCTGCCCCTTGTGAGCACTGGCGATCACCCGCTGGTACAGCTTCAGGTAGCGCTGGCACATGAGGCGGGTGTCGAACTCCGCGGCTCGGCGGAGCGCCCCCGCCGACAGACGGGCGCGCAGGGCGGCATCCTGCCACAGGCGCTGCGCCGCTTGGGCCAGCGCGTCCGTATCGTCCGCCGGCACGGTCAGCCCTTCCTGCTCATGACGGCAGACCCAGGGCACCCCACTGTGGGCAATCGCCGTGTTGATCACCGGGCAGCCGGAGGCCATCGCTTCCACCTGGACCAAGCCGAACCCTTCGGCTCGATTGCGGCTGGGGAACCACAAGGCAGTGGCCGCCCGGTACGCTACGCGCAGCACTGCTTCCTCCACCGCGCCGAGAAAGTGCACGCGCGCCTGCACACCGAGGCGTTCCGCCAGATGCCGCCAGCGTTTCTCCTCCGGCCCGCTGCCCACCAACAGCAACTGGCCTGGTACCTGCTGCAAGGCTGTGATCGCCACGTCGAACCCTTTGTACGGCGTCATCCGCCCGACGCACAGCCAGAGCGGCTGGCCATACCGCCGGCGCCACCGCTCCGCTTCCTCCAGCACTTCTGCCTCCGGCTGACTGAACGCTGTCACGTCGATCCCCAACGGCACCGCGAACACCTTGGCCCGGAAGCGCTGGAGTAATGGCGATCCCGCGGCATAAGCGGCACTGTCGGCCACCAATGCCTGCGCCCGCCGGTAGAGGCGCAGTTCCGCGGGCCGGACCAAATACTTGCCGATCCGCTGCCGGATGATGTCGCTATGATGGGTGATGACGAGTGGCGACAAGCCGGGAACCAAACACAGGGCCGCCAGCATGGTGATATTCGGAGCATGCAGATGCCACAGGTGAGGCCGAAAGGCCCGCTGCAACTGGCCCAACAGCGCCGGCAAGCGCGGGCAAACATCCGTCCGCCAGGCGTGGAACCACCGCCCCGCGCGATAAACCCGCACCGCACCGTCCCATTCCTGGCAGTCCGCCGTCACCGCCACCGGCCGATAGGTCACATCCCGCCCCCGCCGGTCCTGATGGTTCACCACGACCACCGCCATCTGGCAGCCAAGCTGCGCCAACCCCTGGGCCAGAGTGCGGGTGTGCTGCTCGATCCCGCCCTGTGCCGGCGGATAATACTTGCCCAGTTGCACGATCCGCAAGCCGCCCGCCTGCATCAGAACGGCCCCTGCCCGGCAAGTTTCCCACCCGAAAAAAGACAACGCTCCGCGAGCCTGGCGCCAGGCCAACGCGACCGCCAGGTCCCACCCGCGGGACGCTCCCTGTCCCCTCGCCGCTTAACTGCGCCAATTCCGCCCCATTCCATGTGGTGTTGTTTTTTCTACAGGTGCTGAAACGATGCTGTCAACAAAGGTTGCTCTCCGACTTGGCCCACAAGTCCCGACTTGACCCACGGGGTTGGAGAATACCGAAGATACAGCCTGCGGGAAAATCGCAGTAGAGATAGAAAATTTCGGACAATGGGTATTATGGATTCATCATAAGAATAAATGATAGATTAAAAGGTGCTCAGAGGTATCCGCCCATGATTCCCACCGAAGGTCCGAAACTGGTGGAATTGGTTCGCGCGGTGGAACGCTGGGCCGCCCTGCGCACGGCGGCACGGTGGGAGAAATCCTTGGCCCAGGCCCTCGAACAGGCGGGCGTGCCCGTGTTCCTCCCCCTGCTGACCCGCTGGACTAGCTCCCAAGGCCGACGGCGCGAAAGCCTCGTCCCGCTCTTCAGTGGCTACCTTTTTGTGTCCGAGCCGGACTTCCTCGGCAATCCGCGCGTCCTGGCCGTCACTAGACGCAAGGTGGCCCAAGTGTTGCGCCCCCCGGACCCCCGCCGCTTGCAGACCGAACTGCTCGACCTGGCCCAGTTGCTGAGTGAACGCCGCCTGGTCCAAGAACGGCTCATCGCCCAAGTCGGGGATGTGGTCCGCATCCTCGGCGGGCCGCTGCAAGGATTCCTCGGCCGCGTCGTCCGCCTCAAACCGAATCGCTGGGCCTTAGTCCTGGAGATTTCCTTCCTGGGGCTGCGCCTGGAAGCGGAGGTTGACGAACGCTGGGTGGAAAAGGTGGATTGAACCCTGTGTCTTTCCATTGTCACCCTGGCAGCTCGACAATCGCTGAACGCTGGGTGGAAAAGGCGGATAGAACCGCACCACGCAGCCCAGCTCGGCCCGGACCCGCCCCGCTCGCCCGCTTCCGCCATTCGCCATTAACCATTCGCCGCCACCCACGGCTCGCCGCTCGCCGTTTTCCCCTTCGCCATTGGCTGGTCGGTTTGCGACAATAGGAAGCAGCGGGGTCTGGCCGCCGGGAGAATGGGAGAAGCCGGGGTCTGACCGCCGCACGAGCGGGAAAATGGGAGGAGGGACGAAGCGGGTGCCAAGCATGCGTTATTATCCGCCGCTGGAGGTGTTCGCCGAGCTGGCCCAGCAGTACACCATGGTGCCAGTGTATCGTCAGTTGACGGGGGATACGCTCACGCCGGTGACGGCCTTTGGCCGGTTGGCGGAGGGGGAGTGGTCGTTCCTCTTCGAGAGCGTGGTCGGCGGGGAGCGGGTGGGACGATACAGCTTTTTGGGCAGCGGACCGTTTTTGCGCTTTGAGGCGTATGAGCGGCGGGTGCGCTGGCAGGGGAACGAAGGGGAAGGGGGCGAAGAGGTGTGCGCGGACCCCTTGCGGCGGCTGGAGGAGATGTGGTCGCGCTATCGCGGTCCGCACCTGCCGGAGTTGCCCCGGTTTTGCGGCGGGATCGTCGGCTATGCCGGTTATGACACCGTGCGCTATGTGGAACGCCTGCCGCAGCCTCCGCCAGATGATCGCGGCCTGCCGGACCTGTCCTTCGGCTTCTACGACCGCATGGTCATTTTCGACCACGTGGACAAGACGGTGCGGGTGGTGGCCCACGCCCGGATCGAGCCGGGGATGGCAGCTTCGCGTGCGGCCCTGGAGGCGGCTTATGCCCGCGCCGGCGAACAGGTGGACTGCCTGGTGGAGCGCCTGCAACAGGTCCGGCTGGATTGGCCGCTCCGGGACATCGCCCCGCGCAGTGCCGAAGGAGGAGGAGGGGGGCTGCCCCCCCGCGTCCGCTCGAACTTCACGCCGAAGCAGTTTGCCGCAGCGGTGGAAAAAGCCCGTGCCTACATCCATGCCGGCGATGCCTTCCAAATCGTGCTCAGCCAGCGCTTCGAGGCGGCGACCACGGCCCGCCCCTTCGACATCTACCGCGCCCTGCGCGTGGTCAGCCCTTCCCCCTTCATGTTCTATCTGCGCTGCGGGCCGGCCACGCTCATCGGGGCGTCGCCGGAGATCATGTGCCGGGTGGAAAGCGGCCTGATCACCAGCCGCCCTCTGGCGGGAACCCGCCGCCGCGGACGCACGCCCCAGGAAGACCAGGCCCTGGCCGAAGAACTGCGCCGCGATCCCAAGGAACGGGCGGAACATATCATGCTCGTCGATCTGGCCCGCAACGATGTCGGCCGCGTCGCCGAGATCGGTTCCGTCCAGTTGAGCGACCTGCTGGCCGTCGAGTATTACAGCCATGTCATGCATCTGTCGAGCACGGTGACGGGGCGTTTGCGGCCCGGCCTGACGGCCTTCGACGCCCTGCGCGCCAGCCTGCCCGCCGGCACTCTCAGCGGCGCCCCCAAAGTCCGCGCCATGGAGATCATCGACGAACTCGAACCCCACCGCCGCGGTCCTTACGGCGGGGCCGTCGGCTATGTGGACTTCAGCGGCAACATGGACACCTGCATCGCGCTGCGCACGATGGTTCTGCTTGGTTCCACCGCCTACGTCCAAGCCGGGGCCGGCATCGTCGCCGACAGTCAGCCGGAGCTGGAATACCAGGAGACGGTGAACAAAGCCCGCGCCCTGCTCCGCGCCATCGAAGTTGCGGAAACGCAATTGTGACACCACGTAGACATTTCACGAACCGGGTTCTGGGAAAAGCCGCCAGCGGCGGCAGAACGGCCGGCGGCGAACAGGGCCGGGGGAAAGGGAGGAACGCCCGGCAGAGGGCGGCCGTCGGATGATGTTCAGTTGTATCAATTTTATCCAATTGTCAAGTGGACGGTAGCAGGGCCAAAGCGGCGCAAGCGGAGGATGTTCAACTGTATCCATTTCATCCGATTGTCAAGGCGGCGGCAGCAGGGCTAAAGCGGCAGCAGCGCGGCCATGATGCGGCTGCAAGCGCAGGCACTGCTCGTAGGCCTGGCGGGCGGCGGCGGTCTGGCCGAGCCGGCGCCGAGCTTGACCCAGGAAAAACCAGGCCGGCGCCAGCTCCGGGTCCGCCTTCACAGCGTCTTCGAGGAAGCGGAGGGCTGCCGCCGCCTGGCCCTGATCCAACTGGCCGATCCCCTCCGCCAAAGCGGCCCGCGCCTGATAGTGCCTGGCCCGCTGGGGCTGGGACGCCTGATACCACTGGCTCAGATCGCGGTACAGTTCCGCTGCGGCAGGACCGGTGGCCAAAGTGACGGCCCGCTGCCAGTAGGCCTCGGCTTCCGCCCGCCGGCCCAGGTCCGCTTCCGCTTGGCCCAGCCGCCAGAGCAGCTCCCAGGTCGGCCCGTCCCGCGCCAGCATGTCCTGGAGCACCTCGCGGGCTTCGGCCAGGCGGCGTTGCAGGGCGAGCGTATCCGCCAGGCGGTCGGCCGCCTCCGGACTCCAGGCGGCCTCCAGGGTCTGGCGCAGCAGCCGCTCGGCTTCGGCCAGTTGGCCGGCGTGGTACAGCCGGCCGGCATCGCGGAAGCGCCGGTCGCGCCCCAGACTGTTGGCGGTGCGGACGACCCAGTCGAACTCGGTGTCGAAGGGGGAAGGGAGAGGGTGGGGGCGCGCCTCGAAGGCGTCGGCCCAGCGTCCGGCAGCGGCGCGATCGTTCTGCCAGACGGCCAGGCGGTGGAGCAGGGCGGCGGGGTGATACGCCTGGGGGTGCTCCTGGGCCAGTTGTTCGGCCAGCGTGCGAGCCTGTTCCCCCTGTCCGGCCTCGGCGGCGAGCAGGGCCAGCTCGTAGCGGGCGGCCGCCAGGTCCCCCGCCGCCTGGAATGCCGCTTGGGCTGCTTCCCGGCGCTCCGCCCGCAGGTGATTTTTGCCGATGGAATAGTGAATGTCCGCCCGACGCTTGTGGCCTCGCCGCAGGGCCTCCTCGTACCCCGCGATGGCCTCGTCGATCCGCCCCAGACGTTCCAGAGCGAAAGCATGGCGGAAGGCCGCATCGGCCTGATGACGGTCCCATGTCAACGCCTGGCGCAGGCAGGCTTCCGCTTCGGGAAAGTAGCCCAGGGCCAGGTACTGCTCGCCGAGCTGTTGCCAGGCAGCGGCGTCCCGCCAGGAAAGAAGGTTCCACCACCTCGTCCCGAAACGGCAGCGGGCGATCTGCGCTTCCAGCTCAGTCCGTGTCAGCGGTTCGAGGGCGGCGAGGTCCGGGACGGGCGGCGGGGGCTGAACCTGTCGGCGGTACAGGACGAGCGCAGCGGCGGCCAGCTCCAGCAACAGCAGCAAGGTGCCGAGGCGTTCCAAACGGGCCAGAAGCGGGCGGGCCGGCATGGCAGGTTCCTCGCAGGTCACGGTGACGAACACATGTCAGTCCTAGCGCGGGCGGCGCAGCCAGAGGGTGAGCCGTCCCCAGCGTTCCGGCGCCAGGTCGTCCAAATGCAAACTGCCGGCGACCAGGTCGGCTTGGCCATCCCCGTCCAGGTCACCGGCATCGAGCACAGCCAGGTGGATCGGATGGGTGTCGAGCGTGCGGGGCAGGAACTCGCCGCCGCGGTTCTCTAACAGCACCAGACTGGCCGCACCCGCCCGGTGCCAGTCGTTGAACATGCAGGCGAGGACGACGTCGGGCCGTCCATCGCCGGTCAGGTCCGCCACTGCCGCTCCGTAGACGCCGCCGACCGCAGCCAGCCGCTGGACCGTGAACTCCCCGCCCCTTCCGCCGTTGCGCAGCCAGTAACACCCATGCCAGGGTTGCGGATAGTGATGGTTGATCTCCAAATTGTCTCCCGCGCACAAGAGCAGGTCCGGGCGGCCATCCTCATCCAGGTCCGCTGCACGCAGGCTGGCACTGCCTAGGTCAAAATTGAGCGTGTGGAAAATGCGCCGCGGGGCAAACTCTCCGCTGCCCCGGTTCTCCCACAGCCACACTTCCTCGTGGTCCTGGGACACCAGAGCGGCGATGTCCAGCCGGCCCTCTCCGGTGAAGTCCGCCACCGGCACGTGCGACGGCCCCTGCGTCGCCAGCAACAGATGCTCCCGGAAGCGCCCGCCCCCCAGGTTCTCCAACCACAATAGCTCGCCGTGATGGTAGCCGTACACCGCCACCGCCAGATCGGGCCGGCCCTCCCCGGTGAAGTCCCCCGCTTGCACATCCGCCACCCGCCGGACGTGATCGAGCAGCACGTGGGGCACAAACGTGCCGCCCCGGTTCTCCAGCCACACGACCTGCCCGATGCGCTCATCGCTCGGCAGTACACTTCCAAGTACGGCGGCCACGATGTCCCGGTCGCCGTCGCCATCCAGATCGACCACGGCCAGCCCCGCCGGCACGTTCAATTCCGGTCCCACCGGGATTTCCTGCCACTGCCGCCGGTCTGTCTGCCGGTACCAGTAGAGCCGCTTCCGCTGGGCGTCGCAGGCGAGGATGTCCATCCGGCCATCCTGGTCCAGGTCCACGAGACGCACGTGGGTGATGCGCGGGCGGAAGCGGGGGGCCGCTCCCAAAATCTGTTTGTCGTAGGGCCATTCCGCCGCGGGAAAATGCGACACCGGACTGGAGCACACTTCCACCTCCGCCGGTCCCAAATACGGCCAGGCCACCGCCCCCGCGCCGGGCAGCAACACCGCCACAGTCCACACCAGCAGCACGCGCCAGCCTCGTCGGCCGGAGGAAGGCAGAGTCTGGCCGCCGTTCGATGCTGCAACGTCAGCCATGTGTCACCTCATGGAGGCTCAGACGGAGCCGGCCCTGCATCTGGCCCTTGGCCCGCACGCGGCCCTGCCCCTGTTGTAGACGAGAAACCATCGGCCCTCTAGGCTCCGCCGCCGCCGGGGGACTATAACATTGGCGGAGAGCGCCGCCGAGTCACGCCCGGCGCTCCGTTGTCCCTCCCTCCCGTTCCTTCTTCAGGAGTCCTTTCCCATGCGTCGCCGAACCTTCGCCTTCGGAATGCTGGCTGCCGGTTTCTCCCTGGCGGTCCTGGCGGCTTGCCAGGCGGATCAGGATGCGCCCCGCCTCGACGGGGCCGCCTCCAGCGGCACCCGTGCCGCTAAACGCCTGCTCCTGGTCACCCATAGCGGCGGCTTCATCCACGCTTCCGTCGCCACCGCTGAGGAAGTCCTCAAACAGATCGGACCGGCCCACGGCTTCGAGGTCACCTGCTGGCGCTTCACCGGCGACCCGGAAAGCAAAGTCAAAGACAAAAGCGGCCGCGAACGCTCCGCCCTGGAAGTCTACGCCGAACGCTTCCGCGGCAGCACCCGCCTTCCCGTCGAACGCGAACACTGCGGACGCATCAACAAGCAGACCCTCAAAAACTTCGACGTCGTCCTCTTCTTCACCACGGGCAACCCGGTCACCAAAGAAGAGCTGAACGACCTGCGGGAATGGGTCCGCGCCGGCGGCGCCCTGGCGGGCACCCACTGCGCCACCGACACCCTCTACACGGAATCGGTCTATGGCGACCTCATCGGCGCCTATTTCCGCGGCCATCCGCCGGGACTCCAAAAAATCCGCATCCGGGTCGAGGACCCCAAGCATCCCGCCGCCGCCGCCTTCACCGACGGTGAAGAGTTCCAGGATGAAATGTACGTCTTCCGCGATCAGCCCTTCAGCCGGGACCGCCTCCACATCATCCTGAGCATCGACCCGGCGTCGTTCAACCCCGGCAAAAACCTGACCCGTGCCGACAACGATTACGCCATCTCCTGGTGCCGCCGGGAAGGGCAAGGGCGCGTCTTTTATACCTCCTTCGGCCACGATCCGAAAGTGTGGAAGGACCCCCGCTTCCAGAAGCATTTGCTCGGCGGCTTGCAGTGGGCGGTCGGCCTGCTCCCCGGCGACGACACCCCCAGCAGCAAACTCAAGCGCTGACCCACCGCCCTTCGCCACCGGCGCCCGATCAGCGCTGCGCCTCAGACCCTCGCCATCGATGCTAAATCAAGCGCTGCGCGCGGCCCTTCCCGTTCCCCAACAAACGCCGAGGGGCCACTCCGCGCCCCCCACCGCCCCCTTCGCCCCCGGCACCCTTGCCCTTGGTGCTGGACCCTGCACCCGCTCTGCCTCCGGCATGGCTAGTGCGTTACTGTGGCACGTTGGCAAATCTGGTCCACCTCGTCCACCGCGGCCTGGGCTTCCTCAAGGCTCACATGTGGCTTCAGCTCACAAAGCCGCCGCGCTCGGCTATCCACGTCGCTCGGCGCACCGGCTTGCCGCGTGACGTAAAGCGCGGTGGCCAGTTTCTCCAATTCCTTGACATCCTTTCTCCCCAGAGCTTGGGCCACGGATTGAATAGCCGGACGGTATTTTTCCAAGGTTTTGGGATAGCGCTGGCGCAATTGATCACTCCAGGGCGTGGGAATCAACGAGGGACCGTAACCTGGCGAGCGATGATTCCATTCGATCAGATAGTCCGCACGCAGCGCGGTCAGATCTTCGGTGAGATCAAAAGAATAAGGGCCATATTTGTAAAAAATATACCTATAACCCAAAGGGACCTTCAAAGCCTCCTGGAGGAAGTAGACAGCCTTCTGAACATGCGTCTCGCCGCACCAGCTTCCGGCAGCGCGAAGTTGTTCCATCAGTTCGGTCAAAATCGCGGCCCGTTGAAACCGATCCAACCGCTCCATCATGTCACTCCTCTTTAGCGAGTTCCCCGATGATGACACCGCGATTTTGTCGTAACCACTGCTTAGCCTCGTTTCGCAAATCAGGGCGAATGTAAACGAAATCGACAGTGACAACCGGCAAGTGCTCCAAGACCTCGGAAAGTTTGCCAGCATCAAGGATTTGCCCATCCCGGTGAAGAACCGGAAAAAGCGTGGCGGGCCGTTTCTGCGTGTAGGCGTCGCGGCGGACATTGTCCGGGCCGAACTTCTCTTGAGCAGCAGCGGCCACTGCGGCACCAGCGTCGGGATTCACCTTCACATCGTCCGGGTGTCGTTCGTAAAGCATCTTGAAGTGCTCGTGGCGGACGATTCTTCGGGCCGCCGCATGGCCTGGCTTTTTCGAATCCCGGCTCGCCTCATGGATTGCTGATAGCACCTCGTCATCTGTTAGGCTCAGGTGTTTTTCGAGGTCTGTATCGAATTTGCCGCCGGGCAACCATTCCGCGAGAAAGTCCTTGAGCAAAATGTCGTAAATTCGGCGGATCGGATGAAAATAAACCTGCGTGTACATAAAGTAGCGTGCTAGGAGCAGCGCCTCGGCGGAGTGGAGACCGCCCCGTTCCACACCCAACGCCGGTCCGGAGTCCGTCGGTAGGATGCGCAACGTATCGATCAATCGGAAATGGTCAAACTTGCCGTAGGCAACTCCGATATGGTGGGAATCGCGCAGCAGGTAGTCCATTCGGTCCACACCAAACGCATCCCCCACAATGATTTCCGAAAGGACTGCTTCCCAGGGGGAGAAAGTCATGTCGTCGGCTTCCTTCGGTCCCAGAGCTAACTTGACGATGTCCTCGGCCCGTAAAGGTGGCGTCACCGCGTTCCAGATTTGCCTCATCTCCTCCGAGAGGATGATTTCGCGTGTCAAGCGCTCGTGATTCCACCCCTCTGGAAGGAGCTCTTTCTCGGCAGCATGGGAAAAGGGCAAATGTCCCATGTCATGACAGAGCGCAGCCATCCGCAGAACACGCAGCCAGTAGTTCAGCTTGTCCGGTTGCGACAATTCCGGCAATTCTTGTCGAATGGCGTCGGTAATGTGTGCGGGATTGGTCACGACATCAAACACTCGGCCTGCCAATTCCATGACACCTAGGGAATGCTCGAACCGTTTGTGGGTCGCCGCCGGGTAGAGCAAGTAAGTCATTGCCAATTGGTGAATATGCCGCAGACGCTGAAACGGGCGGGAATCGAGCACTTTTCTCTCATCGGAATCGAGACGCACAAAGACGTGAATCGGATCCCGGATTTCATGAAATGGTTTGCTCATGTTTTCCCGGCTCCCGTGCAGGAGGAGGCTTAGCCACGTTCTATGCCTATCTCCCCTGGCCGCCAGGCTGCCCGACGCCACAATACCTGGGTGTATCTCCCAGTCAGGCGATAGATAGAATGAGCGAAGAGCTAATGCCAACGACATTCTGCGGGCAACGGCACTCTTCAGGCGGGGCCAAGCTGGCAGCCGGACCTCTTCTCATGATGGCTCCGTCCTTTTGCGAAGACTTGCGTCAAGGCTTGGGAGCGCTCTTTGTTTGCTCTCCCCAAGGGCGATATCTGAGAATCCGCACGCCTTATCTGTACCCGGACGGCGATGTCATCGATCTGTTCTGCCACCAGGAAGCAGTGGGACCACTCCCAGGGGAAGAGCTGACGATTACCGACCTCGGCGAGACGATACGCTGGCTCCGCCTGCAAACCCTCTCTCCGAAACGATCCGCTAAGCAGCGAGCGCTCATCGAAGACATCTGCCTGACCCACGGGGTGGAGTTCTACAAGGGGATGCTGCAAGCGCGGTGTCGGCCCGGTGAGTCTGTGGCAGCGGTGGTCCTCCGCGTGGCCCAGGCCGCTATACGTGTCGCGGACCTGTGGTTGGCCTTCCGCACCCGCTCGGTGGAATCCGTCAAGGACGAGGTAGCCGATTGGCTGACGAAGCACCAGTTCCCATTCGAGCGGGAGAAGAAACTCGCGGGCCGTTCTGGGCGGACTTGGGTCGTGGACTTCCATGTGCGCGTTCCTGCTCGCAGTTCCCTGGTGTACGTCCTGAGCACAGGAAGCCGAGCCGCGGCACGGTCCATCGCGGAGCACGTCCTAGCTGCCTGGTATGACTTAAACCATCTGACCGTCGGACCGGAAGCCCTGCAATGCGTTTCGTTGTTCGACGACACGCTCGATGTGTGGAATCCCGAAGATTTCCGCCTGGTGGAGAGCCTCTCCACCGTCGTGAAGTGGTCCGATCCGGCAGAGTTTCAGAAGGCTTTGCTCGCCGCCTAGTGCTCTGGTGCATCGGCTTCCCCGCAGCACATCACGGGCCGGGCAATCTCCCCCATGCCGCGCCAGCGGTGACCGAGACGGTAGAACCGCTCCCAATGGTCCATGACATCCTAAAGTCACAGATGACGAAAGCCCCGCTCCCCACGACAAGACCGCTTCCCGAACCAGACCGGCGGGAGGCGGAGGTCGGGGAGAATCGGCCCAGCAAGGGGAAGAGTGGGACGCAACGTGAAGTCACCGTGCCGTACCGGGAATGGAAAGCGACGTGAAGTCGCCGTGCCGCAGGGGCGGACCACGAGTGGCAGTGTTGGAGACAGGCGATGGCGACGAAATCGAGCATCGAATGGACCGAGATGACCTGGAACCCCGTGACCGGCTGCACCAAGGTGAGCGAGGGGTGCCGCCACTGCTACGCCGAGCGCCTGGCCCAGCGCCTGCAAGCGATGGGTAATCCCCGCTACGCCCGGGGCTTTGCGGTGACACTTCACGAGGAGCTGCTCGACCTGCCGCGCCGCTGGCACCGAGGCCGCCGCATCTTCGTCAACTCCATGAGCGACCTGTTCCACGAACAGGTGCCGGAGGAGTTCATCCGCCGAGTCTTCGACACCATGGCGGCCTGCCCGCAGCACATCTTCCAGGTGCTGACCAAGCGCAGCCAGAGATTGCGGGAGCTGGCGCCGCGGCTGCCCTGGCCGAAACATGTCTGGATGGGGGTAAGCGTGGAGGATGAGCGCGTGCTGGGCCGCATCGCAGACTTGCGGCAGGTGCCGGCGGCGGTGCGGTTTCTCTCCTGCGAGCCGCTCTTGGGGCCGCTGGATCACCTTCCCCTCGATGGGATCGCCTGGGTCATCGTGGGCGGGGAGTCAGGGCCGGGAGCACGGCCGATGCTGCCGGAGTGGGTGGAGTCGATCCTGACCCAGTGCCGCCGAGCGGGCGTGGCGTTTTTCTTCAAGCAGTGGGGCGGCGTGCGCAAGGACTTGACCGGACGCCTCCTCCACGGCCGCACCTACGACGAACTGCCGCCCATCGCGGCAAGCCGGGGGACGGAACGCCCGGACGCCTAGCGGCGGACCCGGTCACGTTTAGCGCCAGACCGAGGGGAGGCGCGTGGTTCGGTACTGCTTTCCACCTTTTCCAGAAGAGCAAGCGGAAGTTGATCCCGCGGCAGTGGAGCGTTGCAGTGTCATCATCCAGGGGGGCGAATGGACCATGCCGTTCCCGATGGGGCGTTCCCGGCTTGCGGTTTTTTTGTTTGGACCAAAATCTCTCCATGAGGTATCTTTTTGGGAACAAAAAAGATTTGGGGAACGTCGGACCGGATAAGCGAAGCATGATCACAAACTGTAGCTAGCTACTGAAAATTGCCGACTCTATGGCCACGGCGACAATCACCTGTGCGTTTTGCCACAAGCCGATGGGAGTGTTGGAGCACCAGCGGGGGCGCGTGGTGCGGTGTCCGCACTGCCGCCAGATGGTGGTGGTGCCGAAGGAGGAGGGAGGCGGTACGGCGGGTGCGACCGGGGCCGCGGGGGCGGTTTCACCGCCAGGGAGCGGGGGAGCGGACGGTGGGCTTTCGGCGGGGTCGGCTCCGGTGTCGTCTTCTCCTCCGGTGGTGTCGTCTTCTTCTCCTGGGCTGGAGGAGCTAGCGTCCGAAGCGCCGACGGTGGTGCAGAGCGTGTCGCCGCCGCTGCCGTTTTCCCGGCCCGCCTCCGGTGGGGAAGACGCTGCCAGCATTCTGAGTGAAGCCGCGCCGACCGATTCGCTCTTCGACTGTGGAGATGAGTTGCCGCGCCCGATTTTGCCAGTGATGGAGGAGGGGAAGGGCGCCGCGGCACGCCCGGCTGGTCCGGAGCGTCCGTCGGTGACTCCGCAGACGCCGCTGCCGCCGCCGCGTGCGCCGGTGGCTGGACCGGGGGCAGCAGGGCCGTCCCCCGCGGTTTCCCCGCCGACTCCGCCTCCCGGCACGGTTTCAGCTCCGGTGCCGCCGCTAGCTGCCGTTCCCACGCCTTCAGCTTCCGCCGTTCCGGCTGCCGCGCCCGCGCCACCGTCACCCCCCGCGTCCGCACCGACGGATGATCCGGGTCCGTTCCGTTTCGGCAACGCCGGGGATGTGCCGACGCCGCCGCTGCCCATTCCGTTGATTGTGCCGGTGGAGGTGCCGGTCGAAGCTCCGCCGTCGTCCGGGGCGGCCCGCGCGACCCCTCCGCCTCCGCGGCCCATTTCCCCCCTGGCGTTTGCCGTGCTGGCGGTCTACGCCGCTTTCGCCACCTGTGTGGCGCTCTACGGCTTGTTCTTCCGCGAGCCGCCGCTGCCTCCTGCGCATCCCTTGGCCATCCTGCCGGACACCTTTGGCGAATACGATCCGGCCAGCCGCAAAAAGATCGCCCTGCGCCTGCCTCTGACCGGCCCCTTGCCGGAGGAGCTGATCGTCCCTCTGGGCGGGGCGCTCACCGTGGGGCAGCTCCGCGTGGAGCCGCTACGGGTGGAAGAGCGGCCCCTGCGCCTGATCGCCGAATCCGCCCAGGAGAAGCGGGAGGAGGTGACAGGCCCGGCCCTGGTGCTGCATCTGAAGCTGACGAACACGTCCGACGCCTGGGTGTTCCATCCGGTGGACCCGGCCCTGGTGCGCAAGGCCAGCCAGTTGGAACAGGAGGACCGCTTCAACGGCACCCGCCTGCATGTGGGATCGGCGGTGTTCATTGGCGGGCCGCTGGAGTGGCCCTTCCGCCGGGGCGTCCGCCGCTACGAAGCCGCCCAGCAGGACCACGACCGCCCCTTACAACCCGGCGAAAGCCGCACCTTCGTCATTTGCAGTGCCGCGGACCCCACCCTCCGCCGCGCCGTCCGCAATGCCCCCGCCGACCTCCTCTGGCACGTCCACCTCCGCACCGGCATCTTCGTCTGGAAAGAGCGTGAGATTCCGGTCACGTCGATCCTCGGCGTCCGCTTCCCGGCCTCGGCCATCCGGCGCTCCCCCTCCTGACAGCGCGCCGCCACCTGAACCCCGCCGCCACCTCCACATTCCATGATGCGTTAGATCGAAGATACTCTCAGTGATTAAGTATGACAGATTCAGCTATTCGATTTGCTCTGCATATTCTGTTTAGCGCTTGACGTAAACCGTCTTACCGGCGACGACGGTGCGGAGCACCTGGGTGTGGGCGATCCGGTCCTGCTGCTGGGGGTCGAAGATGTCCCGGTCGAGGACGACGAAGTCGGCCCATTTGCCGACGGCGAGGGTGCCGCGCTCCTGTTCCGTGCCGGTGGCGTAGGCGCTGCCCCAGGTGTAAGCCCGGACGGCGTCGCGCACCCCGATGCGTTGCTGCGGGTGCCAGCCCTGGGGGTGTTTGCCGTCGAGGGTGCGCCGGTTGACAGCGGCGTCGATCCCCAACAGCGGCGAGAGGGGCACCACCGGCCAGTCCGAACCGAAGGCCAGGATCGCCCCAGCCTCCAAGAGCGAGCGGAAGGCGTAGGAGCGGGCACAGCGCCGCGCCCCGATGCGGCTTTCCGCCCAGCGGCCATCGTCGATCGCATGGTACGGTTGCATCGAAGCGATGACACCCAACTGGCGGAAGCGCCCATAGTCCGCTTCGCGCAGGTGCTGGGCATGTTCGATGCGGAAGCGCCGTTCCCGGCTCGGCTGCGCCCGCTGAATCTGCTCGTAAATGTCCAGCAGTACCGAGTTGGCTTCGTCCCCGATGGCATGGACGCACACCGGCAGGCCGGCGGCATCCGCCCCGCGAATCCACGCCCGCAGCGTCTCCACCGGCGTCACATACACCCCGCGGTTGCCCCCCTGGTTCTCGTAGGGTTCCCACATCCGCGCCGTACTGCTGCCCAGCGAGCCATCGACAAACCCTTTCACCCCGCCGATCCGCAGCCAGGGACTGCCGAACCAGCCGGCCAGACCCAGCTCCGCCAGTTCCCGGTAGCGCCCCAGGGGCCAGCGCAGGTGAATGCGGCAGGTCAAGCGCCCTTCGCGTTCCAGGTTTTGCAGGACGCGCAGCAGCCGCCGACGCGTCTGCGGGGCGCTGCCGTCCATGTCGTCCACGCCGGTCACGCCCACTGCCGCCGCATGTGCCAACGCCGCCCGCACCGCCTCCGCGATCTCCTCGTCCGTCGGCTCCGGGATCACCCGCTCCACCAACGCCATCGCATTGTCCCGCAGGATGCCCGTCGGTTCCCCCTGCGCATCCCGGTCGATCACGCCGCCCTCCACCTCCGCCGTGGCTTTGGTGATCCCCGCCGCCCGCAGCGCCGCCCGGTTCGCCACCCCCATGTGCCCGTCATAGCGCCGCAAAAACACCGGCCGATCCTTCACGTACTTGTCCAGCAGTTCCGCCGTCGGCAAGCGCCCCCCGAAGGTCCGCTCGTGGTCCCAGTTTCCCCCCAGCAGCCAGCGGTCCCGCGGCGTCTTGCGGTCAAACTCTTGCAACCGCCGGCCGAACTCCGCCTCGTCCCGCGCCTCCCGCAGGTCGACCCGCGCCAACTGCAACCCCCCGCCCAGAAAATGCACATGGGCATCGATGAACCCCGGCACCACCCGCCGACCCTCCAGCTCCACGACTTCCGTGCTCGGTCCGATCCACCGCTTCGCCTCCGCTTCCGCTCCCAGCCAGATGATCCGCCCGCGCCACACCGCCAGGGCCGACGCCTCCGGCTGGGCTGCCTCCCCCGTCCACATCCGACCCCCGCGATACACCACCTCCGCCTCCATCGACTGACCCACCGCTGTCATCGCCTCTTCCTCCGCTGCTCCCTTCGCCCTCGCCGCCGCTCCGCCTTCCCATCCGGCTAGCGGCAGACCTCCCCCCAGCACCCCCCACGCGAGCACCACCCCCAGCACCCCAGCACTCTGCCGCATGCTAGCTCCCTCCTGCCCCGCTTCGGACTTCGACAACCGCTGACAAAACCATGCCACGCACCAGAGACGCACCCGGAACGAAGCCAGCGCTGCCCAACGCACCGCCCCCCGCCCTCAGTTCTTCATGATGAGGTCTGTCACCAGAACGACTATCCCCACGGAGAGATAGAGGGTCGCCAGCCCGCCCATGATGATGCCGAAGATCGCCCGCCCCATGCCGCGCTTCTCCGGATGCCGCCGCAGGTCCCGCACCGCCATGATCCCCGCCCAGAGTGCCAGCGGACCGGGCAGAATCCACAGCGAAAACAAGCCCAGATACCCCGCCGCAATCGCCCACCCGGACCGCCCCACCGGCAATATCCAGCGCATAGCAGGATCGTCCGGCGTCCGCCCTTCCTCCTCCGCGGCCAGTTCCGCGCCCGCTGCTGCCCCTTCGCCTTCCTCCGCCAGCTCCGCCGCATAAACCGGCCCCCCCTCCGCCTCCGCCTCCATCTGCCGCTGATGCTTCTCCTCCTGCCACCGCTGCAACGTGGCCACCATGCCGATCGCCACAAACCCCAGAGCAACACAGAGCAAATCGCAGAGGATGTGCAGGCTGTCCGCAATCTGCATCTGCCGCGGTGTGGGTTCCTTCTGACCAAGTGACATACGGATGACAATCTGCCCCGCCACGTTGCCGACAATCCACAAGGCCCACCAGAAGGCCACCAGCGACGGCACCGGTGCTTGCCGCCAATTCCGCGGCCCATAGTCCGGATGCGAGGCCCGGAACGTCTCCCGCATCACCTGAAACGGCCGGAACAGATTGGCTATCGGCACAAAATACCACCCCACCGCCCAACCCGGTGTGTACTGCATCCCTTCCGCACCCAGAGCATGAGCATTCGCATGGACCCGATACGCCCAACTGAGAAACACAATGGCCGTGACCACATGCTCCAGCAGCGTCGCAATCCCCAACTGGAAGAGCCGCTCATCGTTCGCTACCAGCTCCTCCTTCGGCGGCGGCACCCCGTCGATGATCTGCTGGAGCAGGACGATCTCGTCCCACGTGAACCAGACGCTCACCGCATTGCCGACCACGTACAAAACCAGAAACAGCAGCAACAAAGTGCTCAGACCCTGTGCTGAGCGATACTCGTACCTGCGGCTCATGACACTGCCTCCTCACCCCGCTTGCCGAGGATGCATCCAGGACCGCTGGTGGTGCGTGGGGAATGATCTGGAAAATGTCCCACCCTATCCTAACGTGCTGGCCGGGGGTTGTCGAGAAGAAGGAAGGCAGCCGATCCGCCTCGTTTGGCGGACGATCTGGACCTTTTGACTCATTCGCTCTTTCCCATCAATCGGCTGCCTGCCGCCGTTCGCGGCTCAGCGGAGATGCCTTTCACAGCAGCGACTTGTTCGGCGGGGGGATGTCTTCCTTCGACTCCGGCTCTGTCTCCTCTTCGGTCGGCTCCTCCTCAGGAAAGAGCTGGGGTTGGGGGAGGTGCTGATGAAACTCTTTCCAATTGATCAATTTCTTTTCGACCAAATTGCGAAATCTTTGGTTGATCATGGCCTGATGAATGATCATTTGCTGACTATCTTCCTCATTCATTTCATCTTCCGAGGCAAAGGCGAGATTTGTATCTTCCGAGGCGGAGACGAGCGGCGGCGAGGGGGAGGCGGTCTCCGATGGATCGACATGGAACGCCTTGTGCAACAACTTGATGTAATCGACCCCGGCGTCGACTCTGTCCTCCGGCAGGGGGATTTCGAGCAATTTGTCCCGGAGTTGTTCCAAAAGAAAACGCAATTCCACTTCGTAGGCCGAGGGCTTGGGGGAGGACTCGTCTTCCTCCTCGGCGTCGGGGTCGTCGGCGGGGGCTGGCTGCTGCCGCGCCTTCTGCCGGAGTTTCTGAAGGCGTTTCTGAAGATCGAGGATGCTTTGCAAAAGCCCGTTGAGCGGCTCGGTTGAGTCCGCGAGCCGCTTCATCTTGTTATAAACCAATTCGAGTTGAATCAGAGCATGGTACAGCAGACTGCGGTGGGCAGCCAAAATTTCCGGCAGCGTTTGCTCGGAGAAGTAGTGAAGACAATTCTCGGTCGAGTAAAAACAGCCGGTGGTGTCGGTCGAACCGGATTCGACAATGACGCGCTCTTCTCCGTCCACCTTGCAGATTTCGCTTCGCTCGTAGGGAGCAAAAATCGGAATCATGATGATCCCGTCGAGGTTCGGCAGGATGTGCCCCGCGGCCTTGACAAACTTCTCGGCCAGGATGTCGAAGACGACGAGATCGACGAGCGACGGATGAAGGTAATTGTAAATTTTCAAGTAACCCTCGAAATACTCGTCTTCAAAGTTGCTTTTGTTTTCTGTCTGGCTCATGGCAGTGGTCCGATATTCTGGGGTGTCACAGGAGGTAACAGCACACCTATTTGAGTCTATCTCATTCTCTTCCGCATTTCCATTGCAAACGCCTTACGGCATCAGGGGATGTGAAGGGGCTGGCCCTCACCCCTTTTTCCCCTCTTCCGAAGCTTCGGGAGAGAGGCTGGCTTCCCACGCCTTTCGGCATCATATGAAAAGAGGTCCGTTCCACCTCGAAGGTTCGGCCTATTCGCCCGTTTCAAACGCCTTGCGGCATCAGGGGCTGGCCCTCACCCCTTTTTCCCCTCTTCCGAAGCTTCGGGAGAGAGGCTGGCTTCCCACGCCTTTCGCCATCACTGCATGGGAAAGTCCTTTGTCACCCGGATTTCCGGGCATGGACGTACGAGTTTCAAACGCCTTTCGGCATCACTGCATGTGAAAGAGATGCCGAACCTGGAGGTTCTGATCTTGGACCAAAAGTTTCAAACGCCTTTCGGCATCACTGCATGTGAAAGGAAGCTCAACGGCAGAGTATTGTCAGAAGACGAAGTGTTTCAAACGCCTTTCGGCATCACTGCATGTGAAAGGTAGTTCCGAGAAGAGGCTCATTTTCCGGGTCTATGTTTCAAACGCCTTTCGGCATCACTGCATGTGAAAGTCCGGCTGGCGGTACCTATATCGTCATCGGTGGCCGCGAAGTTTCAAACGCCTTTCGGCATCACTGCATGTGAAAGAGGAGGAAGACAGATGGAGGTGTTCCTGTTAGTGGTTTCAAACGCCTTTCGGCATCACTGCATGTGAAAGGGGGACGTTAGGCGAGTTGTTTGAGGAGGATGTTGTTTCAAACGCCTTTCGGCATCACTGCATGTGAAAGGCGGTTCTATGGAACAATTCTTCCCAACAATAAACTAGTTTCAAACGCCTTTCGGCATCACTGCATGTGAAAGAGAAATTGGGTTCTGTACACCTGACTGTACTATTGTTTCAAACGCCTTTCGGCATCACTGCATGTGAAAGCTATACCTCGACTGGGGTGGGGCAACCGCAAAACTGTTTCAAACGCCTTTCGGCATCACTGCATGTGAAAGTTAGTGCCGGAGTAGGTGCCAGTGCGGTGTCATCTGGTTTCAAACGCCTTTCGGCATCACTGCATGTGAAAGACGAGTTGGGCGACGGGGGGTCGTCCTGGTCCGAGTTTCAAACGCCTTTCGGCATCACTGCATGTGAAAGTATCCTTGTCGGAGAACATTATAGCCCTGTCCTGGAGTTTCAAACGCCTTTCGGCATCACTGCATGTGAAAGTTAGAAATCAGAAAGCACGTCTGGTGCTCTCCCCCGAAGTTTCAAACGCCTTTCGGCATCACTGCATGTGAAAGGCATCAAGAGTTGTTTTGATGCCAGGATTGGGCACGTTTCAAACGCCTTTCGGCATCACTGCATGTTTAAGACTCCGCCTACTGGGTTTACCGGAACGCTCAAGGAGTTTCAAACGCCTTTCGGCATCACTGCATGTTTAAGGTTTAATTCTCGTGATACAGCACCTAATTGGACGATGTTTCAAACGCCTTTCGGCATCACTGCATGTTTAAGGCCGCAGCGGAAACCGCAGCGAATCTCGCGGCCGTCTTGGTTTCAAACGCCTTTCGGCATCACTGCATGTTTAAGGTTAATTCCGTCAGCCGACAGCGAAATCTGCTCCACGTTTCAAACGCCTTTCGGCATCACTGCATGTTTAAGCAACGCGTATTCGAGTCCACATCTCTATAACGTGACGTTTCAAACGCCTTTCGGCATCACTGCATGTTTAAGGGTCGATTGATTGCCATCAGCCGCAGCGACATCATGTTTCAAACGCCTTTCGGCATCACTGCATGTTTAAGTGGATCTCCTCCGTGCTTCTTCGATAAGAATCGTCCTGTTTCAAACGCCTTTCGGCATCACTGCATGTTTAAGCCAAAACGGAGGGCAAGCTATGCGCTGGGAAAACTGGTTTCAAACGCCTTTCGGCATCACTGCATGTTTAAGCCTGCCACGCCTTCTGCCGGTCAATGAGCAGCTGACGTTTCAAACGCCTTTCGGCATCACTGCATGTTTAAGGGTAGTAGTGCCATCGCTTCTCTCCTTTCTCTTAGGTTTCAAACGCCTTTCGGCATCACTGCATGTTTAAGACGAAAGACCTCTTCCTAGCCGCCGTGCAGGAGTAGTTTCAAACGCCTTTCGGCATCACTGCATGTTTAAGAGCTGGCTCTCGCCGCCCTAGGAATCATAGCCTTTCCTCGACCTCTTTTCAAGCACCCCCCCAAAAAATTTTCCGATTTTTTTCGGCCACCCCCTTTTGAGGAAAGATCAGTAACGCATAGTATTGGGACACAAGGGTTTGCGATTAATCAAGCACGTCCACGCTAGTGGATTCGGAGTAAGTGGATGTTAGACAGGGATTTACGTCGAAATTGAGGCGAGGTCAAAGTTGAACGCGGAGGTGCTTGAATGTCTGTTGGTTTGAATGTTGTGGGTCAATTCCGCATAGAAAGAGCGAATGGTGGGAAACGGCGAATGGGAAATGGCGGGGGGAAGGGAGCGGGGCTCACCGTCGCGGCGCTTCTGGTCCCGGTTCGATGACCCGCATTTGTTTCCACAGTCCGGCGGCGAAGCGTGCCCAGAGGCAGAGGGCCATCAGGATGATGTAGAGGGTGGCGCTGGCCCAGGCGGCGTAGAGGGGTTCCCCCAGTCCTTTCTGTTGCCACTGTTGGCTCTGGAGGACGATGGAGGCGGTGGGCAGCACCATGACCGGCCAGGCCAAGCCGAAGGTCACCCCGGCGACGAAGCGGGTATCCCCCGCGCCGCGCAAGGCCGAGGCGAAGGTGACGTTGCCCGCGTCAGCCAGGGAGTAGAGGGCGACGCCGAGGAGGAGTCCGGGCACCAGTTGGGCCGCTTCCGCGAAGCGTGCCGCCTCGGCTGGCTCCGGGGGCGTAAAGGCCGCCACCAGGAGCTGGGGGCAGGTGACGTAGAGGGTGGCGATCAGCCCCATGTAGGCCAGCATCCAGCGCAGGCCGAGCCAGACGACTGCTTCCGCCTCCTGGGGTTGGTTGGCCCCCAGGCGTTGGCCCACGACGATGCCGACGGCTTGGCCCAGTCCGAGCATGGGGAGAAAGGCGAGCATGTTCAGGGTGACGGCGATGCTGGTGGCGGTCATGGCGGCCACGCCGAGCCGACCCACCAGCAGGGTGAAGAGGGTGAAGGCCAGGGCCTCCAGAAACATCTGCACGCCGGCGGGAACGCCGTAGCGCAGCAGGCGCCGGAACAAGTCCCCCTCGACCTGCCAGCAGCGTCCCGTTCCGAAGCGCTGCCGCTCCGCCTTGCGCAGCATCCAGGCCAGCCCCACCCCCGCCGACACCCACGCCCCGACCACCGTGGACACGCCCGCCCCGGCGATCCCCATCTCCGCAAAACCCCAGCGGCCGAAGATCAGCACCCACCCCAACACGGCGTTCACCACTGTCCCCGCCAGGTCCATTCCCAGCACCACCCAGGTCCGTCCCAAGCCGGAAAAATAGCCGCTCACCGCCGCCACCACGAGCATCGGCAGCGCCGCATAGCTCAAATACCGCAAGTACACCCGCTCCAGCTCCCACACGTCCTCCTCGGCCGCCCCCCACCAGGCCGCGGCCTCCAACACCGGCTCCAGCAGCGGAAACACCAGACCCCCAAGCAGCGCCAGAGACAACCCCTGCCCGACCGCGATACCAACCCGCTCCGGCCGCCCCGCACCCCAATACTGGGCCACAAAGGTGGTCACATACCCCACCGTTCCCTGGCCCAAACCCAAGGCTAGCCAAAAGATCATCATCGCCGGGAACGCCGCCGCCACCTCCCGCGGATCATGCCGCGACAGGAGCACTCGATCCACCGTCACCTGAAGGGTGGCAAAACTCTGGCTCAGGACCAGCGGCAAGGCCAACGCCCCCAACTCCCGCGCCCCCGCCCGGCCCCGATCCGCCCCATCCTGCACCTTCATACTCTCCTCCTCGTTTCTCCACGCAAACGCCGCCAAGCCACCCCGCCGCTCCCCCCATCCCTCGGATTGTACGCCCCTTCCTCCCCTCCCGTCATTCAACCCTGCACCTCAAAACGACGAAAAAAAACCTTCTTACCTTGACAGCATTAATCAAGCCGTTAGAGTTACAATCAATTCAGCACTTGCAGATGGGCCGCTTCCTCCAGAGGGAGAACTTCCTCCAGAGGGAGAACCGCTTCCAAAAGGGAAAGCGGGCGGGAGGACCTCCCGGTCCGGTCGCTGCACTGGTGCACCGGGGACGGACGGACCGTCTCCTTCTCTTGTGACCCGCAGGAAGAGTTTTCAGCACCGTCGAACTCAAACCTAACCCTCGGTTTGAAACGCCCATGTCCTCCGACGAATCTTACAAGGCTTTTGTTAGCAAAAAGGTTGCTGCAGGTGTTTGCGGCATCTTTCTGGGAGCATACGGTATTCACAAGTTTATCCTCGGTTTGACAAGACCGGGGCTTATCATGCTTCTGGTCAGCTTGCTTACGTGTGTGTGTGGACCTGGTGCATGGGTGATGGCAATCATCGGACTGATAGAAGGAATCATCTACCTATCCAAAAGCGACGAAGAATTTTATCAACTCTACTACATCGAGAAGAAAGAATGGTTCTGATACGCTCTTTCGTGCACTGACCTGAAAATGTTCCAACCCATGTAAACTCGTTGAGGAGTGACTGGAGAAATGCCGCTCTTCAGAGACAACGAATTGTGGCTTCTCGTCACCTTACCTGTAAAACTAACCTGGCGGTGGATACGGGGCACGGAGCTGGAAAAGCACACTGCGATGAGGTACCATAGTCATCCGGCAGCATCACGCTTCCGGTCGGGGTGTGGCCGCCCTTGTGGGAGGCATCGAAATCGAGGTGGAATGATCGGCACCTCCCAAGTCTTACCCTAGCAAGTCGTGGACACCAAATCCCGCGGACCAGAGAACGGGGACCCATCACCGGAAAGCACCCCCCTGAAACGGGGCTGATCCTGCCGTTCGCTGCCCTTCCTCTCAAAAACCCCGTGAAAAATCCCTCGTGTTCTGCGGGTTTGGAACAATTTTCCCTTTTCGGAAAATTTTTCCTTGACTTCGGACAAAATAGGGTGCATAGTTACATCAGATCAGATGTATAGTAAAAGTGACGAAGTCAAATGGAGGCAAAGCCATGACCGCCCGCCGAAACCCACCGCCGAACCTCCCGCCCGACGCGGTCATCCGCGAGTGGCTCCCCGTCCACCTCCTCGAAGAAGCCGACGCCGCCCCAACCGCCGCCGACCTGTATGCTGAAAGCCAACCCCTTGACCCCGCCCGCGCTTCCCGCCCCGCCGCCACCGCTTCCCCTACCGCACGCCCAGCTTCCCACCCTTTCCCCAACGATGCCGACTCCGACAAAAACAGCCAAACCTGGGAGGACGACCATTTCTCCACGGAGGACGGCGAAAATCCCCCGGAAAACTGGGACGATGGCTATGACGAGGACGACGATGGCTGCGGCACTGATCACCCGGGCCACGAGGACATGACGTGTCACTGTCATTGCCATTGCTCTTGCGATGGCTATTGCCATTGCAACGGTCACTGTCCCTGCTCCGCGGACGACCCAGACGGCTGGGAATACGCTGGGGATGACGCGGATGCCTGCCGCGGCTGTTGCCATCCCGCCGGGAACGATGCCGAGGATGGCGACTGCTGCCACGGTTGCGACGGCGACGAGGCGGAATGCAGTCGGTGTCATAGTGAACACTCATGCGATAGTGACGAAAATTGTCAAATCAACTGGGACGATGCCGAGGATGGCGACTGCTGCCACGGCTGCGACGGCGACGAGGCGGAATGCGGTTGCTGTTATAGTGAACACTCATGCGATAGTAACGAATATTGTCAAATCGGCTGGGGTGATGCCGAGGAGGAAGCCGAGGGGTGCGACCGGCGTTCGCCGTTCCGCTCTCGCTGTCGTCAAGCCATCCGCTCACTGCACCGCCGGGGTCGCAAGCGTTCCCGCCGTCTGGCCCGCACCCTTCGTCTAGCCCTGATGGTCAAGCTCCTGTCCCTGCTGCGCCAGAAACTCCGCCGGAAGAAGCGCCGCCGCCGCTCGCGTTCCCCCGCCGTCCTGGCCCGCAAGCGCCATCAGGCCCAGCTCCGCTGGCTCGCCCGCGTCTCCGCCTTCCTGCGCCGCCTCGAACGCCAGGAGCGGAAGGAGAACCGGGAATCCGCCGCTGACGGTGACCTGTCATCTTCCTCTCCGTCCCAGAGTCAGGCTGACCATGCCGCCGCAGAGCCGCCGCCGTCAGAGTCCGCTGCGGGGACCATCCCCCGGTCGAATCCAGCATCTCCCGATGATCCGAGCCAATCCGATGATTCAGTCTGTGAAGTTTTTGATCTGACTCAACGTTGGAAAAATCATTCTCTAAAATTAGGTTCTCTTAGTTTCAATCTTTGTTCTGATGACTTATTGCCCTGGCAGGAGAAGCTATCCGGTGGTGTCGGCTGGGTGGGGGAGGCGCAGGAGTCGGCCCAATCCGGCGTGCGGGCTTCATCGGGTCATGTCGTCCACGGGAATGTTGCCCCGACAAAGGGAGCGGCGGGAGTGCCAGGGGACGGGGAAGAAGAGGGTGAGAAAGAGGCGGGAAATGGCGGGGATGGGCCGGGGAAGAGCCAAGGCGAAAAATTGGGCTTGATTCGCAATGGCGGAATGTGTGAGGATGGCTCGCCGCTTGGACCGGCGGAGGTCCGAGGGTGTGAGGGACCGGCCGAGGTCCGCGAGAGGGCGAGCAGGGCCAGCGATGGCGGAGAGTCAGCCAGCACAGAGCAGAGCAGCGGAGAGCGTGGGGCAGCGGTGGGTGCCCCTGGTGGGGCTGTTGGCCCTGGTGGTGTGGGGGCATGCGCCGTTGCTGGCGATTTTGGCGGAGCGGTGGTGGCACGATCCGCAGTATTCGCACGGTCCGCTGGTGCCGTTGTTTTCGCTGTATCTGCTGTGGCGGCAGCGGGAGGAAGCGGAGGCGTGGTGGGGTCCGCCGCGTTGGGGTGCGGCGTTGGGTCTGTTGGTGGCGGTGCTGCTGCTGCGGGCGGTGGCGGGGCGGCTGCTGTTCCATCAGCTCGACGCGGTGGCGTTGCAATTGTCGTTGGCGGCGGTGGTGCTGGGCTGCGGGGGCTGGTGTTTGCTGCGGCGGAGTGCGGCGGCGATCGGCTTTTTGATTTTCATGGTGCCGTTGCCTTACGAACTCGAGCGGAACGTGGGGGAGCCGTTGAAGGTGGCGGCGACGGTGGGGAGCACCTTTTTGCTGCAAACGCTGGGTCAACCGGCCCTGCGCGATGGGCACATCATCCTCATGGGCGAGGTGCGGCTGGGGGTGGTCGATGCGTGCAGCGGGCTGAAGATGCTCGTGACGTTTGCGGCGTTTTCGGTGGGGGCGGTGCTTTTGCTGCGGCGCAGCCGATTCGAGAAGCTAATGGTGTTGCTGGGGATCATTCCGATCGCGATTGTGTCGAACATTGTGCGGATCACGGCGACGGGGCTGAGCCACGTGTATGTGCGCGATCCCCGCCTGCTCGATTTTCTTCACGATTTCCACGGCTGGCTGATGATGCCGATTGGGCTGGGCTTGCTGGCCCTGGAGCTGTGGGTCCTGCGGAACCTGGTGGTCGAGGAGACGGCCGAGTATCTGCGCGAACCCTTGTTGCCGACGGGTCTTCGGCCCCTGGCCAGCGGTGGAACGGCGGGCAAGCACGGCTCGGAGACAAGCGGGGAGTGACTCCCCTGGCACCTGGCAGAGGATGGCACGATGAGCAGCACGACAGCGACAGCAGCGACACCTTCCGGGACGGGAGCCAATCCCTCCCTGCGGCTGGCAGTACAGCGGCGGGGGATGCCGGCCCCGGAGGCGGCCAACACCTGGCGGGTCCTGCACTACCTGCGCCTGCACTGGCTGATGATTCTGTTCTGCGGTTCGCTGCTGGGAGGTGTGGCGGCTTATGCCGCGTGGCAGTTGCTGGCGAGCAAGTACGAGTCGTACGCCTTGTTGCAGGTGTCGTCCGTGCCGGCGGCTTTGGCCAACCAGAACAATCCCACGCAGGCACGCACGGACTTTGTGACCTACCTGAAGACCACGGCGGCCTTGCTCCGCTCGGAGTTCGTCCTCAACGCCGCTCTGCGCGACATCCGCGACCTGCCCACCATCCGGAACCAGAAGGACCCGATCAAGTTCCTGGACGAGGAGCTGATCGTGCAGTGGCAGGATGGGTCCGAAGTGGTGCGGATTGCTTTCAAGAGCCGGGAACCGCAGGATGCGCGGCGGATTGTCGATGCGGTGCAGAAGGCCTTCATGGCGGAGGTGATCCAGAAGGACGTGCAGGAGAAGCAGCTCTTCCTGCGCAAGGTGGAAGAGGCGCAGTTGGAGCTGCGGAAGATCCTGGAGCGGAAGGCGGAGCGTCCGTTGGCAGCGCGGGAGGGCGGCGAGGGTGCCGGAGCCGGCCCCAATCCGCCCGCGGGCGGTCCGAACCCGCCCGTGGCTGGACGCGGCGATCATCCCTTGCCCGTTCCGCCGGTGCTACCGGCTGGGGCAGCGGGGGGAGCGCCGGCCCTGCCTGTCGGAGCCGTTCCCCAAGGTGGACCTGCCGCAGCGGGAGCACCGCCCGCTCCCAACCCGATCCTGATCCCCGCAGCGGCGATGCTGCCGGCGGAACCAGCCGGGTGGGACCGCCTCATCCGCAGCAATCCGGCGATTGTGGTCAACAAAGTCACGGCGTTGATCCAGGAGGTGGAACGCCTGCCGATTGAGATCAATCATGCCCAGCGCCGCCTGGCGATCCTGCGGGAGAAGATGGAGTCGATCAAAAACGCTCCGGTCTCGGACATCACTTTGCAACTGGTCGAGAAGGACCCGGAGGTGATGGCGCAGGTGCAGCGGACCCGTCAGGCGCTGCGGGAGTACGAGTTCCGCCGCAATGCTGCCGCTGATCCGGAGGCGCCGAAGCTGCGGGAGCTGAAGGCCAGCTACGAGGCGCACGAAGCCGCTCTGGCCGCCTTGCGCAAGGAGAAGGCGGATGCCCTGGAACGGAATCGCCGCCTGGCCGAAGCCCAGAAGGTCGCCGCGGAGATGGAGGAGGTGATCCGCAGCATCCAGCGCCTGCAAGAGCAGCTCGACACGGCCAAGGCCCTGCTCGCCCGAACCGAGCGGCAACTGGTCCATCTGCCGCTGGGGGAGAAAGTCGCCGAGGGGAGCGATGGCCGCATCTACCGCCCGGAGCTGAGCGATCTGGATAGCACCGATGGCATCTACCGCCGCCTGGTGCAGCAGTATTATCTGACCCGGCTGGAGCTGGACTCGCCGCCGCGGGTGCGTGTGATCCAGTCGGCATCCACGCCGATCCAGCGGGACATGAAGAAGCAGATCGTCGGCACCATCTTCGCCGGCCTGATGGGTTTTGTGCTGGTGGCGGCGGGCGTCATCGCGGTGGAGACGCTGGCCCAGCGGATCAGCTCGCTGCAAGATGTGCGGCAGGCGGCCGGTCTTGCGGTGGTGGGGGTGATCCCCGGCAAGGCGGAGGCGGTCTTTGCGCGTTCGGCGTCGGAGCGAGCGGCGGCGGTCGAGGCGGTGGACAAGCTGCGGGCTTATGTCTCGCAAGCCTACCTGACGCGGGGAGCAACCGTCATCGGCCTGACGAGTGCCCTCCAGGACGACGGCAAGGCGGTGGTGGCCGTGGCTTTGGCAGCGAGCATTGCTCACACGGGGCTGCGCACTCTGCTGGTGGATTTCGATCTGCGTCGGGGGCAGCTTCACCGGTTCCTGGGAGTGGAGAACCACAACGGTGTGAGCGAATGGCTGCGGGGCGAGACCGACGCCACAGCGGCGATCCGCTCGCTGTCCGGCGGGTTGCACTTCCTGCCCGCGGGACGCTGGACGGAGGAGGTCCGGGCGGCGGCTACGGGCGAGCGTCTGTCCCAGCTCCTCGCCGCTTGGAAGGGAAGCTTCGACTGCGTCATTGTGCACAATCACGCACTGCTGGCTGCGGCGGAGGCCCTGGAGGTCGGGCGCCGCTGCGACGTGCTGCTGGTCTGCTGCCAGTACCGAGAGACCACCGTCCCGTTGCTCAAGCGGGTGGCGGAACGCATCCTCCAGTTGGAGGCCCCTTCCAGCGGGATTGTGTATGTGGGAGCCAGCCCAGCGGAGAGCCTCTGTTAATCTCCACAAGGGTTGCCGCCCCTGCGGGTTCGCCGTGGCAGCGGGTAGCCGGGAAGGCCCGCGGAGTTCGCCCCAAGGGACGGGATCGACCGATAGGAAGCATAAGGAGCAAGGATGCGCGGAATCAGTGCGATCGGTGCGATCGTGGCAGCCGGCCTGCTGGTCGTGGCGGCTTGGGTGCACGGAGCCAGTACGCAGCGCTGGCGTCTGCCCCCGGCTCAGGCGGACCGCGTGGAACGGCTGCACGCTCTGGAGATTCGCTTTGCGGACTGGCGGCCCACGCTGCTGACCACGGAGGAGTTGCCCCCCCACGAGAAGAGTCGGGCGACGGCGCGGCATTACGGTCCGGCCCACTCCGGGGAAGGAGCGGTGGTCACGCTGATCAGCGGTCCGCCCGGTGCTGTCACCATTCACACGCCGGATGTTTGCTATCCCGCCAGCGGCTATCGGGTGCTTTCCGGCCCGCGCCGGCAGACCGTGACCCTGCCTGATGGCACCGTGGCTGCCTATTACGTAGCGGACTTCGAGAAGCGCTCCGCCACGCAGCGGGACCGCGTCCGCGTGCGCTGGTCCTGGAGCGACTTTGGGACCTGGTCCGCTCCCGATCGGCCCCGCTGGCAATTCGCCCGGCAACTGCAATTGGCCCCCGTGCTCTTCAAATTGTACGTGGCCACACCTCTGGCGGGGGATGAGCTAGCAAGTCAGCGCGAGGATGACGAGACGATCCGCGCCTTCACCCAGGCCGCTTTGAGCCAGTACGCGGCGGCGCTGTCTCGCCCCTGAGGTGTAAACATTGTGACCCCTGGCAGGGAAGCTATGACTGGTCCCTTATCCACCCTTCAGGATCGACACCCTATGGCACCGACTCTGCTTTCGTCCTCCGGCAGCAGCAAGCTGCAAGTGCGTTCCGCGAACCGTACGTCAGCGGTTCCGCGCCTCCGCCGCCGCCTGGCTGTCCCGCCGCTGGTGGTTCCGCCTCCAACGGTGGGAGAAAGACTGCGCGATGCTCTGGAAGCGCTGCTGGCAGCGGGACTGTTGCTGCTAACCGCTCCGCTGTGCGTGCTCTGTTGCCTGCTGGTGCGCGTGACTTCCCGCGGTCCGGCGATCTACTCCCAAAGCCGGGTCGGCCGCGGAGGCCGCATCTTCACCCTCTACAAAATCCGCACCATGTACCACGACTGCGAGAAGGCGACCGGACCCCGCTGGAGCGGCCCTAACGATCCGCGCATCACCCCTGTGGGACGCATCCTGCGGAAACTCCACCTCGATGAACTGCCCCAATTGTGGAACGTAATCCGGGGGGATATGCGCCTCATCGGCCCACGCCCTGAACGGCCCGAAATCGTCGCCCGACTGCGCGAACACATCGTCGGTTACGACCGCCGCCATCTCGTCAAGCCCGGCATCACCGGATTCGCCCAAATCCACCTGCCCCCGGATACCTGTTTGCGCAGCGTCCGCAACAAATTGGCTTACGACCTCTTCTACATCCGGCGGCGCCACTGGCGCTTCGACCTGTACATTCTGCTGGCCACCGTGCTGAAACTCCTGGGCTTGCGCCGGCTCTATCACCGCCCGCCGCGCTATCCCACCGCCTGAAACGGCTCTCTCCCCTCACCCCCGGCCCGCTAGCCGGCTGGGGCCAGACACTCGACTTGACAGCGCGCTGGCGAGGCAAGCAACAGCAAGCAGGAGTGGCAGGCGCAAAAGGAAAACAGGAGAGGCCAGCGAGAACAACACCGAGGCCAGGGAAAGGGCAGGGGGGCAAGCTGACGCGGTCTTCCGCCTGCGGCTACCGCCATCCCAGGACAGGGCCTGGAACATGAGGAACGCGATGCACACCAGGGAGGGACAGGTGAAATCTGCTGCTTGCGGCAATGCCTTCGCGGATGCCCGCGGTGCGTTCGCTGATGAACCTGCACCCACCGAGTCTGCCGCGGGAGTGTGGCCGTTTGTCAGCGTCCTGGTGCCGGTGCGCAATGAGGAACGGCATCTGGAACGGACCTTACAGGCCCTGCTGACTCAGGATTACCCCACAGAGCGGTATGAGGTCATCGTCGCGGATGGGCAATCCGAGGATGGGACGGTGGCGATCGTCCGGCGCTGGCAGGAGCGGTATGCTCAGTTGCATCTGGTGGCGAATCCGCGGCGCTGGTCTTCGGCGGGGCGCAACGCGGCCTGGCGGCACTCCCGCGGCGAATACATCGTCATCGTGGATGGCCATTGCCATCTGCCGGACCGGCGCTATCTGCGGCATGTGGTCGAGGCGTTTGCCACAAGCGGAGCCGATTGCCTGGGGCGGCCCCAACCCCTGGAAGTGCCGGACCCGACGCCGTTCCAGGAAGCGGTGGCCCTGGCTCGGCGCAGTTGGCTCGGCCACAACCCGGACTCGGACATCTTTGCCGACACGCCGCGCTTCATTCCGGCGCAAAACACCGCGGTGGCTTACCGCCGAGAGGTCTTCCACCAGGTGGGGCTGTTTGACGAAACGTTCGATGCCTGTGAAGATGTCGAGTTCAACACGCGGGTGGATCAGGCGGGGTTGCGCTGCTATTTCGCTCCAGCTTTGCGAGTGCATTACGAACCGCGGCGCAGTTTCGGGGCGTTGTTTTATCAGCTCCGCCGTTATGGCACGGGCCGCGCCCGCCTGGCGTTCAAGCATCCGCAAGCGCTGACGCTGCCGGCGGTCCTGCCGCCGCTGCTCCTTGTGGGACTGCTGGCGTCTCTTCTCGCCGCTGCTTTTTGGCCGCATCTGCTTCTGCTGCTGGGTCTCGCCGCCGCGGGGTATCTTTTGCTCCTGGTCGCAGTTTCCCTCGTTGTGGGGCGGGGCCGATCCTGGCGCGTGCGCTGCCGCATTCCGCTGGCCTTTGTCGCCATTCATTTCGGCTTTGCCTGGGGGTTTCTGGAGGAAGTGGTCCGTCAGATAGGGCGGCGAGTGCGGCGAGTGGTCCAGAAGCTGCGGGCGTGGCTTCCCATGCGGTGGGCGATCCAGAAGCTGCGGGCCATCGGACAACGCTGGCGCGGCGCTCTGGTACGGCCTTATGCCCTGGACCAGCCGGGCCGTTCCCCAGCGGAGGAGACGGACGAGAGGGGGCCGATCCAGGCTACCGCCGCGGGGGGAGGAGCCGGCGGAGGCTGACGATTCGGCTGGAACAGCAGGGGCAAGACGATCAGCATCGTGGCAAAACCGAAGGCCAGGGTCAGGCCGGCGGCGTGGCTGGGCAGAAACTGAAGGATCGGCCACAAGGCGATAAACCAGACGACAAACAGCAGGATGTTGAGCACCAGGGACACCGCCACGACTTTGGGGGTGGGGACGTGGACGGTGCCGAGTTGATCGGCGAAGATGTAGCGTTCGCCTCCGGCTTCGATGAAGCGCCGCCCCTCGAAACCGCTGGCATAAGCGGGGACTCCCGGTGGGTCCTCCTGGAGGACGGCGTTGAAGCGAATCGGCTTCCCGGAAGGGTCAAGCTGCACGCGCAGCGCCACGGTCATGAAGGCTTCCCCGTTGCGGTTCACGCCGTTGAGGCGGAAGGGTTCCCCCGTTCCCACCGCGACGAAGCCCTCCCCGCGGTTCCCCACGTTCTTGCGGAAGCGGGTCACGACTTCCACCGGCTGGCCGCTCTCATCACGTTTCAGCTTCGGCGGTTCCACCGCCACCCAGCGGATGGCCTCGAACTCCTCGAACGGCACCTGCTCCTCCGAGGCGAACTCGAAGAGCGTGTCGTATTTCCCCGGCGCCCGGCGGTCCAGAGCCACCCACAGGGTCAGATAGCTGCCCACCAGCACGGCGGCGGCGATGGCGCGGAGCGGAAAAAGGTCGGCCACCTCCTGATACCACAGACCTTGAGCCAGCAGTCCGCCTCCCCAAAACAGGGCGAACAACACCAGCACTACCAAGAGCCACAGCAGAATGAGCGACACGGTTCCTCCGCACTATTGGTCAGGAAGCCACCCCGGTGATGAGGCAGCGGCCATCGGTTATGGGATGAGGCAACGGCCAGGTGTTGTTAGGACACCATCTTTTCCTACGTCTCGGGGCAACGGCCAGGTGTTATTAGGATACCATCTTTTTCTGCGTCGTGCCGGGGTGTCGGAGCCATTGCGAGTCAGCTAAGGGAATGTTTCGGGGCATTTCGAGAAAGCCAGGGGAAAGTCAGGATGGCGGCTTGGCGGCTTGGGAGGCAGGGTTAGTGTCCGCAGGTGGAGGCGGAGGATTCCCGGCGAGTAGGGGCGATGAGTTCGTGCCCGAAGGGTTTGTCTCTACGGCATGGGAGGCGGGGTTCGCGGTCGCAGTCGCAGCTTGGGATGCGGGATTTGGGTCCGTAGAGTGGGGGGCGGGATTGGCCGCCGCTTGGGATGCAGGGTCACGGGGAGTGTCGGGCGGGTCGTGCGGCAGGGGATGGAGCAGCGGGGGATGGCCGAAGCGTGCCCGCAGGCGGTTGATGCCTTCCAGAACACCGGGGCGGGTCAGGAACCAGCGGAGGCAGCGGTGCTTGCCCGGCAGATCGACCAGCAAGACGCCGAGAAAGATCGTCAACAGTCCCTGGCCCGGCACAGCCGGCAGCGACAGAAGAATGCCCAGAGCAATGAGAAGATAACCGAAGACGTTGCGCAGGAGGGCCAAAAGGATTTTCAGCACGGGATGGCGGTCGATGGGCCGGCGCGCTTCGGGATTGACGAAGTAGTCCGGCGGCAGGCGCGTCAAGGCGAAGGCGACGGCGGCTAAACTGATGATGGCGGAGAACACCGTCAGTAGGATGACACCGACGGCGAGGAACCAGCCATTTCCTTCCGGGAGATAGGGGGCGAGCCAGGAAGGGGTGTCTGCACCGAGCAGGGGAGACATGGGACAGTTCGCCATCGTGGGATTCACCGGGAAGCCGTCGGCTGAGCCTCCTGCCGTCAATCTCTGCTATTGTACGGAGTGGGAGTGTCGCTGCACGGGTCCCCACGAGGGGAGGGAGAAAGCGTGTCTGGGCCATCTGAGCCGGGATCGACCGAGGTGATTGCCTGCCCAGCCTGCCGGCATCTGTTGCGGGTGCCGGTAGCCTGGCTGGGGGAAGCGGTGCAGTGCCCGCAATGCCGGGCGCGCTTCCGAGCGCCGATCCGCCAAGGCGAGCGGTTGAGCGAGCCGGAATTGCTGGAGGCAGGCGGAGCAGCCGCAGCGGGAAGCCAGACGGGAAGGGGAGCGGAAGCCGCTCCGGGAGCACCCGATGCCGCTTTGTGGCTGCCGGCCTACGGCTTGATCGTCTGCGGCCTGGCAGGGCTGATCGTCAACGTCCTGATCACCTGGCGGTTGTACAGCGATCCCGAAGGCTCGCGGGCTTACGTCCAGCATCAGATCGAACGGTTGCGGGAGTGGGGCTTTGGGGCGGACGAGGCAGAAGCGGAACGGCCGCAGCGGGACGCGGAGCGCGGGGAGTGGGCCATGCGGCATCTGCCGTGGATTGTCCCGGCTTCGGCGGGAGCGGCGGCCCTAGCCCTGCTCGGCGGTCTCTCCATCGCCCTGCGCTGGAATTACCGCCTGGCTCAAATCGGCTGCCTGGCCGCGGGACTCAATCCTGTGGGCCTCTGCTGCCTGCCGGGAGCGCTCGTCGGACTGTGGGGGCTGATTTTGCTCCAGTCGGAAGAAGGGCGGGGCCACTTCGGCTTGCCCGTGCTCTGAGCGGCAGCGCAGAGGGACACGGACTGGTCTGCACGCCGGTCGCTGTTCTCCCGGTCCAGCGGCACGGTCCGATCCACGGGCACAGTCCGAAGCGTTGACGGGGAACGGTGACGGCAGGGGACGCGTAGTTTGGCTGGAAGCCGTCCGACGAAGCGGGAGGCGGTTTTTCCCCCTTCGTCAATCGCACTCTTGGGGGCGTCAGTCGCTTTCTTTGAGGCGGAGGGCGCGGGCACCGATGCGGGCCAGGAAGCGGGCTTTCTGCGCCGGGGTGAGTTCGCGGGCATAGCGGCGGCGGACGGCTTCGATCCAGCGGATTTTCCGCTCGTGGTAATCCGTGGCCACGCGCACCAGGACCGGGCCGGGATGCTCCAGGGCCTGGCGGAGGCGCTCGTCGAGCTGGTCGTGGCGGGTGATGTCTAGATAAGCCAGGCCGAGAGCTTGGGCCAGGGCCTTGTAATCCAGGCGGGCCAGGATGGTGGCGGTGGTCCGCAGATAAGCCGGAAGCTGAAGCATCTGCATGTAGTGATACGCCTGATCATCGAGGATGAAGAATTTGACGGGGAGGTGTTCGCGGGCGGCGGTGCTCAGTTCCAGGGCGGACATGAGGGCGCAGCCATCACCGGTGAGGGTCGCAACGAGCCGGCCGGGATGCACGCGTTGCGCTCCAATCGCCGCCGGGATGCTCCACCCCATCGCCTGGTTGTCCACCGGATTGAAGTAAGTGCGAGGGTGATAGACGGTGAAGTGCTCGGCGGCCAGGTGCTCGCTGACCGTGACATCGGTGAATAGCAAAGCGTCAGCGGGCAAGTGGCAGCGCAGGGCGCGGATCAGGGCGAGGGGATCGACCCCGCACGGCGGCTGGGGAATGCGGGCAAAGCGGCGCTGGACTTCGGCTTTGAGCTGGGCGATGCGCTGCATGAGCTGTGGATTGGCCGGGCGGCGGAGGCGGTCCGCGTGAGTCAGCAGGCGGCCGAGGAACAGGCGGGCATCCGCATGGACGCAGACATCCGTGCGCAGAATCCGCCCCAAATTGGCCGCGCTGCTATCAACGTGGATCACCCGCTGCGGCTGAGGGTTGCCGTAATACCCCGTGGACACCTCGCTGAACTTGACCCCGATGGCCAGCAAGGTGGTGACACCGGCCTGTCGCGGCAAGCGGCCATCCCCGGCGAACACGGCCTCGGCCACCTCCGAAGCGTGTGGTCCAAAACCCCACCCCACGGCCAGAGGATGGTTCTCCGGGATCACCCCCTTGCCGGAGACGCTCGTGGCGACCGGAGCCTGGAGCAGCTCGGCGACCGCTTGCAACTCCGCTGTCGCCTCCATGCAGCCGTAGCCGGCATAGATGCCGATGCGGGCCGTTGGATCGGCTAGCAGCTCCAGCGCGCGGGCGAACGCCGCCTCATCCCACGGCGGCGGCGGCTCCGGCGGCGGCGGACAGCGAAAATCTCGCACCTCGATGAAGAGGTTGTACGGCACCACCACCGCCACAGGACCGGGTTCCTCCTGCTGGGCGGCGACAAACGCCTGGCGCACCGCGGCGGGAATCTGCTCCACCGTTTGCACCGGATAAATGGATTTGCACACCGGCTTGAGCAGCTCGACTTGAGGCAAGGAGTGGACCTGGAACGGTCGGGCGTCGGCGCCGTTGGCTACGTCCCCGACAATCGCCACGACCGCGCTGGAGTCCAGCAGCGCTTCCCCCAGGCCCGTCAGCGAGTTGGTCACACCGGGACCGGGCACCACGCAGAGCACGCCGGGCTGCCCTGTACTCCGCGCATACCCATCGGCCATGCAGGCGGCGGAGAACTCATGCGCCACGAGCAAATACGGCAAACCCTTTTGCTTGAAGGTGTCCCACAGCTCGTTCTCCTGGGCGCCGGGGATGCCGTAGACGCAACCGACCCCCTCCAGTTGCAAGGCGGTGACCAGGGCTTCCGCCCCGCTCATGCGGCCCACGACCCAATCCGGCTTGCGCCGTTGCCGGAGGCGGGCCAGCGGCCCAGCGGAGACCGCTCCCGCCAGCGCTCCGCTTCCTCCGATCGCCGCCACGCTCTGCATCCAGGCCCGCCGAGACAGCGGCCCCCACACCGGCTCCATCATCCCTTCCTTCCCCACCGGACGAATACGCCCCAGAATCCCACATCTTCCTCAGAGTCCCACCCTTCGTATCGACAAAGTCGATCCCTTCCCTTCCGCCTTTTCTCTCGTCTCGTTTCGTTCTGCGGTTCTCGTAGCCTACTTGGGTCTCCCGTCTGATCTTGTTCCGCTGGTTCCTCAACTCAACCCTGGCACCTTGCCATGCGACAGGAAGACCCAGGCCCAACGGCCCAGCGCATCGGCGAGCCTTCCCCTCTGGAAGTCCGGAACATCACGGCGTACAATACGGGCGACAACCTGACGGTGATGGAGTTCACCGGAACCGCCGCGGCGATCGCCGACTCCAGAACGCGAATGCCGTCCTTCTCCTGGCCGAGCCGTGGCTGATGACTCCTGCGGGGAGAATCTCCCGGCAGGGGTTTTTTTGTGGGTATGTGCGACACCCCGCTGGGGCTTCCCGGCGGGGTGGATTTGTTTCTGGAGGTGGGTTTGTTCGCTGAGCAACGGCTGTGTTCCCTGGGCAACGGCGTGGTTCCCTGCGGTGTTCTCTGGGCAACGGCGTGGTTCCCTGGTGAGGGGAAAAAAGCGAGTAACAGCCAGGGCAAGCGGGGGAGGCGGGAGGAATAGGGGGCGAGATGCTGGAACAGGGGGGCGAGATGCTGGAACAGGGGGGCGAGATGCTGGAACAGGGGGCGAGATGCTGGAACAGGATGGCGATACAATGAAAAAATTACCAGCCCAAGCCGTACCCGCCGAGGATGGGCAGCGGATGAAGCTCGAAGGGGAGCAGACCCTGCTGCGCGTGGTGCTGCGTTCGACGGACCGTTACAGTTGGCGGCGCCGGACGGTGGAGGAGTTGCTGCGCCGGGCGCTGGCCCGCGGTCTGATGGGGGCGACGGTCCTGGAAGGGGAAGGAGGGCTGGATAGCGCGGGGCAGTTCGTCGGGTCGAGCCGGTGGAGTCTGGTCCGCCGCCGCCTACTCGTGGCCGAGTTTCTGGATGCTCCAGCGATCATCGGCGCTTTTTTGTCCGACGCCGCCGCGGTCGTTCGGCGGGGCACCCTGATGCTCGAACGCGCCCACGTGCTGGTGTTTCGCCGCCGCCAGGAGCAGATGCAAGCCATCCGCACCCACCTGGCCGTTCCGGACCGGGTTCCCCCGTCCGCCTGCTTGCCTGCCGCCGAGGAGTTTCCCCTGATGCGTACCTTTGTGGACGGCTATCTGCTGCGCATTTTCATGGACGATTCCGATGAGTGGCGCGGCCAGCCGCTGTATCAGGCGATCCTGCATCAGGCCCAGCAGTTGGGCTTGCACTCCCTGGTGGTCCTGCGCGCCCCGTTGGGCTACGGCACGCACCGGCGGGTCCATAGTCCGCGCTCCGCCGATTACCTCACCGACTTGCCGGTCCTCGTGGAAGTCGTGGACAGCCGCGAGCAGATCGAACGCCTCCTGCCGTTTCTGGACGAGGCGGTGCCGGAGGGGTTGGTCACCATCGAAGGGGTGAAGATGTGGCGGAAGGTGGAGGCGTAGAGAGAGGAGGGACCGGGGGCGAAGGGGGTGGGAGCCGCCAGCGCAGGAAGCCGGTGGGACGCGGAATGTCTGCGGGGGGACGGGGTGCGATGACGCAACGCTGTCCACCAACCGGGCACGCCCGTGGGAAAGGGGGATGACTGTGGACAATACCAGTGGCATCTGGGGACTGTGGCTGCAACCGATCGTCCTGGTGGGCCTCGGCAGTGCGATTGGAGGGAACCTGCGCTATTGGCTCGGCCGATGGGTGGAGGCGCAGCAGTGGCCCGGCGGGCTGCCCTGGGGCACGATCTGGGTCAATCTGACCGGTTCCCTGCTCCTGGGCTTTCTGGCTGTCTGGCTTTTGGAGCGGCTGGGACCGGAGTGGCGGGGATGGTACCTGTTTTTGGGGACCGGCCTGTGCGGAGGCTATACCACCTTTTCCACCTTCGAGTGGGAAACGCTGCAATTGATTCGGCAGGGAAGCTGGCCGCTGGCAGTGCTGAATGTGGTCGTCAGCGTTCTCGCCGGTCTGCTGGCGTTGGGGTGCGGCGTCCTCTTGGCGGTGTGGTTATTGCCTCGGCGCTAAACCGAGCCAGACACTCCCCTGTCAGCGGCGGAGGTGCCAGGCGTCCTGGGCGTATTTTTCCGTCATCAACTCTTGCACGCGGGGCCAGAGGGGGCGGGGGTCGAACGGTTCGCGTGCGTCCCAGTTCTGAAGCAGGCGGCGGCGCAGCTCAGCAGCGGTGAAGGGCAGATTGGTCACGAACTGCTCGTGGGAACGCAGGCGGCGGTACTCCGGTTGCCGGGGCGGCGGGAGCAGATAGCGGGCGTAGTCAGCAGCTTGCACCGCGTAGAGCAGCGTACCGTGATGCAGAAAATACCGCCGCTTGCGCTGCTGGGCATTGCCCGAAACTTTTCGATCGTCCAGCGTCAGGTCGCTTCCCTGAAGATGGAGGCGGACCTCCGGCGCCAAAGCGGTGATGATCCGCTCCAGCACATAGGCGAAGGAGCGGCGGATGTCGTGCAACAGCGGGGCGCGATCGTAGCGCAGCACCAGGGTGAAGCACAGGCAGCCGGGACCGAGCAACACGGTGCCGCCGCCGCTGGCCCGGCGCAGGATCGGAATGCCATCCTCTTGACAGTGCGCTTGGCAGACTTCCGCGGCGACGCAGCCGCCCGCACCAAGTACGACCGCCGGTTGCTCCAATTCCCAGAGCCGCAATAATTCCGGGCCGCCGCTCTCTTCCGCGTGCAGCAGCAGGGCTTCCTCCCAGGCCAGATTCTCCGCCGCCGTTGGACCGGTATACTCCAGACAATGCATAAGTCCTGCAAGTGCTTGGTGGAATGGGGGAGGGATCCTCTCCGAATGTCTGGTGTGCCCGCCGGTTAGGAATTTCCCGCGGCCTCATTGACCGCGTCCCGGCACAAGCGTATGCCAAACTCTGGAAAGGCCCCCCGGTTCTGTGAGGTATCTTATGGCGACGCCCCGTTTGGCCCACAACGTCTTTTTCAAGCTTAAAGATGCTAGTCCCGAAAAAATCCAGGCGCTGGTCGAGGACTGCAAAAAGTATCTCAACGTGCAGCCGGGGATTGTGTTCTTCGCCGCCGGACCGCGCTGCACGGAGCTGACGCGCGATGTGAATGATGTGGACTGGCACGTCGGTCTGCACATCGTGTTTATCGACAAAGCGGCGCACGATGCCTACCAGGAAGATGCCACCCACAATGAGTTCATCGCTCGGAACAAGGCGAACTGGGCCGCGGTGCGGGTTTTCGATTCCCTGGTGTGAGGGCTGCCCAGAGACGGCGCTGGGGTCCGTGGGAGTAGCGCGCCGGAGGAAGCCAACAGGAGGCCTCCGAGGCCGTCAGCCGCTCGGACATGGGAGTGGCAGCAGGAGAGTCCGATGAACCGTCTCGCAGCACATGAGGCGGCAGGGTTTGCCCGGAAGTATCAGTTCCGCGGGGGCAAGGTCCGGCGGGTTCAGCTCCGCTACCGGCGCGGGGGGGTGACCCAGGTGGTCTTCGACCTGCTGGTGCAAAGCAGCGGCCGAGGATCGGGCGAAGCGGCGGCACGCCCGGTCCGCCTCCGACTCCTGTTGCATCAGGTCGCGGAGTTCCGCTTCCAAATGCGTCCCCATCTACCCCGCCGGATCATTGAGGAGGCTCGCTTCGGCTACTGGAACGGTCTGTTTTACCTCATGCTCGATGCTTCAGGGCTGGAGCCGGGAGAACAGGCCAAGGTCCACGATTATCGGGCCAGCGAGGTGTACGCCGCCGGCCGGGAGCTGTACTGGCAAGAGCAGCCGGCACGCCAGCCGAACGCTTCCGCGGCGGAGACGGCCTCGCCCCCAGCGGCGGATGGGACCCCGCCCTCCACGCCAGAGAAAGCCCCGCCGGAGCCATCGCCGGGAACGTCCCCGCTCGCTCCCCCAACCGCGGAATGAGCCGAAGCTCGTGGCGGCGCACCCAAGGCCGATCGGCCCGCTCGGCCCTCGGAGCAAACGCATCGAACCGATGCCTGGGCGAAGCGAGCGGCCCAGACTGCTAGGCCAGGGCCATTGTGCTGAGTGAAGCGATATGACCGATACGCCAGATTATGCCGCGGCGTTGGGCCGCATTCCCAGTGGGTTATTCGTTCTGACAGTCCGCCGCCAGCAGGAGGAAGCCGCCCTGCTGATCAGTTGGGTGCAGCAGTGTTCGATGGTTCCCCCGCGGCTGAGTCTGGCCCTGCGTCAAGGGCGGCCCATCCTCGACTGGCTGACTCAGGGAGCGGTCTTTGTCCTCAACATTCTGGGGGAAGGGAACCGGGAGCTGGTCGCCCACTTCGGCAAAGGGTGGGAACCGGGAACGGATGCCTTCGCGGGCGTGAAGGTGCGGCGAGAGCATCTGCCGGCTCCGGTGCTCTGCGAAGCCCATGCCTATCTCATCTGCCGGGTGGCCGGACATTGCCCCGCGGGAGACCACATCCTCGTGCTCGCCGACATCACCGGCGGGGCCATCCTGCACGAGGGGCGCCCCACCGTTCACATTCGCAAAAACGGCTTGCGCTACTAGGCCAATTTCTGGACAGCCTTCCGCCCCCCGTTCGCAAAAACGGCTTGCGCTACTAGGCCAATTTCTGGACAGCCTTCCGCCCCCCGTTCGCAAAAACGGCTTGCGCTACTAGGCCAATTTCTGGACAGCCCCCGCCTCTTGGCCCTATCGTTTCTGCCTCTGTCTTTCCCGCTCCTCGGCGGTGGAGCGTTTTCTTCCTTCTTCGACCATTCCGAAAGTTTTCATTGCCCAAGCGGTCGTAGGGATTAGAGATGTTGCATGCAGCGAAGAGAGCGGAAACAGTCCGTATTTGGAAAAAAATCTCGATTCCCAGCCGGTGGTGTGGTATCATGCAAGGGACTCGCGGGGCGGGTGGTTTCTGAGTCGCAACGTGGAAGAGAGGGCCTGCCCCTCTCCGCAAAGCAGGCAAGGTGTTCGCGAACGTGGTCCGGTCATCCGGCGAGGGTTGTCCTGAGCCGTGGAGGAGGCAATTATGACGCACCTGTTCAACGGCGAGTTGCATGTGGTCGTTCCTGTCGGTTTTCTGCTGGAGGAAGAACAGGAGGTCACCGTCCACGTCCCTCGCGGCGAAGGGAGTGAATTGCCCATCCGGCTCAAGCTCGTGCCGGCCCGCGTTCCCTCCTCTCCGCCGATGACAACGTCCCGCCAGCGGCGGCACCGCAGCCAGCTTGAGGAGGAATTTCCCGCTTACGATCTTGGAGTCGGCGATTGAAGGCCAATCGGCACTTCCGGAGTCCTAGCAGTCTCTGCTCTCCCTACCAGCACGGCCAATCCTACCGGCAGCCCGAAGCACGCACGAAGCAAGGCTAGCTCTCCGACGGAATGCGACAGGCCAAAGGGGAAAGGGGACTCACCCTCAGCCCCGGCCAGAGGGGAAAGGGGACTCACCCTCAGCCCCGGCTGAGAGCACGCCGTTGGCTCTAAGCTCCGAGGGAGCGTGGGGCGCTGCACATCGGGATTTCCCACATCGGGATTTCCCTCTTGCTGTTGGCCGGGCGGGTGTTCATGATAGAAGGAAGAAAAGTCCCGCCGCTAGCCCTATTCATTGGGGCTGGCACTTGTGGTCTTCCCTCCGTGCAGGAACTTTCCCATGGATCGTGTCTGTCCTGGTCCGCGAGTGACGCGCCGGCAGATGTTGCAAGTCGGCCTGGCTTCTTACGTGGGTTTGAGTTTGCCGCAGGTGTTGCGCGCGGAGCAGCAGCGGCGAACGCTTCCGGCTCGTGCGGACGCCTGCCTGATCATCTTCCTCAACGGGGGTCCGTCGCATCTGGACATGTGGGACCCCAAGCCGCTGGCGCCGGCGGAGATCCGCGGGGAGTTCCGGCCGATTCCGACCTCGGTGCCGGGGGTGCACTTCAGCGAGCATTTGCCGAAACTGGCGCGGCAGATGCACCGCTGCACGTTGATCCGTTCGATGCATCACAGCGTCAACAACGCCCATGCGGCGGCGGTGTATTGTGCCTTGACGGGGCATGATCGCGGGGAGATTGGCGGGGGCGCCCGCCCGGATGATCATCCGTGCATCGGCGCGGTGGCCGGCCGGCAGCGCCCGCCCCAGACGGCCATGCCGGCGCATGTGCTCTTGCCGTTCATCACCAAGGAAGGAGCGGGAGGACCGCCGCAACCCGGCTTCTTCGCCGGTTGGCTGGGCAAACACTACGATCCTTTCGTCATCCTGAAGGACCCCAATGCGCCGGACTTCGGCCTGCCGGAGTTGACCTTCGGTCCGGACATCACCCCCCAGCGCCTGGATCAGCGCCGCCGCCTGATCGACCAGTTGCTCCAGGGGCAGTCCCGCCTGGCTCCCACCGATTTGGATACCGCCCGCCTGCGCGCCTACGAATTGCTCACCTCCCCCGCCCTGCGGGAAGCGGTCCGTCTGGATCGGGAACCGGTCAAACTCCGGGACGCCTACGGGCGGAACATTTACGGCCAGAGCATTCTGCTTGCACGGCGCTTGCTCGAAGCTGGTACGCGGGTGGTCTGCATGTCCTGGGCGCCGGATGCCAACGCCACCTGGGACACCCACGGGAGCAATTTTGTCAAGCTCAAGCGTGAATTGCTTCCGCAGCTTGACGCCGCCGTCTCGACCTTGCTGGAAGACCTGGCCGCACGCGGACGGCTGGAACGGACCCTGGTGGCTGTCCTGGGCGATTTCGGCCGTACGCCCCGGATCAACGGCAACAACGCCGGGCGGGACCACTGGAACTTCTGCTACTCCGTCCTGCTGGCCGGCGGCGGCATTCGCGCCGGGTATGTCCACGGAGCCAGTGATAAGATCGGCGCCCGGCCCAGCTTGCACCCCGTGACTCCCGCCGACCTGATCGCCACGATCTACACCTGCCTCGGCATCCCTCCCGATCTGGAACTGTATGACCGCCTCCAGCGGCCTCTGGTCGTCTGCCCCTGGGGCAATCCGATCTCGGCGATCCTGAGTTAGCAGGTCCGCGGCGAGCCGCCAGTTCCGGCAGGTTCCCCCGGTCGCACAGCCACGGCAAGCTGGCTCCGTCTCCTTTCCTCTGGCCGGCTCGCCGGGGCGAGAACCGGCCCCGGAGTCGAACCGGCTTGCAACCAGGAGCTGGGGGCTGGTGCACAAGGAAAAAAGGGTAGAATCTGTCAGCGGGGTGCTTGCCTCAAGCGGGCCGAATGCTACGATCAACGCCGTCGGTTGTGCCGCGGCGGGGGTGCGAGCCGCTCGCCGGCCGGCGGTCTTTCAAACCCTGGGTGCTACGGAAAGGAGTGCCTCCCATGTCGGTGATGTATGTGGGTGAAGCCCTGGTGCTGGAAGGGAATGATCTGCCGAACGTGGCCCACATCGATCTGGTGATCGGCCCGAAAGACGGACCGGTCGGGGAAGCGTTTGCCAACGCCTTGGCCCGCCAATCCCAAGGCCATACCAACCTCCTCGCGGTGATCAGCCCGAACATTCCCGCCAAGCCGGCCACAGTCATGATCACCAAGGTGACCCTCAAGGGGAGCAAGCAAGTGATGCAGATGTTCGGCCCGGCTCAGGCGGCGGTGGCCCGCGCCGTCGTCGATAGCGTCGTCGAAGGAGTCATCCCCAAGGACAAGGCCGAAGAGTGGTGCATCGTCTGCGGCGTGTTCATCGACCCCAACGCCAATGACAACAAAAAAATCTACAAGAACAACTACGAAGCGACCAAACTGGCCATCCGCCGAGCGCTGCAACAGAAGCCGACCATCGACGAAATCATCGCCCAGAAGGAAACGAAGCATCCGTTTGAATAAGCGGCGCTTGCATCAATAGCACCGGGAAAGCCCGGTGTGTGTCGTCGGTAGGCCCAGATTCAGCCAGTGTCTGCGCGAGGCGGTGGGGCCTGACTCGCCGGAGAGGAGCTGCGGGCTGCCGTCTCCCCAGACACTGGCTCGATCAGAAGCGGGAGGTGGTCGCTGCCTGTTCGCCGGGTCCTCACGGCAGGTCGGGACCGCTCGCGCAACCGCAGTGCGAGCTGCGCTGCCGGGATGCCAGCAGTTGCCAGGAGGGGGACAATTCGGTTCCGTCCTGCGGTGGAGGTGAAATTCTGGGGGACAGGCCATTGTCATCGCGGCGGCAAGCGGACGCCAGGACCTCCAACTCCGCGGCAGCATCATCGAGGTGGGACCTATGGCCGAGAAGACGAAGATTCTGGTGCAGTTGGACACCGATGCCCTGCCGAGCGTGTTTGACCGGATCGTGGCGATCGACGCCGGGGCGGAGCAGGTGTTGAGCTACGGCGGGGTGACGCCGCAGAATGTGGCGCCCCTGGTCCATGGCTGCATCTTCACGCGCGGCCCGCAGGATTTGCACCGCACGGCGATTTTCATCGGCGGTTCGGATGTGCAAGCGGGGGAAGCGCTGCTGAGCGAGGTGCGCAAGCATCTGCTGCCGCAATACGGGCTGAGCGTGTCGATCCTGCTGGACCCCAACGGTGCGAACACGACCGCCGCGGCGGCGGTGCGGGTCGCGGCCCGGCATCTGGATTTGTCCCGCGCCCGCTCGCTGGTCCTGGGGGGAACGGGGCCGGTGGGGCAGCGGGTAGTCCGGCTCCTGGCCCGCGCCGGCGGACATGTGCGGGTCGGTTCCCGGCAACTGGAACGGGCCGAGGCGGTCTGCCAGCGGATTCGCGCTCAGGTCCCCGGTGCAGGCGTGGAGGCTGTCAGCGTCGCCACTGCGGCGGATGCCCCTGAGGCCCTCGAGGGACGCCAGCTTGTCATCGCTGCCGGAGCACCCGGTGTCGTCCTTCTGCCCAAAAAAATCCGGGACAAAGCCAACGCCCTCAAACTCCTCATCGACCTCAACGGCGTCCCCCCCGCCGGTATCGAAGGCGTGGAACTCAACGACAAAGGCACCATCCGCGATGGCATCGTCTGCTACGGCGCCCTGGGGGTCGGCAGCACCAAGATGAAAATCCACAAAACCGCCGTGGCCAAACTGTTTGAAACCCACACCGCCGTCTTCGACATCGAGGAAATCTACCAGCTCGCCCTCCATCTCGATTGACCCTAACGCTGACGTTGCCCGTTGACGTTCCCGCTGCCGCTCGGCCGTTCCGGCCAGCTCTTCGTTTGCCAACAAGGTGTGACCCCCCAAAGGAACCGGCAGGGGGGCGCTGCCGGTCGTCGAGTTCCGTTTCGGGGTTTGACGGAAGAAGCGACAAAGGCAGAAGCGACAAAAACAAACCGGCCGGGGGAAGCTGCCGGTTGCGAAGGCGGAGGGAATCCGCGGCTCTTGGTCAGAGGAGTCTGGAAACCTTGGTCTCAGGCATCCGGGTGGTCCCTGTCAGTTCTTGGCCACGAACTTTTTGATGCGGTAATTCTTGCCAGGGCCTTTGAGCCATTCGACGAAGGACTTGTGCACGAGCTTGTTGTAGTCCACCGGCGGCTGGCCCGGCTGCGGCGGCGTGAACTTGGGGGGAGTCCAGCCGTCCTGGGGCGTCAAGCCAAGGGCGTAGAACGCTTGCGCGACCTGGAAGGGGAACTCGTCGGCATTGGGCTGTTGGCTCCAGTCGGCTTCGGCCAGGGCTTGCAGAATCAGGCGGCTCATCTCCGCGTCGATCGGCACCTGGTCCACTTGCTGGGCGAACATCGGGGCGGAGCGGAACTTCATGACCAGCACAGCGGCGGCTCGGACCCGGACCTCTGGTTTGTCACTCTTGAGTGCAACCATTGGCTTGGCCAGGATAGCCGCGACCTCCTTAGCCTGATAGATTTCCTTGTCTCTTCCCTTGACTACGATGGGCAGGTCGGGGTACAGCATCATGAAATACAGCCCGCCCGGATGCTTGACGAGGAAGAAGAGGAACTCCTCCCCTTCCCGCAAATCCACCGGGTAAGCGGTGGTTCTCTGCACAATCTCCTGGTCCTTGGGACGGAAGGGACGGGCGATGGGGGGAGGGGGAGCCACCTCCTGCGGGACAAAGGCGATCTTCAGATGCGTGATGTTCTCCGCACCAATCAGGTTCTCCTGCACCTTGACCAGGGCCACCTTGTAGCTTACTGTTCTTGTTTTCCTCTGGGGCCAGTCGAATCCTACCACTTCGACTGTCTCCAAGTTCACCGGCTCTTTCTCGATACCAATCACCTTACCGATGACCACCACGTCAGCACGGACGACTTTCTGCACCAGCATCCTAAACCCCATCGCCCTCTCCCACTCATCCTTCTGCGCCGCAGCGGGAATTGCCAGCACCAATACACCCAACCAACCTACACCCAGCAAGGCTGGATTCTTCATGGCTGACCTCCACGGAAGAGAAAGATCATTGGCCGGGCCTCCCACGGGACATTGACCAGGCCTCCCACGGGAAGCGGGCCGAAGGGTTCACTCTTCCCTCGACACACCCCTGGGTGCCACTCAACGTTTCAGACGAGGCAACAGCGGGAAAGTTTGGGAACCCCGGCAGCCCGCTTGGCTTGGAAATGAGACGTGCGCTCGGACCGCCTCCGCACGCCAGATGCCAGCCAGGCACGGGGGTGATCGCACCCCTCGCCGGGCCGGTCGTTTAGGGCGGCGGAATGAATGGGGGAGTTTGGGTCAGATGACGCCGGGAGGATAGAGGTCAGTTCTTGGCCACGAACTTTTTGATGCGGTAATTCTTGCCAGGGCCTTTGAGCCATTCGACGAAGGACTTGTGCACGAGCTTGTTGTAGTCCACCGGCGGCTGGCCCGGCTGCGGCGGCGTGAACTTGGGGGGAGTCCAGCCGTCCTGGGGCGTCAAGCCAAGGGCGTAGAACGCTTGCGCGACCTGGAAGGGGAACTCCTCGCCATTCGGCTGTTGGCTCCAGTCGGCTTCCGCCAGGGCTTGCAGAATCAGGCGGCTCATCTCCGCGTCGATCGGCACCTGGTCCACTTGCTGGGCGAACATTGGGGCGGCGCGGAACTTCATGACTAACACAGCGGCGGTTTGGGCGCGGACTTCCGGTTTGTCGCTCTTGAGTCCGGCCAGCGGATTGGCCAGGATCGCGGTGATCTTCTTGACCTGCTCGATCTCCTTGTTGGCGCCTTTGGCGGCGATGGGGGGATACATGCCCGGCATCATGTAGTACGGCCCGCCCGGATGCTTGACGAGGAAGAAGAGGAACTCATCCCCTTCGCGCAATTCCGGCAGTTGCAGGCCGGGGCGGATCGGCGGGCGCACGGGCCGAACGGGGCGGACGGGAACATCGACATCCGACGGGGGAGGCGGAGCCGCCGGCGGAACGAAAGCGATCTTCAAATGCGTGATGTTTTCCGCACCGCTGAGGTTCTCCTGCACCTTGACCAGGGCGATCTTGTGGCTCACTTTCTCCGGGGCGCCGGGAGCCGGGGCCAGGTCCACCGGCTGCTTCTCGATGCCAACCACCTTGCCGATGACAATCACCTCCGCATGAATCGCCCGCTGCGCCGGCGGGAAAAAGGCAATGCGCAACGCCGGAGCGGGACTCACCAACACCACTACGCCCAGCAGGGCCAGACTCAGGCCGAGCAACCGTTTCTTCATGGCTGACCTCCACGGAAGAGAAGGAATCGTTTCGGGCCATTCTAGGGGTGGCCGTCTCCAGGGCAAAACCCTCCCCTCGACACACCCCCTGTGCCGCTCATCGTTCCAGACGAGGCAGCGGCGGAAAAGTTTGGGAACCCCGGCGGACCGCTTGGGAAAAGGGGGGGAATCCTGGCGGATGGCTTGAAAAAAGAGGACGGGGCGCTCGGACCGCCTCCGTGGGCCGGAGGGAGGGCGGCGGGGTGCGGGATCGCGTCCTTAAGTCGGTTCGCTGGGAGTTGCGTCGGCTTATTCCAACCCCGGTCCGACCATCTTTTCGGGCCGGACGATGCGGTCGAAAATTTCGGCGGTCAGGACGCCGGAGCCGTCTTTGAGCGGCGGCGCCAGGCGGATGGCTTCTTCCCGCAGCGTGGTCCCGTTGGCGTGGGCTGCTTTGGCGATCTTGGCCGCGGCGTCGTAGCCGATGTAACGATTGAGGGCCGTCACCAGCATGAGGGATTCGTTCAGGTAGCGGCGGATGCGCTCACGATTGGGCGTGATCCCTGGCCGCAGCGGAGCGCCGGCCTTGGGGCGCAGCTTGCTGGCATCGACTTCCAGGCGGCCCGTCTCCGGATGAACGGCGTATTCCAGGGCCTGGTAGTCCAGCTCCGGCATGTCGGCAGCGCAGTGTTCCCGGAAACTTCGGCAGGCATCAGCGAGCAAGCGGATCGATTGGAGAATGTTGTAAATGATGAGGGGTTTGAAGACGTTGAGTTCAAAATTGCCCTGACTGGCGGCGAAAGCCACGGCGGTCGTGTTGGCCATGACCTGGATGCAGACCATGGTCATGGCTTCGGACTGGGTGGGATTGACCTTGCCGGGCATGATGGAGGAGCCGGGTTCGTTTTCCGGGATGGTGATTTCGGCGAGTCCGCAGCGGGGTCCGGAGGCGAGCCAGCGGATGTCGTTGGCGATCTTCATCAGGCCAGCGGCCAGGGTCTGCAACGCGCCGGCGAGGCTAGCCAGCGGTTCGTGACCGGCCAGGGCCTGGAACTTGTTCGGCGCGCTGACAAAGGGCAAGCCTGTCAATTCGGCGATCTTCCGGGCGACCCGCTCGGCAAACTGCGGATGGGCATTGAGGCCGGTGCCGACGGCGGTTCCTCCCAGGGCCAGCTCGTACACCGGAGGCAGCGCCGCCTGGATGGCCTGAAGGCCGTAGTCGATCTGGGCCACATAACCGCTGAACTCCTGGCCGAGCGTCAGCGGGACGGCATCCATGAGATGGGTGCGGCCGATTTTGACAATGTCGGCGAACTCCTGGGATTTGGCCGCCAGCGTGTCGCGCAAGGCCGTGACGGCGGGCAGGAGGCGCTGCCGGACCTCCGTGGCGGCGGCAATATGCATCGCGGTCGGGAAGGTATCATTGGACGACTGCGACATGTTGACGTCGTCGTTGGGATGGATCGGCTTTTTGCTGCCCGGCGTGCCGCCGGCGAGGACGATGGCCCGGTTGGCAATCACCTCGTTGACGTTCATGTTCGTCTGGGTGCCGCTGCCGGTCTGCCACACGCGCAGGGGGAAGTGCTCGTCGAGCTGGCCGGCGATCACCTCATCCGCGGCCTGAACGATCCAGGCGCATTTGTCCTCCGGCAGCAGTCCCAGTTCACGATTGACCAAGGCCGCCGCCTTTTTGAGAATGCCGAAAGCCCGGATCACGGGCCGGGGCATCACCTCGATCCCGATGGCGAAGTGGACCAGCGAGCGGGCGGTTTGCGCCCCGAAATACCGGTCAGCAGGGACCCGAATTGGCCCCATGGTGTCGGTTTCGATACGATACTCGGCCATAGGTGCATCTCCTCCCGGCGGTCGAGGCGGTGTGACCGTTTCTTCTCCACGTCCTGTGCCGCCTCTCCTGCCGGCGTGCGCTTCCGGATCCGCGGCCGGGGCGTGCCTGCCTTCTTTCACCTCTCAGCGCCAGGGAGAGCTTCAGCGCAAGGGGGAGTAGTCCGTGGGGAGCAGGAATTCGCTCACGACGCCCCCCTTGGGTTCGGTCAGGCTGCCGCCGGCCTTTTCTTCACTGGCCTTGCGGGCGGCGATCCAGTCCGGGTCGTTGCGGAAGGCCTCAAACGATTTCCGCGCCGCCTCGATGCTCTTGTGGGCCAGCAGGTAAATCAGCATCCGGTCCGCTTTCGGCTGGTCCGGCAGGAGGTTCCAGTAGGCGATGTTGGTGATGCCGTGACGGGTGAACAGCTTGAGCGTGTGATTGCGGAAGCGATCATTCAAAGCGCCGAGGTTGCCGGGCGTGGCAGTATAGGTGCGCAGCTCGAAGACGCGGGGCGGATCGGCCCGTTCCAGTTTCACCGGCGGGGAGTAATCGGTCAGTTGCAGGAAGGTGGACTCAATCCGTTCGACCAGCTTGCCGTCCTTTTCGGTTTCCGCCACGACGGCTTTCCACTGGGGGTCCTGGAGGAAGTCGGCGAAGCTCTTGTCCCGTGCCGCTTTGCTGGGTGCCGTGATCCAGTACACCAGTTTGCGCTGGGGGTTGTCGCCGGCGGGGACGAAGTAGCCGCCGTTGCTCAGCCCGTGCTTCTCGAAGAGCTTCAGGGTGTGATTGCGGAAGCGGGCATGGAGGGCCTCCAGCTTGCCAGGTGCGGCATAGTACACCCGCAGTTCATACAGCCGGGTATCCGCTGCGGGTGCGGTCGCTTCTCCCCGCGGCGCGGACGCAAACATTGCTGCCATCAGAAGGACACCAGCCGCCGTCAGTCCCACACTGCGATGCATCACTCCACCTCCAGAGACAGGGGAGGGCCGAAGAGCAGGCTGCCTCGGCCCAGGGCAGGAAAGTGCAGACAGTTTATGACTCTTCCCGCCGCCAGGAAACGGGGCACAGAGGAAACAGGGTGCAGAAAGTTATCACCCCGCCTGAGTCTTGCCGCCCAGTGCCGGGCGTGAGGTTCCGCGGTCTGACAAGCTCTGCGCCAGGGCTACGATGGCGGTTTGGCCTTCTTCAACTGGGGCAGGATGGCAGGATCGGCGTAGCGCTGCGGCTCCTTCTCGAAGCGTTGCCGGGCGAGATCGTTGTAGAAATACACCTTGACCCCCTGGTAGATCGTGAAGGGGTCTTTCGCCGAAACTTTGCGGTCCCGCAGCACGGGGCAATAGACCTGTTCCAGACCACGCGGAGGCAGTTTTTTGCCACGCAGGGCCGGGACAATCTCCGAGTCGAGATAGGCTGCCGGATCGCGCCGGAACTTACTGACACACTGATCGCAGCACAAGTAGATCGGCACTCCTTCGTACATCACCCGCGGCGAAGTTTCAGGATCGACTTCCTCGCTGGTCATGACCGGGCAGTATTTCTGCGGCGGAGACTGAGGCGGCTCCGATGGGGGGGCCGGCGGGGTTGGCTTCTGCGGCGGAGGAGTTTGCGCCATGCTCGACGGCAGCGGCTGCGGGGCCAGGAGCCAAAACAGCAGCAGGAGGGGAAGCCACCTGCCTCGCCCACGGAAAAGAGGGGGAAAAACTCGCCTGCGCCTCTCACCTGACATCGCTGAGCCTCCTCGCCCCTGGGGTTCCGCCTTGTTCTCCAGTTCCTCTGGACCGGCATTTCGTCCACAAGCGATGCTCTTCTCCCAACGTACTGCAGAGCGGCGGAAGCGTCTAGCCTGGGTTTTCCCACAGTATGCCGAGCCTGAGAGGGCGGAAGGGAGGGCATCCTGGAAAGCGGAAGGCCGAGCTTGCGAGAGAAGGGGGGGAGGGAATGACAGGCCGGTGTCCAAAGCGTCTCCGCGAAGGCTCAGACTTCGATGTGGCGCCAGCGGCCGGCCACGAAGCGCCAGGTCAGGAGCAGACCGCGGACCCACAGGTCAAGGACCATAGCGATCCAGGCGCCGCGCAGTCCCAGGCCCAGGGCGGGCAGGCGGAGGTCCGCACCGAGAGGGATTTCCGGCCAAGCGAGGAAATGAGCCAATGGCAAGCGGATGCCGAGGAAGCCGAACCAGGTGATGAGGACCGGCACGCGGACATCGCCGGCGCCGCGCAGGGCCGCGGTGAAGATGATCTGCGCCGCCAGGGCCGGCATGGCCAGCGAGATAAGTTGCAAGACGGGGACGCCCGCCTGGACCACTGCTTGCGTATCCGCTTCGTGACAGAAGAGCCGGAACATCGGCTTCGCAGCCAGGACGAAGACCAGCCCCATGCCGCACATGACGGCCGCCCCTTGCCCCCAAGCGATCCAGGCGGCCCGGCTTGCCCGCTGCGGCTGGCGCGCCCCCAGGTTCTGCCCGACCAGGGCCATCGCCGCCGTGCCGAATGCTCCCCCGGCGAGATAGGCCAAAGCTTCCCACTGCAAGGCGATGCCGTGAGCTGCCGCCGCCGTCGCTCCGAGCCGGTTGACCACGCTGAGGAACCAGAACTGGCAGACGGCCATCGATAGGCTATCCACCGCTGCCGGGACGCTGACGCGCAGCAGCCGCCGGATGAGCGAGCCATTCGGCCAGAGATCCTGCCCCTGAAGGCGCAGGCCGGAGCGCCCCTGCCGCAAGAGCCGCAGCAGGATGAAACAGCCGAGGGTATGCGCCAGGCCGGTTCCCCAGGCGATGCCGGCAAATCCCAGGCCGGGGACCAGCGGAGGAATGCCGAAACACAAGAGCCAGGCCAGGGGGAGATTCAGCAGGGCGACGCCGCCGAGGACGTGCAGACCAGTCCGGGTATCCCCCGCGCCGGCCAGGCAGGCGGTGCAGGCCGTCTCCATCATCTGGAAGGGCAGGAGCAGGGCTAAAGGCGTGAGGAACTCCAGGGCGAAGCGCACCGCCGCCGCTTCGAGCTGCAACAGGTGCAAAAGGTGGGGCAAACCGGCCAGCCCCGCGACGGTTCCCACGCTACCGAAGACGCCCGCCAGCAGCACCGCTTGAGCGGTTACCTGCCAGGCCAGCCGGTGATCCCGTGCTCCGATGGCCCGCGCCACCAGCGCCGTTGCTCCCACACTCACCAGGACCGTGTAGCTGGAGATGAACCAGTAGATGTACCCGGCGGTGGTCAAGGCGGCGAGGTAGTAGGGCCGCCCGGCAGGATCGCTCAGGGGGAAGCGGTCGGCCAGGAACTGATCGGACAGGCGGACCAGCAGGTGCAAGTATTGCTGGAACAGGGCCGGGAGCGCCAGATGCAGGACGGCCCGGCTCAGGGAGGCAGAAGGGGCAGGCGGAGGTGCAGGAGCCAGCATTGCGTCATTGTAGCGACCGCCGGCTTAGTGAGAGCGTTTATGCCGCCGGGGCCGGCCCCGCTTGCGCCCCTGCTGCCAATTCACCGGTTGCACAGGCGGAGGTTCCGTGATCCACAGGCGATACGGACCAAGGTTGAGCACCACGTGGGTGTCCGGTCCGCTGGCCGCATCCAGAACTCCCTCCCGCAGGCGGTAGAGCACCCGGCGCCCTTCCCGCGTATCCTCCACCAGACCGGCTTGCTTGAGGACCCCCAAATGATGCGACACATTCACCATCGGCATCTTCAGGATTTCGGACAACTCGCCCACGTAATGCGGCCGTTCCAAAAGGCACAAGGCGATCATCAAACGGGTTGGTTCGCTCAACCCGGCGAGCATTCGGGCAATGGGCCGCGCTTCACGCAATTCCATCATCACTCGTCACCACTTCTCCAAGTCAAACGATCCGGCCAAGACCTTTCCGCTGGTCTTGCCCTTATTATTCGTGGCTTCTTCTGCTCCGTCCCCTCACTCCAGTCCGATTTCTCTCCGTTATCGGCATTCCCGGTACTGTTAGTATACAGTCAGCGGAAAATCCACCTTCTGGCAGAAATTCGAGTGACTGCGGCACGTCACAACCAGCGCCTGCTTTCCTGGCACGTTTGGCACCGCTGGCCGGCATGAGTCGCCGTTTCCTGCGGCTTTCCCAGCGCCGAGACCGGAGGCGTGTGGGACAGGTTTCCTGTCCGCGAGGTATAATTATTACCGTTGCAAGTTGGCCATACTTTCATCGTGGGGTTCGATTTTCGGTAGCGGCAGGTGGGCTGAGCCAATACGCAGGGTATAGTCCGATGGATTCTCCCGATCGTTACTTGGAGCCTATGAAAGAGGCCCTGCGGGTGGCGGGCGGGGGGCGCGGCAGGGTGGAGCCGAATCCGCTGGTCGGGGCCGTGATCCTGGACGCCGAGGGGCGCTATATAGCGTCGGGCTGCCATAAGGAGTACGGCGGTCCGCATGCCGAGATCATAGCCTTGGAGATAGCTGGGGAGCGCGCCCGCGGCGGGACGCTGATCGTGACGCTGGAGCCGTGCTGTCACCACGGCAAGACGCCGCCGTGCACCGAAGCGATCCTGGCCGCCGGGATTCGCCGGGTGGTGGCCGCTATGACCGATCCCTTTCCCGCGGTGGCGGGGAGAGGGTTTCAGCGCCTGCGTGAGGCCGGGGTCGAGGTGATTGTCGGTGTGGGAGAAGTCGAAGCCCGCCGCCTCAATGCCGCCTACCTGAAGCGCGTCGCCACCGGCCAGCCCTGGGTGCATGCCAAATGGGCCATGAGTCTGGATGGGTGTCTGGCCAGTGACAGTGGGCACTCGTACTGGATCAGCAACGAGGCCTCCCGGTACCACGTGCATAAGTTGCGCGGCGTGATGGATGCCATCATTGTGGGGGCGAAGACGGTGCGCGTTGATGATCCGCTGCTCATCCCCCAACTGCCCACACCGCGCAAGCCGCGGCGAGTGGTGGTGTCGGCCAGCGGACAGTTGCCCTCGGAGGCCAAGCTCCTGCGCACCGCCCGCGAAGTGCCCACCCTGGTTTACACCACCGCCGAAGCCGTGCCCCGCCTCGCCGCCTGGCAAGCGGCCGGCGTCGAAATCGTCCCCCTGCCGCTGCAATCCCCCGCCGATCCTTCCGCTCCCCGGCTCTCCATCTCCGCTCTGCTGGACGACCTCGGCCGGCGCGGATGCACCCACGTCCTCGTGGAAGGAGGCCCAACCTTGTTCTCCTCCTTCTGGCAGGCCGATGCCATCGATGAATGGCATGTGTACCTCGCTCCTCTGCTGCTGGCCACGGGCCGAGTCCCCCTCCAGGGCCGCGCCGCCCGATTCATGTCGGACGCCCTCCACCTCGCCCAAGCGTCCATCGCGGCTTTCTCCGACAACGCCTACCTCCACGCCTACACCCCCCGCGGGCCGTTTGCCCCCTCCCCCCTGAAGTCCGCTCCATCCTGACAGTGCGCTAGCAAAGCATCCGGGGTATTCCGTGAGCCGCTCCTGGGTCGGGAAAGGGGGCCGCTCCTGGGCCGGGACCATGCCTCAACCTACGGGCTGGGTCTCGCTCCCGCTCCTCTCCACCGCGGCTGACAGGCTGCCGACATCGGGCTGGGCCGCCAGGGCAGAACCTTCCCCTAGCCGCACCGGGAGGGAGGAACCTTCTCCTTGCTGCCTGGGAAAGCTGGGAAAGGAAGAAGCTTCCCCACAAGGCACCGGAACGGAAGCGCTTTCCGCTTCCTGGTGCGCCCGGCGGACCCATTCGCAGAGGGTGCGTGCAATGCCCCGCCCGATGCCAGGGATGCGTTCCAGCACCTTGCGTCCCTGGGGGGTGGCCAGCTCGGCGGCTTCCCACGGCAGACCGAGCAGCACCAGAGCCGCCCGCCGCAACGCCCGGACCCGATACACGTTGGCCCCCTCCTGCGCCAAATGCTGAGCACGTGCCCGCAATAGTTCCGCCAGTTGGTGATTGGTGAGCACCGCCATTTTCGCCTCCTCTCTGCCGCCCCAGCGGCCGGATTCCGTCCGTTCGCCCCTCGCGGGTAAGTTCCGCCTTGTCTCAAGGCACCGTGCCATACGCCCAAGATTGTCCCCGAACTCCCCCGCCTCCGGCAATGTCCGTAGGAAGCCGGCCATCCGCTGGAAAAAGCGTCTTTCCGCTCGCCGGAAAAGGAGGGAAACAGGAGGGGAAAAGGGAGGCGCGGGCCGATCTCCAGCCAACTCCGCCGGAGAGAATGACTTAGCCAGGAGGGGCCGGCTCCGCCGGAGGGAATGACTCAATCGGGACTAACTCAGTCGGGGGGACAAAACGCATGGAGGGGAAGTGGCGCGGTCGAAGACTAGCAGCGGCCTCATCCCTGGACTAAGCGTTGCCACTGCTCCTTGTACCGCTTCAGGAAGGCGGTTCCTTCGGCGACATCGGGATAAGCTCGGCCCACTTCGCAGAGGGTGAAGCGGTCGTAACCGCACTGGCGGAGGAGGCGGAAGAGTTCGCGGTAGGGGTAAGTGCCGCGGGCGTCATTGTCCAGGTCGTTGATGTGGCAGGATTTGAGGTAGGGCTTCAAGAGGGCGAAGGCCTCCGCCACGGACCCGCGGTTGACATCCGTGGGGTTGGAGTTCCAGCAGACCCCCACCGCCGGATGCTGGCAATGTTCCATGATGGTGCGCATGTTCTGGGGGATTTGCGTGACGGCACCGTGGACTTCGACCCAGATTTCCACGCCAGCGTCGGCGGCGGCCTTGCCGCACTCGATGAGGGCCTTGCCGATCTGCTCGAAGGTCCGGGCCGGTTCCACGCCTTTGGGCACGCCGTTGGGACGCACCTTGACCCCCTTGCCGCCCAGGTCCCGAACCAGGTCGATGAACCGCTTGCATTCCTCGATGTTCTTCCGCACCACTGCGGGGTCCGCCGCGTGGAACTCGCACACCGTGCCGCAACCCCAGAAAATGATCCCGGCATCCGCGAAGCGTTTTTTCACCTCCTGGCGTTGGGGGGCGGTCAAGGACGGTTCCACGCCATGCTTGTGGGTCGTCCGGCACTCCACCGCGGCGATCCCAACTTCCTGGCAGACGCGCAGCACCGTGGGCAAATCCCAGTCCTTGGCCACGTTGTAGGTGACCAGGCCCAGGCGGAAGCGGACTGGCGCCTCCTGGGCCGGCGGGTCGTTCGCCGCCTGGACAGCGGCGAGCCTCACTCCCCCGATCGCGGCGGCCAACCCGGCTCCCACCACCTCACGCCGACTCCACACACCCTGCTCCCGCTGGATCGCACGCATCGCTCTGTCCTCCTCGCTAAAATGGCCCCAGTATCAGCCTCCCCAGGGCCGGTTGGGACCCCGGAGATTCGTCCTGCCGTCCGCTGCCTTTCCTGGGGTCCAGGTTTCTACCTGGTCCAGGTTTCTACCTCCCCTCCGCCGCGCTCCCTCTTTTCCCCAGCGGCCCTTCGCCCCGTGGTGCCTGGGGAACCTCCCAAGGCGGCAGCAGGCAGGGAAACCCGCACCATCCACCGCCCTATCCGCTTTCTGCCACTCTATAAGGAGGGCGAAGAGCGGGGAGATTCCGGCGGATCAAAAAGGGCGGGGGCTGCAAACCTTGCCGGGCAAAAGTGAAGCGAAAGAGCGGCGAGCCATAACGTAGCCAGAGGTGTTCGGGAACGGGACCAAAAAATTTTCCGACAACGGGACAATAAACCGGCGGCGGCGCGCATCGTATCTAGCGAGGGGCGTTTGGCAGCGTCGCCTCTCATGTGGGAGCGACAGGCCGGACTGATCCAGTGGAAGGTGGGCAGCGTCCTTCTGCTGACATCGGTCCGGCTGTCTTTTTTGCCTTTTCGTTTGTCCGCGGCAGTCGGCCACTCTCTTCTCTGGGAAAGAACCCCACCGCTTCCCGTCGACTCGGTTCCATCCGGTCAAATCACCGGCTGCGGTATGCTTTCTCCGAGGTTTCTGGCCCCTGGCGATGGCTTCGTTGATTGCGATTATTGCGATGAGCCGATAGAATGCAGGGTGGGAAGAGAGAAACGGGAGGAGCCACAAAGATGACGGTCATGCTCGGCGCATTTCCTGCGACCATCACCCCGACACCGGAGGACACGCGGCTGGCCCAGGAAGCCAGCCAGCAGCTCGCCAAGCTGCTCCAGGGGAGGAAGAAGAACGTCCGCTTCCGCATCCAGCCGACCGACAAGCCGGAAGAGACCGTCACGCTGCCGCTGTCGATCCTTCGACTGCTCGCGGACATCCTGAGCCAGATGGCCAAAGGCAATCCCGTGACGCTGATCCCCACCCATGTCGAGCTGACCACGCAGCAAGCCGCCGACTTGCTCCTCGTCTCCCGGCCGTATCTGATCAAGTTGCTTGACGAAGGCAAAATCCCCTACCGCATGGTCGGCAAGCACCGCCGCATTCGCTTCGATGACCTAATGGCCTACAAACAGAAGGATGACGAGGAGCGGCTGAAGGTCTTGGAAGAGCTGTCCGCCCTCGATCAGGAACTCGGTGGCATGGGCTACTGACAGTGAACCAACTCACCGTTGTTTACGACGCCAGCGTCCTCTACCCGGCTCCGCTCCGGAGCCTGCTCATGTACTTGGCGCTCACGGGCTTATTCCGTGCCAAGTGGACCAACGCTATCCACGAAGAATGGATGCGAAACGTTCGGAAGGACTATCCGGACATCGCTCAAGCCCAAGTCGAACGTATCCGCGACCTTATGAATGCCCATGTCAGAGATTGCCTGGTCACGGATTACGAAGACCTCATCGGAGCGCTAACTCTTCCCGACCCGGACGACAGACACGTCCTCGCCGCTGCAATCCGTGCGGGTGCCAGTGTGATTGTCACGGCCAATCTCGCGGACTTTCCGAAAGAGACGCTAGCTAAATATGGGATCGAAGCCCAACATCCGGACGAGTTTATCCTGTACCTGCTCGATCTAGCCCCTCACCTTGTCTGCTCCGCAGCCAAGAAGCAGAGGGAGAGTCTCAAAAACCCACCCTTGACCGTCGAACAGTACCTCAAATCTCTGGAAAGGCAGGGGCTGGGGCAAACTGTCTCTGCTTTGCGGCAGTATGTCGAATTTCTCTGAGTGGATATCGACCTCACTGGCAATACCGTTACTTCTCGGTCACGGTGATGTCTCACCCGCCGTCGCTTGTTGCCAGACGCAGTCTGAGAGGCGGATGGTGCCGGCACTCTCTCACCGACGGCCAGGAACAGTTTCACCCCATCGGTTTCGAGTCCGGTCGGTTAGCGTCCAGTCGGTTCAGATCCAGCCGCCGGTGACGGGCAAGACTTGGCCGGTGATGTAACTGCTTTCGTCGCTGGCGAGGAACAGGACGGCATGGGCGACATCCTGGGGCGTGCCGAGGCGTCCCACGGGGATTTGCTTGAGGTACTCGGCGAGGACTTCCGGGCGGAGTTCGCCGAGCATGGCGGTTTGGATGACGCCGGGGGCGACGGCGTTGACGGTGATCTGCCGCCGGGCCAGCTCCTTGGCCAACACGCGTGTCAGACCGATGACACCAGCTTTCGCCGCGGCGTAGTTGGTCTGGCCGTGAAAGCCGACAAGTCCAGCCACCGAGGCGATGTTCACAATCCGCCCCCCCTCCCGCAGGATGTCCACGGCATACTTGCAGCAATAGAAGACGCCGTCGAGATTGGTCCGCAGGACGGCGTGCCAGTCCTCCAGGGTCATTTTGCGCAGGCTGCGATCGCGGAGAATACCGGCATTGTTGACTAGAATATCCAGGCCGCCGCAGCGCTCCTGCACCTGCCGCATGAGGGCTTCGACCTCCGCGGCTTCCCGCACATCCGCGGCCAGCAGATGCACCGGCGGCGCCTGCTCGCGGGCCTGTAACTGCTGGACCAACTCCTCAGCGTCCCGCCGATTCTGCCCGCTGGGATCGTTCCAATAATGCACGATCGTCGTGGCTCCCGCGGCGGAAAACGCCGTGGCAATCGCCGCGCCAATCCCGCGCGAGCTGCCCGTGACCAGGGCCACCCGCCCGCTGAAATCGTACCGGATCATCGCTCCGTTCTCCGTGGGTCTTCCGGGGATGGATTCCTCTTTCCGACGCTCCCTCGCCCTTGTTCGGCGGGAACGTTCCGCTGGCCTATTCTGCCGGCAGCCCCATTTTTCCCGTCCGGACCTGCATGCCGCCGCCTCTCCGGCTGCGGGGTGTTCCGCCGGTTTTGGGTCGGCTTCTCGCTCGGCGGCGGAACATGCCGGCCCTGTTCCCTTGGCCCCTGCTCGATAGTCTGAAGACAGAGCGCCGATTGTAAAGGGTGTTATGGTGCGATTGCTGCACTTCAGCGATATTCACGTGACGGCGGCGCCGCGGAGCAAGAGCTGGCGGGAGTGGTGCAACAAGCGGCTGATGGGCTGGATCAACATCCATCTTTTGGGCCGGGGAGCGCGCCTGGCTCAAGCGGGGCGCCTGACCCGGCTGTTGCACACGGAAATCCTCCAGCGGCAGCCCGACGCCGTCATCTTCAGCGGGGATGCATCCCTCCTCGGTTTTCCGGCGGAACTGGAAGAAGCCGCTCGCCTGTTGGGACTGGCCGAGAATGCGCCCTGCCCCGGTGTCGCCGTACCGGGGAATCACGACTACTACGTGGCAGCGGCAGCACGATCCGGTGCCTTTGAACGCCTCTTTGCCCCCTGGCAATGCGGTCTCCGACTGTCCCAGCGCCCCTATCCCTTTGCCTGCCGCATAGGGCCGGTCTGGCTGATCGCCCTGCACGCGGCCCGCCCCCATGTCGGCTTCTGGGATGCCAGCGGCAGTGTGGGGGCTTCCCAGTGGCAGGACCTCCAAAAACTCTGCCAGAAGCTGGACCCTGGCCCGCGGATCGCCGTCTGCCATTACCCCCTGCTGACGGAACAACGCCGTCCCGAAGGCTGGCACCGCCGCCTGCGCGACGCCGCCGACGCCCGCCGTTGGATTGAGTCCTGCGGCATCAGCCTTTGGCTCCACGGCCACCGCCATCGCTGGTACTACCTGGATGCCGGCGCAGACCTCCCCTGCCCGACCATCGGAGCCGGCAGCGCCACCCAACGGGGACGGGCCGGCTATCTCGAATACCGCCTGGATGGCCCTGGGCTTCACGTCCTCCGCCGCGCCTATGATCCTGATACCGGCACCTTCCGCGATGCGGAACAGTTCCAGTTGGTCCTCCGCGGCCTCGAGACGTGAGACCGGACGGCGTGGCGGATCCGGTTGGGCTGCTGCTGGACTGCTGGATCATGCCCAGGTCATCCCCGGGAGGTGAAACAACCGATATTTCTTCGGAGGAGGGAAAAACAACTCGGTTGTTCCGCTCGATGTCACACAACGCTTGGCTTTGAAGAGGGACGGCGCAGCATCCCAGACGCGTTGCGAGCACCATTTTGACAAATCTGAGGAGAGGAGGGAACACCGCCATGACTCGTCGTCACCCCGGGGCAGCACCGCCAGCCATCGATTGGCTCTACGAACGCAAAGGGTGAATGACCTGCCAGAAGGCCCAGGAGTTCCTGGAGCGCGCGCAGGTTTCGGTGCGGGAAAGCGTCAATGCCAGCAAAGTCCGCTACGGTCCGCAGGAGGCGTTGGGATTGCTCCCTGGGATAAGCCGGCTGATTGTCACACGGGGGCAGAAGGTGGAGCAGTGGGACCTGCGGCAGGAGAAACCCGCGGAGGAGGAATTGCTCCGGCGTTTGCTCGGCCCTAGCGGCAATCTCCGCGCTCCCACCGCCCGCGTGGGGACGACTCTGATCGTCGGCTTCCAGGAGGCAGCCTACCGCGAAGTCTTGGGACTTTGAGGCGGACTGTCCAACTCGATGCGGGGGAACAGCGGTTTGGGCTTGCCGTCGACCAGGGGGGCGGCGGCCCGCCGGTCCTCCCGGAGCACTTCCGGTTCCGCCGCATCGGCATAGCGCACCTGGTCCCAGGGAAGCTGGAAATTGAAGCTCTCGTAGATCGCCGCCGCCGTGCGGGGGAGGAACGGCTTGAGCACAATCGCCGCCACCCGCAGGGACTCCACGGCACGGGCCAGCACCTGGGCCGCCGCCGCGGGGTCCGTCTTGACCAGCTTCCACGGCGCCTGCGCTTCCAGATATTGATTCGTCGGCGTGAGCAGATGCTGCAAGGTCGCTTGCAATGCCTGGTGATAGTGGTAGCTTTCCACCCCCTGCCGCACCTGAGCGATGAACTCCGCCGCTGATCCCGCCGCCACCACCGCCGCCGGCGCCTGACCGACCAACCCCGGCAGCGCTCCCGCGTAGTTGCGCCAGATCAACGTCAGGCAGCGGCTCAGCAGGTTCCCCAGATTGTTCGCCAACTCGGAATTATAAATCTCCGCAAAACGAGACCAGGAAAACTCCCCATCGGACGGATACGGACATTCCCGCAGAAAATAATAACGGAACGCCTCACGATTGAACTTGGAGATCACCTCCATCGGCTCAATGACATTCCCCAAAGATTTGCTGATTTTCTCCACAATGCCGGATTCTTCATTTTTGATGTAGACAAACCCGTGGGCAAAGACTTGTCGGGGGGCCTCTTCGCCCGCCGCCCAGAGCATCGCCGGCCACAGCGCGCAGTGGAAGCGGGTGATGTCCTTGCCGATGAAGTGCACATTCGCCGGCCAGTACTTGCGGAAGGTGGCCTCGTCGTCCCCGTAACCGATGCCCGTGATGTACGTCAGCAGCGCGTCGAACCAGACGTAGATGGTAAACTCCGGGTCGAAGGGCATGCGGATCCCCCAGCTTTCCCCACGCCGGGAGATGTTCACATCGCGCAACCCCTCCGTCTGGATCAGGCTGATGATCTCGTTGCGCCGGCTTTCCGGTTGAATGAATTCGGGATGCTTCTGATAGTGCTCCAGCAGGCGCTCCTGGAAGGCTGAGAGGCGGAAATAGTAGCACGGCTCGCTCCGCCGAATCAGGGCGATCTTGTGCGTCGGGCACATCCCCTGATGTTCGTCATACTGCTTCTGGGTTTTGAACTCTTCACATTCGGAACAATACCAGCCTTCGTAGTCCCCCTTGTAGATGTAGCCGTTGTCATAAACTTTTTGGATGAATTTGCGGCAGCATTGTTTATGGCGCTCACTGCTGGTTTGGATGAAGATATCGTAGCTGATATCCAGGGCATCCCAGACGGCGCGGAACTGCCGGGCCATTTCATCGCAATAGCTCTGCGGGTCCAGCCCCATCTGCGCCGCTTGCTTGGAGACTTTGACCGTGTTCTCGTCATTGCCCATGAGGAAGAACACCTCGAAGCCTTCCATGCGGCGATAGCGGGCTTGGACATCCGCCCCCAATTTTTCAAACGCGGTACCGATGTGGGGCCGGCTGTTGGGATAGTCGATCGCGGTGGTCTGAAACCAGGTGGCCATCGGTGTTGTCCTGGACGTGCCTTTCTCCGCCGGGATGGATTTGTTCTAGAAGTTGGGGCAGAAGCAGGGAAGGTTGCGCGGAACCTGGGCGACGGCGCGGGTGGGGAGTCAGGCGGCGTAGAAGCGGGAACGGGCCGGCGGTAACTGGGGAATGACCCGGTGGAGCTGAACGCCGAAGCGTTCCCGGCAGGCGTGCAGCCAGTAGTCGTCCACATCCCCGCTGGCTCCCCCCACCCCCAGATGCCGCAACCGCTGCGTGTAGGGGCTGTCCAGCAGGGCGATCACCGCGGGCAGATGCAGCAACGTCTGCGGGGCGTACACCTCGGCGATCTGCCCAAACCACGGCTGGCGGACCAACTCGGCAAACTCCGGGGCCGAGCAGGGGTGGACGTAAAGCGAGCGCAGCGGTGTCCGGGCGGCCAGGGCGGCACCATAACGCTGCAACACGGCGGCGGGTAAATGAAAATACTCGGCAAAACCCCGTCGGAACACCCACCCGCCCCACACGCCCGCCGGCAGGTTCAGCACCTCCCGCAAAGGCTGCACCCACTCCTCCTCGTGCCGCAGCAATAGCTCCCGTTGCTGGCGTTCCCAGCTCCGCCGCTCGGCCAAACTGCCGGAACCGCGGGTCAAGCGCAACTGCACGCGAATGAATGCGGCGTAGGCCGTCTCGCCCCGCTCCTCCAGCCAGTCGGCATAAATCAGGCGCGGCAGGTCATCCTCCGGCTCCCTCACGATCGCCGCCAAAAGTGCCTCGCGTTCGGTCATGGTTCGGAACTCCTGGCCTTCCTTTCCCGACCTCACCTTTGCGCTCAATTCGGTTGGACTTCCCCCTGTTTCCCCGGCATCCGCCCCCATCCACCGTCACGAGCCGACCGAGACCATCCGATGAACCTCACTCCCGCAGGCACTGGGAACCGCCCTGCGTCCGGGTCTGGTATCATTTCCCCCTCGCTCAAAAAGTCTGTCCAAGGGATGGTATCCCTCCGCATGCCATAGCCTGACATCCGCCCTTCCATCCTCTTGTTTTGCGCCTCCGACCGCTCACGAAAGCCGGCCGCCGCGCAGCTTCCCGATACCATCTTCTCTCGTGGATGACAACGTTTACTCGACCGCCATTCTATTGCCGTGTGCTTCCGAAATCGCGGCGAGACAGCGAACGCCGAAGTGGGCCAGTGGCACCCTCCGGTGCGGCGGGCTGGTGACACCCTGTGACGATCCAGCGACATCCTGCGGCAGGCTGGTGACACTCTGTGGCGGGCCGATTACATTTCTTCGGTGGACAGGCCTTTTTGCCGGAGCCATTCGCGCAGACGCTGCAATTCCCGTTCGGCGGCCTCGGCCCGTTGTTTTTCGGCTTCGGCACGCTGCCTCTCGGCCTCCGCGCGTTGTTTTTCGGCTTCGGCGCGTTGTTTTTCGGCTTCGGCGCGTTGTTTTTCCGTTTCCCAGGCCAGGGCGAGTTGCTCGCGCAATTGCCAGAGTTCCGCGACGCTCAGGAAAGGCTGGCCGTCCGGGTGGTAAAGGCGCAGCTCTTCTCCCGGCGTCAACTCGAAGCGGATGCCCAGGCGCGGACTGATGAAGCTGCGCGGCTCCATGATTTCCCGGAAATCCGTGCCGGTATTCTGGAGCCAGATTTCCAGCGTGTGCGTTTCCGGATCGTACACGTAGTACTCCTCCGCGCCATAGCGGCGGTAGAAAGCCCGCTTGCGGGCCATGTCCCCTTCGCGGTTACTGGGCGACCAGATTTCAAAGATCACCTGCGGGAAAATGTTGTCTTCTTCCCAGACCTTGTAGCTGGGCCGATCTCCCTTGGGCCGGCCGAAAACCACGGAGATATCAGGAGCCTGGCGAATACTCGGATCACCCCTAACCGGGTAGATAAAGTTATCCGCGGCAACAAAGACATTCGGATCATTGCGGTAAAGATAGTCCAGGTTTTCCTTGATGGTAACAATCCAGCGATACTGAATACCGTCCGATTCGGGGTAGAAGGGATCGGGTTCCCGCGGCCCGGCGGGGGTCGGTGTCGGACGCGGAGGGGATCCGGACGGAAGAACGGTCGGCGTCGTTATGGACCTGTCACTCTCTGGAGTTGGGCATGGTTTTGCCCCGATGTTATCAGTATCCTCTGGAGCGGACATTCCGGCAATCGTGGGGCGGCGGAGCCAGCCGTGCTGGGCGAGTGCTGAGGGAGCACGGCCCTTGCCACCAATGGTGTCAGGGCAGTTGCAGGGAGAAAGATGCGCCTCGCTTATTCAGGAGGAGAAGGGCATGGGTAGAGGGGGAAAGGCATCGATTCAGGGGGAGAAGCCGCGGTTTAGGAGGACAGGGCAGCGGGCGGACAGGAACGGGGGATGGAGCGAATGACAGCTCTTAGTCAATGTAGCGAGGGGGAGGAAGGGAGGGGATCGACGGTGACCTGGTCGCCGGGCCAGGGTACTTCGACATCGGGAAAGCCGAGTTGCCGCAGGTGCTGGGCGAGGGTTTCCGCTTGGGAGCGTTCGCCGTGGATGAGGCGGATTTTGTGGAGGCGTCCGACCAACGGGCGGAGGTAGGCTTCAAAGTCGTCGCGGTCGGCGTGAGCACTGAAGCCGTCGAGGTGGATGATGTCGATCCACTTGTTCCAGGTGCGGCCCTGGAAGGTGACGGTGGGGCGGGGTTCGAGGAGGCGCCGGCCCAGGGTGCCTTCCGCTTGATAGCTGACCAGAACGAGGGAGCAGCGGGGATCGTCGATGAGTTGCTTGAGGTGGTGCTGGATGCGTCCGGCATCGCACATGCCGCTGGAGGCGAGGATGACGGAGGAGCCGGGTTGAGAGGCCAGGCGCAGGCTGAACTGGAAATCCTCGACGTAGTGGATGCCGTCGCCGCCGAGTAAGCCGCGTCCTTGCCGGATGGCTTCGGCCACATCCGGGGCCAGGCAATCGGTGTGCGCCCGATAGACTTCCGCCACCTGCCGGGCCAGCGGACTGTCGACGTAGATGGGAACGCGCGGGAAGGCTTGCTGGCGTAAGCCGAGCTGAAGGACGTAAATGATCAGTTGGATGCGGCCCAGGCTGAAGGCGGGGATGAGCACCTTGCCGCCGCGCGCGACCGTTTGCCGGATGACCTCATAGAGCCGTTCGACGGTTTCGGAAAAGGACGGGTGGCGCCGGTCGCCGTAGGTGCTCTCGCAGATGAGGACATCGGCGGGGGGCAAGGGGCTAGTCGGCCGCAACAGGGGCAAGCCGCGCCGGCCCAGGTCTCCGCTGAAAACCAGGTGATGTTCCCGCTGCGGCCCCTGGAGGACCAAGTGGCAGATGGCCGCGCCGAGGATGTGCCCGGCCTCCAGAAAGTGGAAGCGGGCGTGAGGACCGAGTTCCACCTCCCGGCCATAGGGTACCGGCTTGACCTGTCTAAGTGTCCACTCAACGTCCCGCTGGGTATAGAGGGGTTCGACCAGAGGTTCCACGAAGTGCCGGGCATGATTGAGGAAAGCGGCGTCCTCTTCCTGAATGCGGGCGGCATCGGCGAGCATCACCGGCAAAAGGTCGGCGGTGGCAGGTGTACAATAGATCAAACCGCGGAACCCTTGGCGGACAAGCGTAGGGAGGTTGCCGCAGTGGTCGATGTGGGCATGGCTCAGCAGGACGGCCCGGATTTGCTGGGGATGGAAGGGGAAGCGGCTGTTCCGCAGGCGGGCTTCCAGGCTCCGTCCATGATGCAGGCCGCAATCGAGCAAGTAATCCTGCCGGCCGACACGCAACACATGCATGGAACCGGTGACATCCCCCGCGGCTCCCCAGAAGGTCACTGTCGGCGTGGTGAGACGAGTTTCAGCATGTTCCCTGTGTTCCATTACCATATTTTAGGAGGCAGCCCGGGGAGTATGAAGGTTGAGCCGCGGCCAGGAGGGGCTGGCTTTGGGGACTCAGGCGGAGTGTTGGCGGCGGGACAACGCCTTCTGGACGGCAGCGCCCATCTCGGCGGGTGTTGCGGCCACCTCAAAGCCGGCCTGGCGCAGGGCCGCAATTTTGCCGGCCGCTCCACCACTGCCGCCGGAGATGATGGCCCCGGCATGTCCCATGCGGCGTCCCGGCGGTGCAGTCTGACCTGCGATAAAGGCGGCCAACGGCTTGGTCACGTGGCGGGCGGCGTAGGCGGCGGCACGTTCCTCGGCGTCTCCGCCAATCTCCCCGATCAACAGGATCGCCGACGTGCCCTCGTCCTTCTCGAACATCTCCAGCAGCTCCACCTGCGTCGTGCCGGGAATCGGATCGCCCCCGATCCCCACGCACGTCGATTGCGGCAGGCCCAGGCGGCTGAGTTGAAAAACCGCCTCGTAGGTCAGGGTTCCCGAACGGCTGATCACGCCGACGCCCGCCTGACCGGGAGCACAAGGCGTGTGAATATAACCTGGCATGATTCCGATCTTGCATTGCCCCGGCGTGATGATCCCCGGACAATTGGGGCCGATGAGCCGGACGTGCGGCGTGTTGCTCGCCAGCCAGCGCTTGGCCCGCGCCATGTCCAGGACGGGAATGCCCTCCGTGATGGCCACGATCACGCGGATGCCGGCGTCCGCCGCCTCCAGGATGGCATCCGCCGCGCCGGCGGGAGGGACGAAGACCATGCTGGCCGTCGCCCCGGTCTTGCGCACCGCTTCCGCCACGGTGTTGAACACCGGCAACTCCCGGCCCGATTGCGGACCCCGCCAGGTTGTCCCGCCCCGTCCCGGCGTCACTCCGCCGACAAATTGCGTCCCGTACAGCAGACACTGATCCGTGTGAAACGTGCCCGCCTTCCCGGTGATCCCCTGGCAAATCACACGCGTGCTGGCATCCACCAATATGCTCATGGCTGTGTGGAACTCCTTACCCTCTCACGTCGGGGTCCGAATGCAGCGATACCTTCTCCGCACCGAGGCCGTGGCTCCTTCGATGTTTTCTCCGGCGTTTTCTATCGCGGACCGACCCTGGGTCCTCCGGCACCTCCGGGGCGGTTCCGTATGTTGGCGGCTTCCCGCTCCAGGAACGGTGGCGCATCGCTCGCTCGCCCATCGTGGGGAACTCGCACACCTTGGGGAAGAGGTTACGGAGGCCGTGGCCGGAGGGCGAGACCCGCCCCGCACTCGCTTCCCTGTGGCGTTTCGCTCCCCCGCCCTCACTCTCCCGCCACCGGCAAGTCAGGGGGTTTCCTGGATGCGCTCAATGAGCCATTTCCCGGACGGTCCCGCCGATTCCAGCGCCAGGACCCACCGCCGGCTGGCGCCCTTGTCCCCCTTCCCCTCGATCTGCCAGTGCCGGGGCGGATCCAGAGGATGGAGGTGGAATTGCTGGAGGTCCTGGATCATGGCGGCGATTTTCAGTTGCAGTTGTCCGCGGTTGAAGTCGTAGCCGTGGGCTTTGTCGGAATCGAAGGGCGCTGCCCAGGCCTGGCGCAACGCCGGAGACAAACCCGCCGCCACCAGAACCGAGCGATCATCAGGACTCAGGGCCTTGCGATCCGCCAGGGCCGCCAGCCAACATCGCAGCATAGCTCCGGCCAATTCCTGCTCCCCACGATCCGCTCCCGGAGTCGAGGCTGCTTGGTCCCGCTTCGGCCAGGTCAAGGGGACCTCCGCCGAGCTGAGGACCAGGAGATCGACCTGCCAGTTCTGCCCTTCCCGCCGCAGCAGCAGGTAATAGTGGCCGGGGTTGCTGTCCTGCTGGGCCGAACCGCTCAGAATGGCCCACTCTGTTCCCACCAGGCCGATGGGGGGAGCGAAGGTCCGTCCGCGGCCAGCGCGCTTGAGCCAGCTTTCGGCCGCCAGCGAACTGTAACCCTTCTCCCGATCGCCCGGCAGTTCCCAGGGCCGCCCGATGATCCGCACCAAGTCAGCGGTGAGCAGCTCCAAGCGCGGCGTGCCCTCGCTGAGGCTTTTCAGGAAGGCGATCGCTGTGGCCACCGCCGGTTCCTCGGCACTGGCGGTCCGCCAAACGGTGCTCGAAGAAGCGGGATCGCCCGACTTCTGCCCTGCCGGCGGTTCGGAATCCTTTCCGGACGGCGGAGGGAGCGGCGGGGCCTGCTGGGAATGGGAAGCCGTTCCCGGCGTGCGGTCCGACGGTTCCCCTCCTCCCGTCGGCTTGACCGGACTGCTGCTGCATGCAGCGAGCGCCAGGCTGAGCAAGGCGGCCAAACCGGTGCCCCCACGGGACCAACCCCGCCTGCCCCAGACCACGAGAGCCTGGCGGCAAGGCGATCCTCCTGGCCAAGAGAGTAAACCTGCCGCTCGTGATGGTTCCTGCGATGCTGCCATGACAAGACCTCGTCACCAAGTTCAGTTTCCGCCAGGCCCAGAGTTAGCGGCTCAGGGCGACCACCATCTGGGCAGCGCTGGTCAGGTCCGGTGCGGTCTTGAGCGTGGGCAGTTCCGCCGCCGCTTCGGCCAGAATCTGCCGCGCCTTGTCCGCATTGGTTCCTTCCAGCCGCACCACCACCGGAACCCGGAAGCCCACCTCCCGCCCCGCTTGAACCAGCGCTTCCGCGATCAGATCGCAGCGCGCGATCCCGCCGAACACATTCACCAGAACGCCCCGAACCTTCGGATCGCTCAGCAGGATGCGGAAGGCTTCCACCGCCCCTTCCGGCGTCACGCTCCCGCCGACATCCAGAAAATTCGCCGGCTGGCCCCCGTAGTACTGGATGATGTCCATCGTGGCCATCGCCAAACCCGCTCCGTTGACCAGGCAGCCGATCGTCCCATCCAACTGAATGTAATTCAGATGAGCCTGCGCTGCCCGTACCTCCAGGGGGTTTTCCTCCTCCGGGTCCCGCAACGCCGCTATCTCCGGATGCCGGAACAAGGCGTTGTCATCAAAATCGATCTTGGCGTCCAGCACCATGATCTGGCCCTTGCGCGTCCATGCCAGCGGATTGATCTCGGCCAGCGAGGCGTCCTTCTCCAGATAGACCCGTGCCAGCGCCTGGAAGACCTTCTCCACCTGCGGCACCTGCTCCGGGGAAAAACCCAGCTCATACGCCAAGCGCCGCGCCTGGAACGGCTGCAATCCTGCCTCCGGAGCAATCGGGGTCTTGAGAATCTTCTCCGGGTGGCGGGCGGCCACCTCCTCGATCTCCATGCCCCCTTCCGCACAGGCCATCAGCACCGGTTGCCCCGCCGCACGATCCAGAACGATCGCCACGTAATACTCTCGTTCCGGCTCGGCATCGGCCTGAACGATCAGAGTGCGGATCGGCACGCCTTCCGGACCAGTCTGCCGAGTCTGCAACCGATGGCTGAGCATCGCCTCCGCCACCTGCTGCGCCTTCTCCCGGCTGGGGCAAAACTTCACCCCCCCCAGCTTCTCCGGATAACCCAGCAACTGCCCCGCGCCGCGGCCCCCCGCATGCACCTGAGCCTTGACAACCACGCCCCCGCCCCCACTGAGCGCATCAAAGGCATTGGCCGCCTCGGCTCCACTACGCACCACAATATGCGGGGGAATCGGCGCTCCTGCCGCTGCCAGCAACTCCTTGGCCTGATACTCATGAATCTTCATGACTGCACCTGCCTTCCCAGGATCGTTCATCGCCAACCGATGCTCATCATCTTAGCCGCTGCCCCTGCCGATTGTCTGCGAAGATTCTGGACATTCCAACCCGAACCTTCCGCCCAACATTCCAGCCCAGGGACACGGCCATTTCCAGACGCTGCCCTGGCTTCTCGATCGCTGCGCGGCGGAGGGCGTGCCTGCGGAGTTTCCCCGGCTCCATCCCTCCACAAAAGCCGACTCTCCTTTATCAATCGACCACTTATTGGAACGACATGAACCGCTGCATCTCTAATTTTATGACAACCGTGTGTCATCCGGAACCAGCCGGTGGAAGGCGGGACGGTCAATCGGCGGCAGTGATGGCGGCTCTCGAAGCGGGAATGCCGCTCCGGCTTCTTCCGTCGAGGCCACGATTTCTGGGGAC